>NZ_FOJQ01000015.1 GCF_900111795.1 Anoxybacillus pushchinoensis | reverse complement strand
AAAATTCGTTCGCAAAAACAACCGTCAATTGCATAAGGCAACCATCTTGAAAGGTGGAAAACGAAAATCAAACAAAGCTCCACGATTTGTCAAAGGGTTTCAACTGTTTGACAAGGTGGTGTACGAAGGGAAAGAATGTTTTATATTTGGCAGAAGAAGCAGCGGTTATTTTGACCTTCGGCTGTTAGATGGCACAAAAGTGCATGCTTCAGCAAGCTGGAAAAAGCTAAAAAGAGTTGAGTATGCTAGTACATTACTAATTGAAAGGAGGAAGGGCGATTCCTCCCCGACTTTCGCTCTCGCTTAGAAGTCGGGGTCTCCTCGCCTAAAACTGATGAAAGAACAGGCCGCGATACAAGCAAACATGGCCGATATACAACAAAAGCGGGGCATTTTAATTACAGGATTACTCGTTGCGATGTTGTTTGGAGCACTTGATGGGACGATCGTCGGGACGGCGTTGCCACGCATCGTTGGGGAACTCGGTGGATTGAGCATGATGGCATGGTTGACAACCGCTTATATGCTCACATCGACAACGATTGTGCCGATTGCCGGGAAGCTCGCTGACTTATTTGGACGCAAGTCGATTTATATTGCTGGATTAGTGATTTTTATTATCGGTTCAGCGCTATGCGGCATGGCAAATACGATGACCCAACTTATCATTTTCCGCGCTATTCAAGGTATTGGCGGCGGTATTATGATGCCGATGGCAATGATCGTTATCGGCGATTTGTTTACAGGAGCAGAGCGTGCAAAATGGCAAGGTGTGTTTGGTGGCGTATTTGGATTAGCATCTATTCTTGGGCCACAAGTGGGTGGATGGATTGTCGATTCGTTAAATTGGCGTTGGGTATTTTACATTAATCTTCCTGTTGGTATATTAGCCATTGTTCTCATTTCGCTCGGTTTGCATAATCATCGTGTCGCTGAGCGAGTAAAGCTTGATTTGGCAGGCATGTTTACGATGGTTGTAGCCGTTGTTTCGTTGTTGCTTGCCTTAACGTTCGGTGGCGATAAATACGATTGGCTATCGTGGCAAATTATTTCTTTACTAGCTAGCTCGGTCGTTTTCTTTAGTTTATTTGTATTTGTAGAGCGAAAAGCAGAAGAGCCGATTATGCCGATTCATTTATTAAAAAATAAAACGTTTGTTGTGCTTAATAGCGTCGGGTTTTTTATGTCTGTCGGCATGTTTGGAGCGATTATGTTTGTGCCGCTCTTTATGCAAGGCATCATTGGCATGAGCCCATCAGAATCAGGAACGATGATGTTTCCGATGATGTTTGCGCTTATTATCGCAAGTATGATCGGTGGACGACTTGTACAAAAAATAGGTGTTCGTCCGCAAGTGATTGTTGGGATGGTGCTTGTGGCGCTTGGCTTTTTCTTGCTGTCAACAATGGATGTTCATACGAATAAATGGACGGCGATGTCCTTTATGGCGACGCTCGGTTTCGGATTAGGATTTGTCAATCCGGTCATTACCCTTGCATTGCAAGAAGTGTTTCCGAAATCGCAGCTTGGCATTGTGACGTCATCAAGCCAATTTTTCCGACAAATTGGTGGAACGTTTGGGGCGACGTTGTTAGGGGCGATTATGAATCATCGTTCGAAAGATTTATTAGAAGCGAAGTTTCTTCCGTTGTTAGAACAATTGCCAGCGCAAGCGCAAGCGATGACAGATTCATTTAAGCAACTTGTTGAATCGAACCCGCAAAGCGTATATTCCGTCATTTTAAATCCAGATACGTTAAAAAAAATTCCTGAACAAATGCAACAAATGTTTGTGCCTGTATTAAAACAAACGCTTGTTGATGCGTTAAGTGATGTGTTTTTATACGGGTTAATTTTTGTTGGCATTGGTTTTATTTTTGCGATGTTTATCGGTCGCATTACGATTTCCAATCGAACGAATAAAGTGAATGAAATGGAATAAAATATAAGTATAAAATAGGCAACGATGATGAATCGTTGCTTATTTTTGTTCGCAGTTAAACCGTTTACACACATAAAACGAAATTTTTTGTGAAAAAAGTGCAACTTCCTCTTTTAACGAGAGCGTTTGTGTATTAACATGAAAGAGTAGAGATTATTGAAAGGGATTTAGTTTGAATGGATTGAGGAGGTTTTTACGTGAAAAGAGTTTGGTGGAAAGAAGCGGTTGCATATCAAATATATCCGAGAAGCTTCATGGACTCGAACGGAGACGGGATCGGAGACTTACAAGGAATCATTCAGAAGCTTGATTATTTAAAAGACCTTGGAATCGATGTCATATGGATTTGCCCTATTTATAAATCGCCGAATGCTGACAACGGCTACGATATTAGCGATTATCAAGATATTATGGAGCAGTTTGGCACGATGGAAGATTTCGATCAACTGCTTGAAGAAATTCATAAGCGAGGCATGAAAGTTATTTTAGATCTCGTCATTAACCATACGAGCGATGAACATCCGTGGTTTATTGAATCGCGTTCGTCACGCGACAACCCAAAACGCGACTGGTACATTTGGCGCGACGGGAAAAACGGAAAGGAGCCGAACAACTGGGAAAGCATTTTTGGCGGCTCAGCGTGGGAATACGATGAAGCAACAGATCAATATTATTTGCACGTATTTGCGACAAAACAGCCAGATTTAAACTGGGAAAACGAAGATGTTCGGCGTGCGCTATATGATATGATTAACTGGTGGCTTGATAAAGGCATTGACGGCTTCCGTGTTGATGCGATTTCGCACATTAAGAAAAAAGAAGGGCTTCCCGACTTACCGAACCCAAAAGGGCTTGACTATGTCCCGTCATTTGATGGGCATATGAATCAAGAAGGGATTATGGAGTATCTTCGTGAGCTCAAAGCGCAAACGTTTGCGCGTTATGACATTATGACGGTCGGGGAAGCGAATGGTGTTACAGTGGAAGAAGCCGAAGATTGGGTCGGTGAAGAAAACGGCATTTTTAATATGATTTTTCAGTTTGAGCATTTAGGACTTTGGCAAAAAGGAACAGATGGCGGCGTCGATGTTCGGAAATTAAAACGTGTATTAACGAAATGGCAAAAAGGATTAGAAGGCATTGGCTGGAACGCGTTGTTCCTCGAAAATCACGATCAGCCGCGCTCGGTGTCGACGTGGGGAAATGATGAAACATATCTTGTAGAAAGTGCAAAAGCGTTAGGGGCATTGTATTTTCTTATGCAAGGAACACCGTTTATTTATCAAGGTCAAGAAATCGGTATGACGAATGTTCGTTTTGAAACGATTGATGAGTATGATGATGTCGCGATAAAAAACTATTATCGCATTGAGCGAGCCAAAGGGCGTTCACATGAAGAAGTGATGCAATGGATTTGGAAAAACGGCCGCGATAATTCACGTACACCGATGCAATGGTCTGATGATGAAAACGCCGGATTTACAACAGGAACACCTTGGATTGGTGTGAATGAAAATTATAAACAAATTAATGTCAAAAAACAGTTGCACGACCCGAACTCTGTGTTAAACTTTTACAAACGCATGATTCAACTAAGAAAACAGCATGACGTATTTGTTTACGGAACATACGATTTAATATTAGAAAACCATAAAGCAATTTATGCGTATACGCGCACGTTAGGTGATGAAAAAGCGATCGTCATCGTGAACTTAACAGACCGAAAAACAATGTATCGTTACGATTCATTGAAATTAAATAGCGAGCAATTGGTGTTAGCAAACTACGATGTAAAACCGCATAAACATGCGACACGCTTTGCATTGCGTCCGTATGAAGCGCGTGTATATTTGGTGAAATAATGAAAATCCCCTTTTCCGATATGGAAAAGGGGATTTCAAAGTGTTGAAAAAGTGGGACGTCAAGAAAAAGTTCACGAAAGACGTGGACTTTTTCTTTTCTTTAGCTTGCCGAATTCCCGAAATTTCCTAATTCAAAGAAGAGAAATTCACAAATATTCAGCCTCTCACCCATGTTATCTACCTAAAATATACAATTGAAAAACGATTTTGCCCTTGACAAAATCGTTTTTCAACAGTCTGAAAACAGGTTAGGATGCCCCAACCTGTTTTATTTGCGTGAATGCACTTCGTAAATGGCAAATTTTAAATAGTCGCCTTCGTCGGCGGCAAGCAGTTTTGGATGGTCGTATCCTGCGCCGCTCCAATGAATTTGACGTAAAACTTTCTTTGCGTCAAATGCCGCTTCGGCAACCATAGCTTGAAACATGTCGGGATGCACATGATACGAACAACTTGCTGTGACGAAAAAGCCGCCGTCTTTCACAAGTTTTAAGCCGTTTAAGTTAATGTCTTTATAACCGGCGAGCGCTTTCGGCACCGCATGAGCAGATTTTGCAAACGCCGGCGGGTCAATGATGACAACGTCCCATTTTTTCCCCTCTTGCACACATTCGCGTAAATAATCAAACGCGTTTGCGACGACAAACTGTACATTTGTAAATCCGTTTAGCGCGGCGTTTCGTTTTGCTGTTTCAATGGCATGCTCTGAAATATCGACAGCAGTAACATGTTTTGCTCCATATAAGCAAGCATTTAACATAAATGAACCTGTATGTGTAAAGCAATCGAGCACGGTCGATTCGCTTGTAATAAGCGGTTGAATCGCAGCACGATTTTGGCGTTGATCGAAGAAAAATCCTGTTTTTTGTCCATTTTCAATATCAACAATATATTTGACGCCATTTTCCTCAATTTGTACGTTCGTATCGCACGTGCCATACCAAAATCCTTTTTCTTGTTTTAGTCCTTCTAATTCACGCACGTGTACGTCGTTGCGCAAATAAATAGCTTTCGGGTGAAAAACGTCAAGAAGAGCTTGTAAAATCCATTCTTTTCGTTTTTCCATGCCGAGCGATAAAATTTGTACGACAAGCACATCCTCGTACTTATCAACGATCAATCCAGGTAAAAAATCTGCTTCACCATAAATGGCGCGGCATGAACGGACGCCAGGAATCATGCGTTCGCGATACGCCCATGCTTGTCGAATACGGTTCATAAAAAATTGCGCATTTAATTCATCATTTGGATTTTGCGTCAACACGCGCACGATCATTTGTGATTTCGGATTGATATATCCTTTCGCTAGAAAATGACGTTGATGGTTATATACGTTGACGAAATCACCCGGTTCAAAATCCCCTTCAATATAATCGACTTCACTTTGAAACACCCATGGATGTCCAAGTTCGAGCCGCTTTTTTCGCTTTCGTTTTAAAAAAACATTTGCCATGTTTCCCACTCCTGACTATATATTCGCTACTTTAGCATACAGGAAGAAAATGATGTGCGCAAATGATGGATAAAAAATATTTGACAATTGAGTGAAATATGCTAATATTAGTGACAAAGTCAATAACACAAATGTATTCCACTAGGGGGGCCTTTAGATAGGCTGAGATCAAAGTGTGCCTTTGAGACCCTTAGAACCTGATCTGGATCATACCAGCGTAGGGAAGTGGAAACGGTGCGAAGTGTGTCTTTATATCAAATTCCATCGTTTATTAACCACTTTCTTTACGCAAAGAAAGTGGTTTTTTATTTTTCATAAGGGGGAGAGGACATGTTGTTTTCAGAGCAATTGCGCAAAGCTGTCGATCCGATTTGGGAGGCGAGCTTTCATCATCCGTTTGTGAAGGAGTTAGGGGAAGGAACACTTGATTTACGTTGTTTTCGTTATTATGTATTACAAGATTCATATTATTTGACGCACTTTGCAAAAGTGCAAGCGCTTGGCGGGGCGATGGCCGACGATTTACAAACGACAGCGAGCATGGCCAATCATGCGCAAAACACATATGAAGCTGAACTTCGTTTGCATGAGATGTTTATGAAAGAGCTTCATGTTACCGAGGAAGAAAAGGCGTCGTTTGTTCCGTCACCAACCGCTTATGCTTACACGTCGCACATGTATCGAGCAGCATTTGCAGGACGTTTTGGCGATGTATTGGCAGCCATTTTGCCGTGCTATTGGTTGTATTACGAAATCGGGGAGAGATTGAAGCATTGCAAACCGAAGCAGCCGATTTATGCGAAATGGATTGAAGCGTACGGCTCCGACTGGTTTAAACAGCTTGTCGAGCAACAAATTGCACGGTTAAACGACATCGCAAAAACAGCGAGCGAGAAAGAACGTGAGCGAATGAAGCAACACTTTTGGATCAGCAGTCAATACGAGTATTTATTTTGGGAGATGGCGTACAAATTAGAATATTGGCCAATTGGAAAGGGGAGTGTTCATGCAAACGAAAGGGCTTAAATTGACAGATGTATTAACGACCGTTGTTATAGCAATTGTATTTGGTATTGTGTATAAAGTGTGGGGGCCGCTTTACTATGCGGTAAAGCCGCTCGGGCTTCATATTGATCAGCTTATTTACGGCATGTGGTTTATCGCCGCTACAGTCGCATATTTACTCATTCGTAAGCCGGGGGTGGCATTGCTTGCTGAGGTCGCCGCTGCATCTGGGGAGTTTTTAGTTGGTTCTGAGTGGGGGTTAGAAGTACTGCTTTACGGTCTTTTACAAGGATTGTTTGCTGAGCTTGTGTTTGCTGCTTTCCGCTATAAACGTTTTGATGTTGCAGTTGTGTCGCTTGCGGCAATCGGTTCGACGGTCGCTTCGCTCGTGCTTGATTTTTACAAAGGTTACATCGATCAATTAGCGTGGTGGAACTTAACGTTACTCATCAGTGCACGCTTTGTTGGGGCGATCGTGATTTCGGGATTGTTTGCTTATTCCCTTGTGAAAGCACTTGAAAAAACAGGTGTGACACAATTGTTGCGCCCGACATCAAAAGAAGATTACGATTCGTTGGATCAATAGAAGGTGACATCATTGATAAAAGCCGTTCACATTGAGCAACTCCGATTAAAGTTTCCTGGAGCAAAAAAGCGATTATTTACAGATTTATCGCTTTCGATTGAAAAAGGAGAGAAAGTGTTGTTTTTAGGTCCGTCAGGGTGTGGAAAATCGACGCTACTACAAGTAATGGCAGGGATTATCCCACGCTCTGTCGATGTGCCGATGAAAGCGAAAGAGCTTCATGTTCCAAAGCGTGCAGGCTATGTGTTTCAAGATCCAGATTCTCAGTTTTGCATGCCATACGTCGACGAAGAAATAGCGTTTGTGCTTGAAAATCTCGGTGTACCTCGCGCCCACATGGATGAAAAAATCGCTCACGTTCTTCAACTTGTTCGCCTTCGTCTGCCGCACGTTCACGTACCGATTCAAACGCTATCGGGGGGCATGAAACAGCGATTGGCGCTTGCATCGGTTTTGGCGCTTGAGCCTGATGTGCTATTTTTAGATGAACCGACAGCGCTTCTTGATGAAGGAGGAACGAAAGCGGTATGGGAAACGTTAAAAGAAGTGGCAGAAGATCGAACTGTTGTTATCGTCGAGCATAAAATTGATCACATTCTCGACTTTGTTGAGCGCATCGTTTTATTTAACGAACATGGCGATATTATCGCTGATGGTCCGACGCACGTCGTGTTTTCAACGTATCGCTCGTTTATCGATGAACAAGGCATTTGGTACCCAGGGGTGTGGGAGGCGTATGAAAAGCCAAAAACTGCGCAACAACCGTATGCAGAGGGAGACGTTCTTTTACATGTGCCATCGCTCCGTGGCTTTCGACAAAAAGAAGAGAAAATCGCAGTCAACCATTTGACGATTTATGCAGGAGAATGGATTGCGGTTACAGGGGAAAACGGGGCCGGAAAAAGTACGTTGCTGCAAAGCTTGATGAAATTAATTCGAACAGAAGGCGATTTGTATTGGCAAGGCCATCAGATCATAGATGAGGAGTCGTTATACGACAACATGGCTTTTGTATTTCAAAATCCAGAATTTCAATTTGTCACACATCGTGTCGATGATGAGTTGGCATACGGCTTGCGGCTCGAGAAGCGCAAGGAAAACGAGATTGCAGAAAAAGTAGAGCAGTTGCTTGCTCGCTTTCATTTAGCTGACCAGAGACATTTACATCCATATCAATTGTCGATGGGGCAAAAAAGGCGGCTAAGCGTTGCTGCATCGGTGGCAGAGAGCCATCGCTTATTGTTGCTTGATGAACCGACGTTCGGGCAAGATGCGAAAAATACGTTTGCGCTGCTTGAATGGCTCGAAGCGTATCGGCAACAAGGAAAAGCGATCGTGATGGTAACACACGATGAGCGCATCGTGTCACAATTCGCCACGAGACGATGGGTCATTGAAAACGGAAAGCTTGTCGCTGAGAAAAGATTGCGCCGCGGATCGTTGTGCGAGGTGGAATATGATGAGATGGAGTATGGAACATAAAGAAACGTGGTTGCATCAAACGAATCCGACAGCGAAACTGCTTTTATTTTTGCCGATGTTTGTCGTCATCGTTTTTGTTCATAACCCGAACGTGCTTATGAACTGGGCGGTTGGGTTTACGGTGCTGTTTATATTGTTTAGCGGCTATCGAATGAAACATATCTTTTTATTTCTTCTCCCGTTTCTTTTTATTTTCGTGTCTACATCGTCGTCGATGATTTTGTTTGGCAAGGGAGAAACGACGTGGTTTCGCTGGGGGCTTATTCACATTACAGAAGAAAGTTTTTATCGCGGTGTACATCTCGGGTTTCGCGCCCTTTTATTTGCGATTTTCGGATTGATGTTTGCGCTCACGACAAAGCCAGTGCTTTTATTTTATTCGCTTATGCAACAAGTGAAGTTGCAGCCAAAATACGCATATAGCTTTTTAGCGGCTATTCGCTTACTGCCGATCATGATCGAAGAATTTCAAACGGTACATCAGGCGTTGAAAGTACGACGAGCCGCCAAAGCGAGCGGATTTCGCGGCAAACTTGAACTTGTGAAGCGATATGCTATCCCGCTTTTATCGCAAAGCATTCGGCGCGCTCAGCGCATTGCAGTTGCCATGGAGACGAAAGGATTTACAAATGACCGAAAGCGAACATTTTATTATGAAGTAAAGCTCGGAAAATATGATGTTTATTTATTTGTTGTCATATGTATGATTGTTGCTGTTGGGTATTATATGGCGGATGTGTTCCCATACGTTGCGGTGAAGGATGTGCGGTAATATGGGAGAACTTCATCTCATTTCAACTGGAAAGCAGTCAATAGATGCGCTCGTTCACATTTCATCGCTCGTTCACACCTATGCTCATTTCATTCATATTCGTGAAAAGCATCGTTCGGCAAAAGAGATTGGGATCATTGTAGAAAAACTGCTTCAAGCAGGTGTGCCTGCGGAAAAAATCGTCATCAACGATCGCGTAGACGTTGCGGTCGTCTACGGCGTGGGCGGGGTTCAGCTTGCACATCATAGCTTATCGCCAAAACGAGTAAAGGAACGTTTTCCTTTTTTGCGTGTCGGCCGTTCCGTTCATACGTTTGAAGAAGCGAAACAAGCGGAAAATGAAGGGGCGGACTATGTGATTTTTGGGCATATTTACGAAACGAGTTGTAAAGAAGGAGTGAAACCGCGAGGGGTTACAGTGTTGCAGCAGTTGACGTGTCGCGTACACATTCCTGTAATCGCGATCGGCGGCATTCAACCGGCGCACGTTCGCGATGTGTTTATGGCAGGTGCAAAAGGAATCGCGGTGATGTCCACTATATTTTATGGCGATGACCCGTTGGAAATGGTGCGATTATATCGAAAACAAATGGGGGAGAGCACATGGACGTTTTAATTATCGGGGGAGGCATTATTGGCAGTAGCGTTGCTTTTGAGCTAGCAAAACGTGGGGCATCTGTCACAGTTGTTGAGCGCGGTGAGCTAGCGCAAGAAGCATCATCGGCAGCGGCAGGGATGCTCGGTGCTCATTCGGAGTTTTCGACCGATCATCCTCTTATTCCGCTTGCTCTTGCTAGCCAATCGTTATTTCCGAGCATCATCGCTGAATTGGTTGAATTAACGAACATCAATATCGGCTGGAACGATGTAGGGATGCTAAAAATCGCTACAACAAATGAAGAGGATAGAAAATTAATGGAACATTATGAATTTTGGAGGCGTATACAACCACAACATGTCCGTTGGTTGACAGCAGAAGAAGTTGCTCAAATGGAGCCGTATGTACAAACTGACTATGGGGCGATGTATACAATCGATCAGCAAGTTGATGCGCGGCAGCTTTCATTGGCGTTTGCTCATGCCGCTATAGCTAAAGGAGCGCGATTTTTGCCGTATACAGAAGCATATGATTTTGTTTTCGATGATGAGCGCATAGTCGGAGTAAAAACGACGCGCGGGACGATATATGCAAAACAAATCGTCATCGCGTGCGGGGCATGGACACCTTTTTTCGCCGAAAAGCTCCAATTATCGTTACATATGTATCCCGTTAAAGGAGAGTGTATCGCTGTCACGACAGAAAAACGTCTTTTACGAGCGACTGTATTTGCAAAAAACGGTTGTTACATTGTGCCGAAAGCAAACAATCGCTTGGTGATCGGGGCTAGTGCGCTTGTTCATTCGTTTCATAAAACAGTGCAAGCGTGCAGCGTGCATGAATTGTTAGCGCGTGCGATGCGAATCGTTCCTGAACTTGCTTTCGCTACGTTTGAGGGAGCTTGGGCAGGCATTCGTCCTCAAACGAAAGACGGTATGCCATATATCGGAGAGCATCCACAATATGCAAACGTATTCGTTGTGACGGGGCATTATCGAAATGGCATTTTACTAAGTGCCATCACCGGTCGATGCGTCAGCGATATGGTAGAAGGAAAAGAAGTTCCATTTGATATGACTCCGTTTTCGCTTACAAGAAAGGAGGGAAAGCATGCGTTGCATCATTAATGGTGAGACGATTGAATTACCTCATCATGTGCGTACCGTTGCTCAACTGTTACGCCATTTTCATATTCATGAAAAGATTGCGATTGTCGAAATCAATATGGATATCGTTCCAAAAGATAATTATGAGCAAAGAGCGATTGCGGACGGCGATCGCATTGAAATTGTTCATTTTGTAGGGGGAGGATAATATGTTACAAATTGGTCCGTACACATTTCAATCTCGTCTGTTGCTCGGTACAGGGAAGTATCCGAACATCGACATTCAAAAAGAAGCTGTGGAGGCATCGGGGGCAGAAATTTTAACGTTTGCGGTGCGCCGAATGAACATTTTTGAACCGAATCAACCAAATTTTTTAGAAAAAATCGATGTGACGAAATATAAGTTACTGCCGAACACAGCGGGGGCAAAAACAGCAGAGGAAGCGGTGCGCATCGCCCGATTAGCGAAAGCATCAGGGCTTTGTGATATGGTGAAAGTTGAAGTGATCGGATGCGACCGAACGTTGCTTCCTGATCCAGTAGAGACGTTAAAAGCGACAGAAATGCTGTTAGAGGAAGGATTTATCGTTTTACCTTACACGTCAGATGACGTCGTGTTGGCGAAACGACTGCAACAGCTCGGTTGCCATGCTATTATGCCGGGGGCGTCACCGATCGGATCGGGTCAAGGCATTATCAATCCGTTACACATTCAATTTATTATTGAACAAGCAACTGTGCCTGTCATTATTGATGCAGGCATTGGTGGACCAGCGGATGCAGCGTTGGCAATGGAACTTGGGGCTGACGGAGTGTTGTTAAATACAGCTGTTGCTTGTGCGAAAGACCCAGTAAAAATGGCGAAAGCGATGAAACTTGCGATTGAGGCAGGGAGACTCGGCTATGAAGCTGGAAGAATTCCGAAAAGGCGATATGCGACAGCAAGTAGCCCGCTCGAAGGGATGAGCATCGTCTAATGGATCGTTACTCGCGGCAACAACGGTTTGCTCCAATTGGTGCAACAGGTCAGCAACGTATTCGTGAAAAACGTGTGCTCGTCGTTGGGGCAGGCGCGCTTGGAGCAGCAAATGCTGAAACGCTTGTGAGAGCTGGAGTTGGAAAAATAACGATTGTCGATCGCGACTATGTCGAGTGGAGCAATTTACAGCGTCAGCAGCTATATACGGAAGAAGATGCAATCAAACGCCTGCCAAAAGCGATGGCGGCCGCTACGCATTTGCGCGCGATAAATAGCGACGTTGTTATCGAGCCGATCGTGGCGGATGCAGATGCGCGGTTGCTTGAGTATCTTGTTGCACGCGATCGCCCTCATGTCATCATCGATAGCACCGATAATTTCGACGTGCGGATGATCATTAACGATGTTTCGCAAAAGTATGCTGTGCCATGGATTTATGGGGCGTGTGTAGGTAGTTATGGATTAAGCTACGTCATTATCCCGCATGAAACGCCGTGCTTACGATGTCTTCTTGAAGAAGTGCCGCTCGGTGTTGCGACGTGCGATACAGCCGGCATCATTAGTCCTGTCGTTCATATGGTTGTCGCCCATCAAACGGCAGAAGCATTGAAAATTTTAGTGAATGATGAGCGCATCAATCGAAAACTCGTCTCGTTTGATATATGGCGTGGACAATACCGCATGATTGACGTCAAACGTATAAAAAAAGACGGTTGCCCGTCATGCGGCGATAAGCGAACGTATCCAGCGCTTCAATATGAAAACGAAACGAAATTTGCTGTATTGTGCGGACGTGATACTGTACAAATTCGTCCTGCCCAGAGAGATGGGTGGGAATGGACAACGCTCATTTCTTTTTTACAACAACAAGGCATTCAAGTGGAGCGAAATGACTATTTATTTTCGTTTACAGTTGATTGGCATCGTTTTGTCGTTTTTTTTGATGGGCGCGTATTTATTCATGGTACAAATGACATCCAAGAAGCAAAAAGGTTATATTATCAATATTTGGGGTGAGGGATATGGTATATAAAGCGTTGACGATTGCTGGTTCAGATAGCGGTGGAGGGGCTGGCATTCAAGCGGATTTAAAAACGTTTCACCAGTTCCGTGTGTTTGGCATGTCAGCCATTACAGCAGTAACGGCACAAAATACGCTCGGTGTGCAAGCGGTATATCCGCTCCCGCTTGAGGCGATCGAAAAGCAAATCGATTCCGTTGCGGTTGATTTGTCGCCTGATGCGGTAAAAACGGGAATGTTATTCAGCCATGAAATTATTGAGCTAGTCGCTCAAAAAACGGCTCAATACAGATGGACGCGCATCGTCGTCGATCCGGTCATGGTTGCAAAAGGTGGTGCCCCGTTGTTAAAGCAAGAAGCGATTGAAGCGTTCAAACGTCACATGTTGCCGCTTGCTTATGTGTTAACGCCAAACATTCCAGAAGCGGAAGTGTTAACGAATATGCGAATTGAAACGTTCGAGGATCGAAAAGAGGCAGCAAAAAAGCTTCATCATCTGGGCGTTCGGTACGTTGTCATGAAAGGTGGACACGCCGAAGGAAGCGAACTAGTTGACTTGTTGTATGACGGTGAACGATTTTACGAATGGAAAAGCGAACGGATTGAAACGAAACATACGCACGGCACAGGTTGTACGTTTGCTGCCGCCATCACCGCGCAACTGGCGAAAGGAAAAACGATATATGAGGCGATTGATATCGCAAAACGATTTATTCAAGCTGCTGTCGAACAAGCGCTACACATCGGCAGTGGACACGGTCCGACGAACCATTGGGCGCTTTATGAGTAAAAATGTTCACACCATTGACAAACATATTCGTTCCTCTCATTGTTAAAATAGAAATGGGGAATATGTTGCTGGAGGGGCGAATAAGATGGAAGAACTTTCAATTACATTAAACATTACGTACGTGCTACTGTTAACTTTTTTTATCGGGACGACGTTAATCGAATCGTGACGAACGACTGCACATATGTGTGGTCGTTTTCTTTTTCATGTAAATTTGGTATGATGAATATATATTTTTATAAAATCATCCGATAGGAGTGTGAATGTTCGTTGGGAGATTTGCCTCTGAGTTTAATTTTTTTACTCATCTTTTTAATTTTTTTATCCGCTTTTTTTTCAGCTTCAGAAACAGCGTTTTCGAGCGTCAATAAAATTCGTTTAAAAAATTATGTCGATGAGAAGCGGCGGGGAAGTAAAAAAGCGCTGTATATTGCCGAAAACTTCGACCGTGCTCTTTCGACCATTTTAGTCGGAAATAATATTGTGAATATTGCTGCGGCATCTATTTCTGCGAAAGTGGCGACAGACTTGTTTGGTGGCAATACAGGTCTCGTCATTAGCACAGTCGGCATGACCATTTTAGTTTTAATTTTTGGTGAAGTGTTGCCAAAGTCGTTAGCGAAAGAAAATGCCGAGTCGTTTTCGCTTATGATTTCCGGTGTGCTGTATATGCTCATTCAACTATTTACTCCTGTTACGGCATTGCTTGTCATGTTAAAACAATTCGTCTCGAAACTGTTTGGTCATCGGGCAGATACGCCTTTGGTCACTGAAGAAGAGCTAAAAGTAATGGTCGATTTAAGTGAAGAAGAAGGGGTTATTGACAATAAAGAAAAAGAGCTCGTTCATCGTTCACTTGATTTTAACGATATTTTAGTTGGTGAGATTTTCACTCCGCGCATTGATATGGTTGCGGTGGAAGTGAATCAGCCAATCGAAGAAATTCGCGACATTTTTTTACGTGAACGATATTCGCGCGTCCCGGTATACGAAGGGGATATTGATAACGTCATCGGTATTTTATCGGAAAGCGACTTTTTTAGTCAACTTGTGCAAGGGAAAGAAGTAAATGTTCGTGAATTGTTGCGCACACCGCTATTCGTCGTCGAGTCGATGCGCATATCGACATTGTTACCTGAATTACAAAAAAGTAAAGTGCATATGGCAATCGTCATCGACGAGTTTGGCGGAACGTCGGGATTAATTACGCTAGAAGATATTTTAGAACAAATTGTTGGGGAAATATGGGACGAACACGATGAAGCGGTAAAAACGTTCCAAAAAATTAATGATTACGAATACGAATTTAATGCGGAATTGCCGCTTGATGAGTTTTGTGACATTTTAGGTATCGAAGAGCTAGAAAGCTCCTCTCATACGCTAGGTGGCTGGGTGTTTGAAATGTTTGAGCGCATTCCGGCTGTTGGCGAATCGTTTGAGCATGAGTCATTAACTGTCACTGTCCGTCAAGTTGAAAATCGCCGCATCCGAAAAGTGCTCGTTCGCATTCGCGAGCCGATTGTGGAAAACGTGTAAAAAGGGAGCAATTTGCTCCTTTTTTATTGACAACCATTCAAGGGAAAATCGAACAACGGTTAAGCCGATACGTCGTGCGATAATCGGAATGAGGAGAGTTGTGATGTTAGTTGTTGAAAGTGATGAAAGATTTAGCGAATGAAGGGATGACGATGGTCGTTGTGACCCATGAAATGCGCTTTGCTCGTGAAGTGGCTGATGAAGTGATTTTTTTTGATGAAGGAATGATGATTGAACGCGGCCACCCGGAACAACTATTTACAAACCCGAAGCATGAACGGACGCGCCAGTTTTTGCAACGAATTCAGTAAAACCCCCAAGCGAAATGCTTGGGGGTTTTTCAGCCATGTTATTTAGTTGTGTAAGATCCGCCTAATTGTTGTTGCGCCATTGCAACAAGACGTTTTGTAATTTCGCCACCAACTGAACCGTTTGCGCGTGATGTTGCATCTGGTCCAAGGTTTACACCAAATTCTTGAGCGATTTCGTATTTCATTTGATCAATTGCTTGTTGTGCACCGTATACTAATAATTGGTTTGTGTTAGCCATGTTCAATCATCTCCTCGTGAAAAGTTTTTTTATGGTTGGGTTAGCTGGATTTGCACCAGCAACGCGTGATGTTTTTCACGCTGCCAAGCTTGGCTTAACCCATCGAATGTTGTTTGCTTGCTTGTACTACTATTTTGGGGAAAAAACATGTTATTATTCTTTTTTTTATGTGGTAATTTTTTGTGAAGTGGGAAAGATAATGGAAAATAGCGAAGCGAGGGATGAAAATGAACATTTGTCCGTTATGTAATGGCTTGCGGACAATCGTTTTTTATTGTGACCAATGTGGGGAAAAATTAAAAGACGAAGGGAAATTAACGGATTATTTCGATGATTATAGTCCGTATATGGATGCAGATGTGATGAAAATGGTTGATGGATACGCGCATACGCGAAAGCAGCATATGTGTGTTCATTTGTTTCATTGCGAACGTTGCGGCGACGATGTTGTCCGTTTCATCCAAGAGTAAAAGCCCGCTCAAATGAACGGGCTTCCCATTTATTTCTCACTATTGGAACGGATGCGCAATTCTGTATCGACATCGAAAAAGTGAGCTTTGTTCATATCTAATGCAAGATCGATCGTTTGACCTGCTTTTACGTCTGTGCGCGCATCGACGCGTGCGACAAACTCTTGGCCGCTAATTTGTGAATATACCATAATTTCTGCACCGAGCAATTCTGCCACTTCGACAAGGGCACGTACTTTTGTATTTTGCGATGCCTCAAGAAAGACTGGTTCATCGTGGAAGTCCTCTGGACGAATACCTAAAATGACTTCTTTACCGACGTAACCTTGCTCGCGAAGCACTTTCATTTTTCCTTCTGGCACAGCAATTTTCACATCGCCAATGACGAATACGCCGTCTTGAAGCACGCCGCGCAAAAAGTTCATTGCTGGTGAGCCGATAAATCCACCGACGAAAATATTCTCTGGTTTTTCGTACACTTCTTTTGGTGAACCGACTTGTTGGATTACTCCGTCTTTCATCACGACAAGGCGAGTTGCCATCGTCATTGCTTCCGTTTGGTCATGCGTAACGTAAATTGTCGTTGTTCCTAAACGTTGATGAAGTTTCGCGATTTCTGCGCGCATTTGTACACGCAATTTTGCGTCTAAGTTTGAAAGTGGCTCGTCCATTAAAAACACTTTCGCATCGCGCACAATTGCACGTCCTAATGCTACACGTTGACGTTGACCACCGGATAACGCTTTCGGTTTGCGATCTAAATATTGCTCAAGGCCGAGAATGCGTGCCGCTTCACGAACACGACGGTCGATTTCCTCTTTTGGAAACTTGCGCAATTTCAATCCGAACGCCATGTTATCGTATACGCTCATATGTGGATAAAGAGCGTAGTTTTGGAACACCATTGCGATATCGCGATCTTTTGGCGCAACGTCGTTCATCCGTTTGCCATCGATGTAAAAATCGCCTTTTGAAATTTCCTCAAGACCTGCGATCATTCGAAGCGTCGTTGATTTTCCGCAACCTGACGGACCGACGAAAACGATAAATTCCTTATCTTGGATGTGTAAGTTAAAGTCTTTTACAGCAGTAACGTTGTTGTCATAAATTTTGTACACATGTTCTAAACGAAGCTCAGCCATACGTACGCCTCCTTATGCAATCGATTTCATTTGATTTAAGCATATATGAAAGGGGGAGAGTCGTAAATGGACACGATGCACAAAAAAAAGAAAACGTTTTCGGGCAATATGCCTAGTGTTGTTCATGAAGTAAAATAGCCAAATAAACGGTGAGCGCCCCTTTAAATTGTTTTATATCAATGCCTGTTTTTTCGATAAGTTTATCAATGCGATATTGCAAGCTATTGCGGTGCATATGAAGCTTTTTTGCTGCTAGCGAAACGTTTAAATTGCATTCGAAAAACGTCTTCATCGTTTTAATCATATCGTCATCTTGTTTTACTGTTTGTAAAAACGTCATGGCGTACGTCATCTCTTCATCGTTAATAAGCAAAAGAGGGAAGATGTCTTCAATGGAGTAAACGCGCTGCTCGGGTTTATGTTTCATACCGATGTGAAAATATCGCTTTTCCGCGGTAAATATGTGTGTAAGTTCAACGCCATGTGGGCACTTTTGTCCAATATAGGCCCGCAATTGAATGTAGAAATCGCTACATAGCGTATCGATCAGTTCATAAAGAGTGGAGGCAATGCTCTCTTCTTGTTGATCGATGACGATAAATTGTTGTTCTGTTTCCGATAACATCGTCACATCATATGGAAAAAGCGATTGAATCGCTTCCATAAAGTCATGTGGATCAACAGTTCCTTTTTGAATGTAAAAATAAATGAAGCGTGTATGTGTAGAAGAAGGCACATGTTCGAATGCTGTCGTATCATGCTGTATTAAAAAGCGATACCACCTTTGTTGTCGCTCGCTCAACCAAGAAGGGATCGTTTCATATCTTGTAAATAACGTTGCTAACAACGTCCGTTCTTTTGGAGTAAGCGCTTCTTTTTTTATGCCAAAAACTTCGCCGCGTTCCGTCGAAAACCATTCATATTGATCCCGCTCGTCCACTTGCTCGCGTTCAATAAGTGCGTCTTGGTAATATGCCCGTAATTTTTCTAACATGTATCCCAGTCCTTTCCGATCCTATCACGACCATTATACAAAAAGCGGCGAGAAAATGCTCGCCGCTTCATTTTACTTCATGTGGTGGTTGTTCTGTTTGAACATCACGCGCTTCTTCAATGTTTGTTGCGTGATGGCACGAATATACGTAACCTCCCGCCATGCCTTCGTTAATCATGCGATCGACATCCCATTCATAATTGTTGCGTTCTTTCATTATGCATACCCCCTTATTCGTTATTTTGTATGACCGAAAAAAAAGTATACATGATTCATTTCCTTTGTTCATATATTCATGACGAGAGGTGAACAGTATGGTTGTCCATTATTTACATGCGTTAATGAACTATCATTTAGACGAGGAAGAAGAAGCGCTCGTTCGTTATTTATATTTGCTTCATTTAGGAAAGGAATGGAACACAACAACGAAAGAAACGGAAAATGGATGGCGCGAACAATTTGAGAAAATGAATATATATAAAGAGGCATGGCTTGCTTCAGAACATGCGACGGAGCGGGAAGTGTTTCGCGTCTTATTATGCAAATGTTTGAAACGATTACACAAGCAGTTATCGCGCATTTGCACTCATAACGGACAAGCCCTATAATGAATGGTTAGAGCAGTTCATTAGTAGAAGGGAGATCGTTATGGGGCTTTTTCTTTATTTAGTTTTTATGATGGTTGTCGGAGCGTTCATCGGGGGAATGACGAATTCGCTTGCGATTAAAATGCTTTTCCGTCCGTATCGTCCCATTTATATCGCAGGAAAAAGACTCCCGTTTACCCCTGGACTTATTCCGAAGCGGCGTGAAGAGTTAGCGGAACAGCTCGGACGCATGGTTGTTGAGCATTTATTAACAGCGGACGGCTTGCGTCGAAAGTTAAACGATGAAACGTTTATTCGCGATATGACGAACTACGTGCAAGAAGAAGTAGAAAAATGGCTTCAATCCGACGAAACGGTTGCGTTTTGGTTAGAGCGGATGGGTATAAAGCATCCGCAACAAATGGTTGAAACGTGGATCGAAACAAAATGTAACATGATGATGACGCAACGTGGCGAACTTCCGCTCCATGCAGCGATTCCGAGCGAGTTATTGCAAAAAATAGATGACGCCATTCCAGCCATTGTCGATCGTTTATTGTTCCGCTTGCGCGCATATGTAGAGAGCGAACAAGGGGAACGGCAGATGGAGCATATGATTCATGAATTTTTACAAAGCCGTGGTATGTTTGGCAATATGATTCAAATGTTTCTTGGCAACGTTAGTTTAGCGGATAAAATTCGCCCAGAAGTCGTGAAGTTTTTGCAAAGTGATGGGGCAAAACAATTGCTTGTGCAATTATTTACAAACGAATGGGGAAAAGTAAAAGCGATGCACGTCCGTGACGTTGAACAGTTTGTCGGTCGTGAAACTGTTGTCGGATGGTTGAAGCGATTGACGTCGGCGATTGTGCAAGAGCCGTTGCAACAGCCGCTCGGTCCGCTTGTTGCCCCGTATGTACGCTCTTCTTTGCCGCAGTTTGTACGCTTCTTTTTACAGTTTGCATCTGAGCGATTGGAACAATGGATGAAGCGGTTGCACTTGCAAGAAATTGTGCGAGAAGAAGTAGCTTCGTTCTCTGTTGAACGGTTAGAAGAGATGATTTTAACGATTTCGCGCCGCGAGTTTAAAATGATTACGTATTTAGGTGCTTTGTTAGGAGGAATCATCGGGCTCGTCCAAGGATGTGTTGCGTTTTTCGTTCAATTGTAGACATACGGCGACCGCTTCGCTCATATCGTAAAAAGAAAGGGAAAAGGAGAGGAGCGTGTCGCATGAACGTCCTTCAAGCTATTCATGAACTTTCGACAGCCATCCGTACGAGCGAACCATTTATGGAACTTCGTCGCGCATATGAGCAAGTGCAGCGCGATCCGACTGCGCACCAATTATTTACGAAATTTCGCACGCTACAAAAACAGCTGCAACAAAAGCAAATGAATGGATTACCTGTAAGCGATACGGATGTAGAGATGTTACAGCAACATTTGCACGTCATTGAAATGAACGAAAATATCGCGCGTTTAATTCGTGCAGAAGAGCGGTTAAACGAGTTGTTTGCACAGGCGACGGCTGCGATGATTCAGCCGATTGAACAGCTGTATGATGGGCACTCATGAAAAATGAGTGTTCTTTTTTTTATACCCTTGTCATACGTATGAATGAGGACAACGACATCAAGGGGGGGACGATCATGTATAAATTACTTGCGTTAAACATTGACGGCACGTTATTAAAAACAAATGGAAAGCTAGAGAAGAAAACGAAAGAAGCAATCGAATTTGTAAAGAAAAAAGATGTATATATTACATTGATGACATCAAGGAACTTTTTGTCCGCTAAAAAAGTAGCGAAAGCGCTCAAATTAGATTCGTATTTAGTGACGTTTCAAGGTGCGCTCATCGCAAAGTCACTAGACGAAAAGCTGCATGAGTCAGTCATTCCAGCACAAAAAACGTTTGATATTGTGCATGTGCTTGAACATTTTAACTGCAACGTGCGCTTACTTCATGAGCGGTATTCGATCGGAAATCGAAAAAAAATAAAGAACAATATGATTGCGAAAACGATTTTAGGAGATCCGTTTTTTTATCCAGCTCAATTTGTTGATTCGTTAAGTGATGTGTTGCGAGACGATCCAATTGATGTGATGAAAATTGACGTGTTTTATTCAGATGAAGAGGAACGTGATGACATTGTCGAAACGATCGAACAGGCGTTTCCAGAGCTTGCGGTCACGATAAGTGAAGGGAAAATTGAACTGTTCCAAAAAGGTGTATCAAAACAAAACGGACTCATTCGCCTCGGAAACGAACTCGGTATTTCATTGAAAGAAATGGTCGTCATCGGGGATCAAATTGATGATATGCCAGCTATCGAAGCGGCTGGACTTGGCGTCGCGATGGGGAATGCGCCGAACGAGGTGAAAGCTGTGGCGGATTGGGTGACACGTTCAAATGAACAACTTGGTGTTGCATATATGATTAAAGAACATTTTCGTAAACAACATCGTCAGCGATTTTTACGGCAAATTCGCACGATAGAGAAAAAATAATTTCCGTTTCTTGACGAGCTTTTCGCTTCTTCTGTACACTTAAATGAGCCTAATACTTTGAAGCGAAAGGTGATTTCATTGCGTATTGACATTTGTGGACTCGATCCGGTTGAACGTTTTCAACGTTCACTTGAAGTCATTACCGGTTTATTTTTTGAAGAGCGAACAGTTTCATTTATGCCGACGGAAGAAGCTAACGTGCGCGTGACGATTGTCGTACGACGTGAGGAGCAACTTGTCGTTACAGGAACGTTGCATGATGAACATGATCGTACGTGCTCCGCTCGTTATGAGCGAGCGTGGAAGACGACAGAAGAAAAAGGACGCATGAAGCAAGTGAAGCATGCGGTTTCGTATATATATTTAACATTACTGCAGCAGTATACAGGTTTTGTGCAGCAATGGGGCATTTTAACGGGCGTTCGTCCGGTAAAGTTGCTGCACCAAACATTGCGGTCTGGCGTAACAAAAGAGGAAGCGCACCGTCAACTGCGCGAAGATTATTTAGTGACGGATGAAAAAATTCAGCTTATGCAACAAATTGTTGACCGTCAGTTGACGGTCGTCCCTGATCTTTATGACTTGTCAAAAGAAGTGAGCATTTATATCGGCATTCCGTTTTGTCCGACGAAATGTGCATATTGTACGTTTCCAGCATATGCCATTCAAGGAAAGCAAGGATCAGTCGATGCATTTTTAATTGGATTGCATTATGAAATGGAACAAATCGGGCGATTTTTACGAGAACGCAACATTCCGATTACGACAATTTATTACGGTGGCGGAACACCGACAAGCATTACTGCAGAAGAAATGGATGCGTTATATGCCCATATGTATCGCGTTTTTCCAAACGTTGAGCGGGTGCGTGAAATTACAGTTGAAGCAGGAAGACCAGATACGATTACGCCAGAAAAGCTTGCGGTGTTGAAAAAATGGAACATCGATCGCATTAGCATTAATCCACAATCATATATTCAAGAAACGTTGCGGGCGATAGGTCGCCACCATACTGTTGATGAGACGATCGAAAAATTTCATCTCGCGCGTGCAGCAGGCATGAACAATATCAATATGGATTTAATTATCGGGTTGCCAGGTGAAGGTGTTGAACAGTTTTGTTATACGCTTGAGCAAACAGAAAAGCTTATGCCGGAGTCGTTGACGGTGCATACGTTGTCATTCAAGCGCGCTTCAGAAATGACGAAAAATAAAGAGAAGTATAAAGTAGCTGATCGCGATGAAATTAGTGAAATGATGAAGCGAGCAGAGCAGTGGACGAAAGAAAAAGGATATGTGCCGTATTATTTATATCGTCAAAAAAATATTCTCGGCAATTTAGAAAACGTCGGTTATGCTTTGCCAGGCCAAGAAAGCATTTATAACATTATGATCATGGAAGAACAGCAGTCCATTATTGGACTAGGATGCGGTGCATCGAGCAAGTTCGTGCATCCTGAAACAAAAGCCATTACCCATTTTGCCAATCCGAAAGAACCGAAGGCGTACAATGAAAATTATGAACACTACACAAAAGAAAAATTAAACATGATGGAACAATTATTTTAGCCCCGAGATGATCGGGGCTTTATCGATGGAATAAAATGAGTTTGCCGCTCGATGTTGTGCAGCGATGCGTTTTATGTTCAAGCTGTTTTTCTTTTAACTTTTGTTCCCCTATTCGCTTTGCCTCCTCATCGTTTGCGGCAGTAAATGTTTCATCGAGCAATTTTTCACCCGTTTTTTCAAACACAGTAAGCGTGTATACGTTCATCTTCCCAACCCCTTTCTTTCGCATATATTCGCTCCTTCACAACTATTTCCTTCTTTTATGCGTCTATTTTTTCGCTTATTTGCATATGTGTAAAGTAAGACAAGCTTAAAGGAGGATGTTTATGCTTATAACGTTGCTTATTGTCGGTATTGTGATGAGCGGATATATGGCGATTCGCGCGGCTAGGGAAGAACGGAAAATAGATGAGACGTTGCTTGAGAAAGAAGGGGAAGTGTATATGGAACGTATTCGTCAAGCGCGCGCACAGCGACAGAAGGCCTTGGAATAACAAGGTCTTTTCTTTTTTAAAAAATTCTCAAAAATTTTTCTTCATTTTTTTATATTTCATGTTAGGATATATATTATTACATGATACGAGGGGGAGAAAAGTGTGAAGCGAACGTACAACTTTAATGCTGGGCCTTCCGCGTTGCCGCTTGCTGTGTTAGAGCGAGCGCAAAAGGAATTGCTCAACTTTCAACAAACGGGCATGTCTGTCATGGAGTTAAGCCATCGAAGCAAAGAATATGATGCTGTGCATGAACGTGCGGAGATGTTGTTGCGTAAGTTAATGAATATCCCAAACACGCACGATGTCCTCTTTTTACAAGGAGGGGCAAGTTTGCAATTTTCGATGGTGCCGATGAACTTGTTAAAAGAAGGGGAAGTTGGCAACTATGTACTGACGGACTCATGGTCGGATAAAGCGATGAAAGAGGCAGAAAAAGTAGGGGCAACGCACGTCGCAGCTTCGTCGAAAAAGGAGAAATATACATATATTCCGACGAATATCGAATTATCCGAACGCCCTGCTTATTTGCATATTACGTCAAACAACACGATTGCAGGAACACAATGGCGTGAATTTCCAAACGTTTCTGTCGACTTGATCGCAGATATGTCGAGCGATATTTTAAGCCGTGACATTGACGTGAGCCGTTTTGCGCTCATTTATGCAGGGGCGCAAAAAAATTTAGGTCCTTCAGGTGTGACAGTCGTCATCATTCGGAAAGATTTGTTGCAAAAAGGGGACGATCGTTTACCGACTATGTTGAATTATCGCACGTACAGCGAAAGCCGTTCATTGTACAATACGCCGCCAACGTTTGCGATTTATATGTTGTCGCTCGTACTTGAGTGGGTAGAGGAACAAGGTGGCGTCCAAGCGCTCGAAAAGAAAAATGAAGAAAAAGCGGCGATGTTGTATCGCTGTATTGATGAAAGCGACGGTTTTTACAAAGGTCATGCTGAAAAAGAAAGCCGCTCGCATATGAATGTCACATTTACGTTGCCGACAGAACATCTCACTAAAGCATTTTTAGCGCAGGCGAAAGAAAGCGGGTTTATTGGATTAGCTGGCCATCGTTCGGTCGGGGGGTGCCGCGCGTCAATTTATAACGCTGTTGATATAGAAGCGTGCGAGGCGCTGGTGCAGTTTATGGAAACATTCCGAAAAAATATTTTTTGAAAATTTTTATTTTACCTCGACACTTTAAAGTGCTATAATATTGTTAAAGTTGCTTACAAGCTGAGAAGAGAAAAGAATGAGATGAGGAGAGATGAGAAATGAATACGAGAACGTTAGTGTTGTTATCGCTTTTTGTTGGGATCGGTGCTGTGCTTCACACGGTCATTCCAGGCTTTTTCTTCGGAATGAAGCCGGATATGATGTTGACGATGATGTTTTTAGGCATCATGCTTTTTCCGAACAAAACGGCTGTCAGTTTACTAGCTATTGCCACAGGGATCATTTCTGGAGTAACGACAAGTTTCCCAGGTGGATTTATTCCGAACGTCGTTGATAAAGTGGTGACGGCTGCGCTCTTTTTTGGATTGTTTATGCTGTTTAAGGCAAAAGCGACGCCAGTAAAGGCGGCATTGCTTACTGCTGTCGGCACATTCATTTCTGGGGCGACGTTTTTAGCTGTCGCATTAGCCATCGTTGGCTTACCAGGGGGAGCGACGTTTGGTGGTCTATTCGTTGCTGTCGTCATTCCAACGGCGTTTGTCAATACGATTGCGATGATCGTCATTTATCCGATCGTTCAGTCGCTTATGAGACGAACATATACCGTTTCACAACAGTAATAAAAAAGAACCCGATCGTTTCTGGTCGGGTTTTCCTTATATCATTCTTACTGCATACGAACGAGTAAAAGAGTGAGGGCGATAAAAAAAAGGGCGAGGGTTCCGAATACGCTTATGCGTTGCTTTAATACTTTTTTCGGGGGATACATGCGCGCTTTATTCAATATAGAAAACGTAGCAATCGTGAAATACAAAAAGATGAGACCAATTGTCGCCGTCGCGATGACCATGCTTGTTCCTCCTAGTTCAAAAAGTGTATATTAAAATTTATTAAAAAATTCTAATATTTAATACTTTATTATTTATTGTTTTACTGGCATAATAAAAGATAAAACAAAGGAAATACGAAAAAGTGGGTGGAGAGATGAAAAGCACGGAACGACATTATTCTGTCAAAGAGGCGATGTTATTTAGTCAAAGAGTTGCCCAATTAAGTAAAGCGCTATGGAAGTCGATTGAAAAAGATTGGCAACAATGGATCAAACCGTTTGATTTAAACATTAACGAGCATCATATTTTATGGATTGCATACCATTTAAAAGGAGCATCTATTTCTGAAATTGCAAAGTTTGGTGTTATGCACGTATCGACCGCATTTAACTTTTCGAAAAAATTAGAGGAGCGGGGATTGTTGTCGTTTTCGAAAAAAGAAGACGATAAACGAAATACGTACATCGAGTTGACGGAGAAAGGGGAAGATATTTTATTAAAATTAATGGAGTCGTACGATCCGAAACGGACGTCTGTGCTTCAAGGCATTCAGCCGTTGTATGAATTGTACGGTAAATTTCCAGAAATGTTAGAAATGATGTGTGTGATCCGAAATGTGTACGGGGACGATTTTATGGAAATTTTTGAGCGTTCTTTTCAAAATATTGAACAGGAGTTCGTGGAAGAGAACGGGAAGTTGAAAAAGAAAGATGAGCCAAAAGAAGAAGTCGCTTCATTTGTTGAGCGTATGTAATAACCGTTGAAACTCGTTCATGAGTGGAACGAATAGTTGTTGTTTTTGTAACGCATCAATCGTCTCAGCTAGCGGAAGGTTCGGATGAAGCGCACTCGCAAATTCAGTAAAGAGCGAGGTGAAAATCACGAATCCTTCCTCTTTTTGTTGTTTATATTGTTCAGTTAATTGTTCGCACAGTCGCAGCGTGTCTTCGACTTCTTTTTTCGTTAAGCCATAGCGGATGACGAGCGCATAAAAAGGCTTTTTTTCTGGTGAGATCATGTCTAGCATGAGCGAACAATAATATTCTAATTTTTCAATGCGATGTTCAATGCTCATCTTTCGAAACTCCTTTTCTCTACTTGTGTGTATTATTTTACAGGATTTGTTGCATAAATGAAATGCTATTATTGATTTATCGAAAAAATCGTTGTAAATTAGGGGAGTAAATACATACATAAAACAGGAGGGGAATCGTTTGGCTCTTTATTTTATACCCCTTGCGACCATTGTACTGTTCATCGTTAATCAGCTAACGAATTCACTTTGTATTCAAAAAGAAATTCCTGAAGAAAAACAGCCGAAAGTATTTCGAACGATTAACGTCCTTATTACCATTTTACTCATTTCTTCCTACATCGAAGTGTTGTTTACGTGAAAAAGCTGACAGCGTTCCTGTCAGCTTTCCTTTCGATTAGTATAACCAAGCTGCACCAACGATAATTAATAAAATAAACAACACAACGATTAACGCAAATCCGTTTGCATATCCTACTCCTGCACCCATAGACGACACCTCCTTTCGTATATGAAGGCGTTGCGACGCTTTGACAATGTATTGTATGTAAAAAGAAGCGAAAATGTATGGGCGCACTCGCGGTTTATTTTAGCTTTCGGAAAAAATATGGTATAGTATGTTTTGTGTACATTTATAGATAGGAGTTGTGGGAAATGAAAAAATGGACAGTTGCCATGTCGGCAGCAGCGATGCTTGCGCTTTCGGCTTGTAATAACGGATCAGAAGTTGTTGTCGAAACGAAGGCAGGCAACATTACAAAAGAAGAGCTATACAACGAGATGAAAGAACGTTTCGGGAAAGATGTGTTACGCGATCTCGTTCATGAAAAAGTGTTAAGTAAAAAATTTAAAGTGACGGACGAAGAATTGAATAAGGAAATTGAAAATTTAAAAGAAATGTACGGTATGCAATATGATTTAGCGGTGCAGCAAAACGGCGAAGAAGTCATTCGCAACATGGTAAAACTCGATTTATTACGCCAAAAAGCAGCGATGGAAGACATGAAAGTAACGGATGAAGAATTGAAAGAATATTATGATGAATATAAGCCGAAAGTGAAAGCAAGTCATATTTTAGTTGACGATGAAAAAACAGCAAAAGAAATTAAAGCAAAATTAGAAAAAGGTGAAGATTTCGCGAAATTAGCAAAAGAATATTCGAAAGATACCGGCTCTGCTCAAAACGGTGGCGATTTAGGATGGTTTGGACCTGGCAAGATGGTCGAGGAGTTTGAAAAAGCAGCGTATGCTTTAAATAAAGGGGAAATTAGCGAACCGGTAAAAACGCAATTCGGTTACCATATCATTAAAGTGACAGATAAAGAAGAGAAAAAATCGTTCGATGAAATGAAAGAGCAAATTGAATATGAAGTGAAAAAAAGCAAGCTTGATGCATCGAAAGTACAATCGAAGCTCGATCAGCTTATGAAAGATGCCAATGTAGAAATTAAAGACAAGTCGTTAAAAGATGCATTAAAGAGCGAATAAGTCGGTTTGAAAAAGAAGGTGCCCTTTTTAGGACACCTTCTTTCTATAGAGCTTGCTTAATTTGTGCGGCGATGTCTTGAAGTTGATCGAATGTATAGTCGCTTTGATGTGACCGCCATACCGCCCCGAAGCCATCTCCTTTTCCGTAGCGTGGGATGATGTGCATATGATAATGGAAGACCGTTTGCCCAGCGATTTCTCCATTGTTGCTTAAAATATTAATGCCTTCTGGAGAAAATTGTTCGCGAATCGCATTGGCGATTGTAGGGACGACTTCAAAGACACGCTGGGCAAGTTCAGGTGTTAATTCATAAATGTTTTCTTTATGTACTTTCGGTACGACAAGCGTATGCCCTTTTGTCACTTGACTAATGTCTAAAAAAGCGATGACGTGATCATTTTCAAATACTTTTGCACAAGGAATATCACCGTTTATAATTTTACAAAAAATACAGTCGCTCATGTTTACGCCACCTTTCTTTCCGTTTTGTCTTCATTTTACCACAATGATGGCTATTGGAGAAACGGAAAGAGCAGGATGCGCATCGCATCCTGCCCACTGAAGAGGGAACTTTATGATTACGTGTCTTTTGGGAACACCTCATTTACGAGTAGAATCAGTTACGCGTTTGTGAGTACGATGTTGTTCAAGATGACCATCCCCTTTTTAAGGGAGTGTTTTCGTTGTTACAGGCTAGCTTATTATGCGGCCCGTAGACACCTCATTTCATCATGTTCTTGAACTTGCTTTGTTGCTCACTGCGACTTGCTACTTGTTTTGTCCCTCTTCGCTACTTATCATAACCCGTTTTTCTTTTCATTATTCATTTGTTAAAATAAAAAATAATTACATAAGAAAGGAAAACGACGATGGCGTTATTACAAGTTCAACATATAGTCGGGGGCTATACGAAACAAAACGTTTTAGACGACGTATCGTTTACTGTCCATCAAGGAGAAGTTGTCGCCTTAATCGGGTTAAACGGGGCAGGAAAAAGCACGACGATTAAACATATCATCGGCTTGATGCAACCACGAAAAGGGTCGATTACGATGAATGGAATAACTTTTCACGATGATCCGAAACAGTATCGTGCCCAATTTACGTACATTCCCGAAATGCCTGTTTTATATGAAGAATTAACGCTTGAAGAGCATTTGCGCCTCACTGCCATGGCGTATGGCATTTCAAATGAGCAATACGATCAGCGAGTGCCGCAGTTGCTACAGATGTTTCGACTTGAGAAAAAATTAAGGGCGTTTCCTGCGTTTTTTTCTAAAGGGATGAAACAGAAAGTCATGATTATGTGCGCCTTTTTAATAGACGCTCCACTCTATATTATTGATGAGCCATTTGTCGGGTTAGATCCGCTCGCCATTCAAGCGTTACTACAGCTTATTGATGAACGGAAAAAACAAGGGGCAGGCATTTTGATGTCGACGCACATTTTAGCGACGGCAGAGCGATATTGTGACTCATTCGTTATTTTGCATAACGGTCAAGTGAAAGCGTGCGGCTCATTGCCGATGCTTCAAGAACAGCTTCATATGCCTCATGCGACGCTCGACGAAATATATATCGAATTAACAAAGGAAGAGACGAACGATGATTGATGAAAAACAGTTGTGGAAAGAGCGGCTTATTGCCTATGTAGCACAAGTGAGACGATATGGTCGGTATATGTTTAATGATCATTTGCTTATCGTGTTGTTCATCGCCGTTGGAGCGGGGGCATACGTGTATAAGCAATGGACCGATTCGTTGCAACAGTTTCCATACGCCATAGTCGCATCGATCATTTTCGCCTTTGTATTAACGTCAAGCGGGGTGCGGACGCTGCTGAAAGAAGCGGATACCGTTTTTCTTCTTCCGGTTGAAAGAAATATGCGCCCGTATTTTTTTCGCGCCGGCGTGTATAGTTTTGTCGTGCATATGTCCATATGTATGATGATCGCGATCGCTCTTTTTCCGCTCCATCGTACATTTTCTAGTCAATCTTTCGTTTTGCTATGTGTCGTGCTTTTTCCGCTAAAAGGATGGAATATGCTCGTTCAATGGAAAGAAGATGCTTTCTCACAGCGGTCATTATTTCATCGTTGTATTCGCTTTTTGTTGAATGTCATGGCGATGTATTTTTTTCTTGTCGGTGCTTACGCTTTTGTCGTCACAATGGCAGTTATAATGATGATCGTTGCACGATACATAACAAGAAGTGTCAAAAACACCCCATTAAAGTGGGACGTGTTGCTCGAAGATGAAACTAGACGGATGCAGTCATTTTATCGTGTCGTTCATTTATTTGTTGACGTTCCACATTTGCGTAAAACGGTAAAAAAGCGCTATTGGCTATCTCCGCTGTTACGTATCGTTGATCGGGCGACGAAGCAAGCGTACACATATTTACATGTGCGGACGTTTGTGCGAAGCGGGGAATATTTAGGGATTGTTACCCGATTAACAGTGATTGGCGCTATATTTATTTACACGATACCGACAGGATATGTATTTTTTTCGTTGTTGTTCACTTATGCGACGGCGCTGCAGCTATTGCCGCTTTTTTCTCATCATCGCAGCCATCCGATGCTTGCTTTATACCCGTTAACTATGACAAAGCGACGTCAATCTGTGTTGGGTATATGGCTTATTGTATTCGGCATGCAAACGGCTCTATTTACAATGTTGTCTACGTTCATCGTATCACTTTCGGCAGGAACGGCTGTACTTATAGCAGAAGGGTTGCTTTGCACTCTGCTCATTATGTATGTAAAGAAAAAATGGAAAGAAGCGGAATGAACACCGCTTCTTTTTTTTTATTTCATATATTCTATCGCGGCTAACCCAAGCGTTTTTGCGGCAATAAGCATGGCGCGCTCATCAAAATCAAATTTTGGATGATGGTGTGGATAAGCGTTCGTCGTCGTTTCTGCTTTTGCACCTGTAAAGAAAAACGTTCCTTTGACATGTTGTAAATAATAGGCGAAATCTTCCCCACCCATATGGGGAGCGATTTCTACAACGTGAGTGACGTCTTCTACTTCATGGGCAATGGAGACGAGAAAAGCCGTTTCTTTTTCATGATTTACGACAGGTGGATAACCGCGCGTATAACTATATTCATATGTACAATGGTTGGCGATACACGTTCCTTTGACAATTTGTTCAATTTCTCGTTCAATATCGTTTCGCACTTGTTCAGAAAACGTACGTACTGTTCCGACTAACGTTGCCCGATCAGCAATGACGTTGAATGCGTTGTCAGATATGAATGATCCGATTGAAACGACAGCAGGTTCGAGTGGATTGACGCGCCGGCTAACGATTTGTTGCAAGTGTAGCACAAGTTGCGCGGCTGTAACGATCGCATCTTTTGTTTTATGAGGCTCCGCTCCATGCCCCCCCGAACCTTTGACGACGATTTGAAAGCGGTCCGCAGCAGCCATGATCGGTCCGGTACGATATTGAATGACACCTGTCGGCTCTGTTGCCCATAGGTGGGTGCCAAAAATCGCGTCGACCCCTTCTAAGCATCCGGCTTCAATCATCGCTTTTGCGCCACCCGGTGCGTATTCTTCTGCATGCTGATGAATGCAAACGATTGTTCCGCTCCAATGGTCACGCAGTTCATGAAGCGCTTTAGCAAGAACGAGTAGTGTCGCTGTATGTCCGTCATGACCGCATGCGTGCATGACACCTGGGACGGTTGATCGATACGGAACGTCTTTTTCATCTTGAATCGGGAGAGCGTCAAAATCAGCTCGAAGCGCCACCGTTTTTCCACCTTTTTTCCCGGTGATCGTCGCAACTACTCCGTTCCCCCCGACGTTCGTTCGCACAGGAATGCCGAGCTGTTTATAGTAGTCGGCGATATACGCTGCCGTTTTATACTCTTGAAACGATAGCTCGGGGTGTTGATGCAAATGACGACGAATGGCTACCATGTCGTCATAATATTCGTGAAGTTTAGCAAACAGTAACGTTTTCATGCGTCCCGCTCCTTCTGTTTTTTACCATTATACCATCGTTGACAAACAGACGAAAAGGGTGTAGTATACCCATATATGTATTTAGGAGGGGAAATATGAGCACATGGGTCAATGCTTTCCTTATTCTTGTACTCGTTTATTTTGTCGCGACAAAAATGTTGCCGACAAAAGGTGTGGAGCATATTACGCCGGATGAATTAAAAGAGAAGTTAAAACAAGCGAAAGGCCGCCAGTTTATTGATGTACGTACGCCGGCGGAGTATCGCGCACGCAACATTCGCCAATTTAAAAATATTCCGCTTCATGATTTATCTAAAAGATTGGATGAATTAGACCGTGACAAAGAAACGATCGTCATTTGTCAAAGCGGCATGCGCAGCAATCAAGCGGCAAAAATATTAGTGAAAAACGGATTTAAACATGTTGTAAACGTTCGCGGCGGGATGAACGCTTGGAATGGATAAAGGCTGATAGTGCATCAGCCTTCTTTTACGACCGTATATGTCGTCACATAAGATGGACGAGGGAAAATAGAGCGTTGTTGATCGCTACCTTTTTCAGTCCCGCGTTTTTGATGAGCTTTTTCGTATGCTTTTGATTGTTGCCAACGATGAAAGGCGCTTTCGCTTTCCCATATCGTCATAATGACGTACGTATCGCTTTTTAACGGACGTAAGACGCGAATAGCGACAAAGCCAGGTTCTTTTTCAATTAAACGCGCTCGCTGATTGAAGCGATGTTCAAATAGTGGTCTACCTTCATCTGTGACAGGAATGTTATTACAAACGATGAACTCCCCTTCGAGCAATCCAACAGCATCTAGCACTTCATATGGACGAGGCTCATGAAATAAAGAGTTTCCTTCTGTCTCATGAATGAGCATACCATTGTCCTCATTACATGCGAGCAACATGCGCTCATTTGGATGCTGATCGCGTAACCGTTTTAAGTAGTCGATTGTTCCATTTGTCATAAATACGTACACCGATATCATCTCCTTCCTTTTCTTGCTCATATTTTACCACTTTCTTTTCTTCTTGGCGATTTCATGAACGTTGCGTATTATTACTACCCAGACGGTGAAAAAATCGGTATAGTTGTGTTAGTGGAAACAAATGAACAGTTTCGTTACACTATAATATAAGCGATTACATATGTAGAAAGGATGGCCATAATGATTAAAAACGATACATTTTTACGTGCCTGTCGCGGCGAAGCGACTGAATACGTTCCAGTTTGGTATATGAGGCAAGCCGGACGATCGCAGCCCGAATATCGCGCGTTGAAAGAAAAATATTCGCTTTTTGAAATTACACATCAGCCGGAATTGTGCGCATACGTCACACGCTTGCCTGTCGAACAATATAACGTTGATGCGGCGATTCTTTATAAAGATATTATGTCACCGCTTCCAGCGATCGGTGTTGACGTCGATATTAAAGCAGGGATTGGACCAGTCATTAGCAACCCGATTCGTTCACTTGCGGATGTGGAGCGCCTCGGAGAAATTGATCCAGAGAGCGATGTGCCGTATGTACTTGAAACGATTCGTCTATTAACGAAAGAGCAATTGACCGTTCCGCTTATCGGTTTTGCAGGTGCACCGTTTACGTTAGCTAGCTATATGATTGAAGGTGGACCGTCGAAAAACTATAATAAAACAAAAGCGTTTATGTACGCTGAACCAAAAGCATGGTTTGCGCTCATGGACAAGTTAGCGGATATGACGATTCGTTACGTGAAAGCGCAAATTCGTGCCGGTGCAAGCGCGATTCAAATTTTTGACTCATGGGTTGGCGCGGTGAACGTTGCTGATTATCGTCATTTCATTAAACCGACGATGGAGCGTATTTTTACGGCCCTTCGTGATGAAAATGTTCCGCTCATTATGTTCGGCGTCGGGGCGAGCCATTTAGCAAAAGAATGGCATGACTTGCCGCTTGACGTTGTCGGTTTAGACTGGCGCTTGTCCATTCGTGAGGCGCGTGACATGGGATTGACAAAAGCGCTACAAGGCAATTTAGATCCGGCCGTATTGCTTGCTCCGTGGGAAGTCATTGAAGCGCGCGTGAAGCAAATTTTAGATGAAGGCATGGCGCATGAAGGGGGATATGTGTTTAACTTAGGGCACGGCATTTTCCCACAAATTCAACCGGAGACATTGAAACGATTGACAGTGTTTATTCACGATTACTCTGCGCAAAGAAAAGGATGAATGAATAATGAAAAAGAAAGTGATCGGATTGCTCGTCATGGCGTACGGCACGCCATATAAAGAGGAAGATTTAGAAAGATATTATACACATATTCGCCGCGGGCGGAAGCCGTCGGAAGAGATGCTTGCTGAGTTGCGTGAGCGCTACGAAGCGATTGGCGGCATTTCTCCGCTAGCGGCCATTACGAAAGAACAAGCGGAGAAGCTCGCTGAGCGCTTGAACGACATGCAAGATGACGTACAATTTCGCATGTATTTAGGCTTGAAGCATATTGAGCCGTTTGTAGAAGATGCGGTGCGGCAAATGCATGAAGACGGAATTGAACAAGCGGTGTCGATCGTATTAGCTCCGCATTTTTCAACGTTTAGCGTAAAATCGTACAACGATCGAGCGAAAGATGAAGCTGCGCGCTTAGGTGGACCGAAGCTGACGTGCATTGAAAGCTGGTATACGGAGCCGAAATTTATTCGATATTGGGCAGAACGGGTGAAGGAGACGTACGCCCAGATGTCTGAGCGCGAGCGAGAAAAAGCAATATTAATTGTTTCGGCTCACAGCTTGCCTGAAAAAATTATCGCGATGGGAGACCCATATCCAAAGCAGCTGCAAGAAACGGCTGATTTGATCGCGAAAGAAGCAGGTGTGTCACAATATGTGATCGGATGGCAAAGCGCTGGAAATACGCCGGAGCCTTGGATTGGTCCTGATGTGCAAGACTTAACGCGGCAGTTGTATGAAGAAAAACGATATGAGGCGTTTGTCTATGTTCCAGCAGGGTTTGTATCCGACCATTTAGAAGTGTTGTACGATAATGATATTGAATGTAAGCAAGTGACGGATGAACTTGGCGTCAGCTACTATCGTCCGCCGATGCCGAATGCGCATCCGCAGTTTATTGATGCTTTAGCGACTGTTGTGTTAAACCATTTACGTAAAGAAGGCGAAACATCATGAAAAAGAAAGTCGTCATTATTGGCGGTGGCATGACGGGATTGACAGCCGCTTACTATTTACAAAAAGAAGCACGAGAAAACAAGTGGCCGATTTCGTGTGAATTAATTGAAGCGAGTCATCGACTCGGTGGAAAAGTACAGACCGTTTATCGCGATGGATTTATTATTGAGCGCGGTCCTGATTCTTTTTTAGCCCGCAAGATGAGCGCCTCGCGTCTCATTCACGAGGTTGGGCTCGATCAAGAGCTTGTGCATAATACGGCAGGTCAATCGTACATTCTCGTCAATCGAACGTTACATCCGATTCCGAGCGGTGCGGTGATGGGCATTCCGACGAAACTCGCCCCGTTTGTAGTGACGCGTCTCTTTTCTCCGTTTGGCAAGCTTCGCGCAGCAGCGGACTTTATATTGCCGCCGTTAAAAGCAGAAGGAGACGTGTCGCTCGGTCATTTTTTCCGCCGCCGTCTCGGCAACGAAGTCGTTGATCGGTTAATTGAGCCTTTATTGTCGGGAATTTATGCTGGTGATATTGATAAGCTTAGTTTAATGGCGACGTTCCCACAATATTTCCACTTAGAACAAAAACACGGTAGCCTCGTGTTAGGAATGAAACGTTCGATGCCGAAGCAAAAAACGAAGCAAAAAAGCGAGAAAGGCATTTTTCAAACGTTAAAAACAGGATTGTCGTCACTTGTTGATGCAGTTGAACAAAAACTAGAAAAGGGAACAGTCTATAAAGGTGTGCGCGTCGAGCGAATAGAAAAAGTCAACGGACAATACGTTTTAACGTTAAGCAACGGCGAGGTAAAAGAGGCAGATAGCGTCATTATTGCTATTCCGCACAAGTCGCTAACGTCGCTTTTTCCGAACGAGTCGATGTTTGCCGCTTTTGAAACGATGCCGTCTACTTCCGTTGCGACCGTTGCGCTAGCGTTTCCGAAAGAGGCGATAGCGAAAGATACGAACGGAACAGGATTCGTCGTTTCACGCGATAGCGATTATACGATTACCGCATGTACGTGGACGCATAAAAAATGGCCGCATACGACACCAGAAGGGTACGTCTTGTTGCGCTGTTATGTTGGGCGCCCGGGAGATGAAGCGATTGTTGATCAAACGGACGATGATATCGTTCAAGTCGTCATGGACGATTTAAACAAAGTGATGAATATTACGATGAGCCCGATATTTTCTGTCGTTACGCGTTGGAAACAGTCGATGCCGCAATATATCGTCGGTCATCGCGAGCGCATGGAGCAAGTGAAGAACGATATGCAACAACATTTGCCGGGCGTATTTTTAGCTGGAAGTTCGTACGAGGGACTCGGCCTTCCAGACTGTATCGATCAAGGGGAAGAAGCAGTAAAAAAGGTGCTCCATTACTTGTCTTATACAAAGGAAAAGGTGTCTTCACTATAAGGCACCTTTCTTGTTGCAAATGTAACGATATGATGGTACAATAAAAAACGAAATGACCAAAATGTTCATTTAGTCAAAATAAAGGATGAACGATTATGTCGGAAAAAAAGAAGCAAATTGTTGAAGCGGCAGCGAAGTCATTTTCCCTTTTTGGCTATAAAGCGACAACGATGGATCAAGTGGCGAAAATGGCAAACGTCGGGAAAGGGACGATTTACACGTTTTTTAAAAGCAAAGAAGAACTGCTTGAAGATATCGTTTCGTCCATTATTTCTGAAATTAAGTACGAAGCGAACGAAGCAGTTGACGCTCGCTTGCCGTTTAACGAAAATGTGCAACGGGTGTTACAGCGCATTTTTACGTTTCGTAAGGAGAACGAGTTGACGATCAAACTGTTGCAAGAAGTGCGCGATATCGGTACACCAGCTGTGCGCAATGTGATGAAGCGGCTCGATCGCGAAATGATTGCTTTTATTCGTGAGAAAATTGAAGAGGCGATGGCGAAAGGCGAAATTCGCTCGTGCAATGCGGAGTTAACAGCGTTTTTAATGTTTAAAATGTATATCGCGTTACACGTCGACTGGGAAAAAGAACACGAACCGTTGTCGCCACAAAAAATTGCTGAACTGTTTGATTTGTATTTGTTAAAAGGATTATCTCTACGGTGATCCTTCTCTTTTTTGTAACGAATGACTAAATAAACAAAATGGTCAATGTTTTGATAGGAGGTTGAGTGTGTGAACGCATTCAAATTATGGGTGCAAGAAATGAAAATGATCGCCTCGAATCGGAAACTGCTTATTCCGATTGTCGCTGTCTTGTTTATTCCGCTTTTATATAGCGGCATGTTTTTATGGGCATTTTGGGATCCGTACGATCGTTTAGATGAGGTACCTGTCGCTGTTGTGAACAACGACAAAGGAGCGACGTTTGAAGGAAAAGAGCTGCATATCGGCCGAGATCTCGTCGAAAAGCTGAAGGAAAAGAAACAGTTTGATTGGCACTTCGTCAGTGAAGAAGAAGGAAAAAAAGGGTTGAAGGAGCAGCGGTATTATATGCTCATTCAAATTCCTGAAGATTTTTCACAACGTGCGACGACGTTACAAGACGATCATCCGAAAAAGCTTCAGCTCATTTACATGCCGAATGAAGGCTTCAACTTTTTATCTGCCCAAATTGGTGAAACGGCGGCTGAAAAAATAAAAACAGAAGTAGCGAAAACGTTAACCGAAACGTACGCAGAAAACATGTTTGATAACATAAAAACGTTAGCAGACGGATTGGCGAAAGCGAGTGACGGAGCAAAAACGTTACATGACGGTGTGAAACAAGCAAGCGAAGGGACGAACGAACTGTATGACGGAATGAAACGAGCGCAAGACGGTTCTAATGAATTGCACCGTCATTTAGCGACGCTTGCCGAAAAATCGCTCGTTTTTACGGAAGGTATGCATGAAGCAGCCGATGGCTCAACACAAGTGCAAACAGGTGTTCAAGCTGTTCATGACGGAATAAAGCGGATGGCAGACGGACAAGGACAATTGCTTTCGGGAACAAAACAAGCGCAAGAAGGGACAACGAAACTTGCTTCAGGAGCAAAGCAAGTGCTCGACGGAACGAAAGCACTTGACGCCCGCATGCCGCAACTGCTCCGAGCATCTGAGCAATTAAGCGGAGGAGCAGAACAGCTTTCAACATCGCTCGCACAATGGCAACAAGGTGCAGAGCAAGTAAAAACGGGAGCGATGACAGTAGCTGGCGGTTTAGATCAATTAGCTGTTCAACTTGATTCACTAATCGAACAAACGTCGGATCCAACGCAAAAAGCAATATATGAGCAGCTGAAACAACATGTTGTCCAACTATCACTTGGAAGCAAGCAAGTAGAAAATGGGGTTGCCCAATTAAACGATGGAGCAAAAGCGTTACAATTAGGAGCTACATCATTAAGTAATGGGGCGAAGCAGCTACATGAAGGGCATATAGCATTAAACGGCGGCGTGAAACGACTGCTTGCCGGACAACAACAAGTCACAGACGGTATGACTGTGCTTCTCGATGGACAAACGAAGCTTGTTTCGGGTATGAGTACGCTACATGAAAAAATGAAAGAAGCGGAGCGAGGAACAAGTAAATTAGCGGATGGTAGCCAAGCGCTTGCTTCTGGGTTAAAAGTTCTTGTCAATGGTGCGGATCAGCTGCAAGACGGCGCCCAGCGCTTAGCGGACGGTTCGCAACAATTAACAAATGGAATGAATGAATTATCGACCGGTACGAACAAACTTCAAGACGGCATGAATCAGCTTGCGAGCGGTTCTTTAGAATTAGCGGATAAATTAAAAGAAGGTGCTGAAAAAGCAAGCGATGTGAAGGCAAACGAGGACGTGTATAACATGTTTGCTGAACCGGTTAAAGTAAAAGATGAAAAAATACATGAAGTACCAAACTACGGTACCGGATTTACGCCATATTTCTTGTCGTTAGGGTTGTTTGTTGGCGCGCTGTTGCTTTCGATCGTCTTTCCATTACGGGAACCAGCTGCACCGCCGCGCTCGCCATTTCATTGGTTTTTTGCAAAATTCAGCGTATTAGTCGTCGTTGGCATTGTGCAAGCGCTTCTTGCTGTTAGCGTGCTGCTTCTCGGACTTGATTTAGAAGTAAAAAGCGTTCCGTTATTTATCGTATTTAGCATCGTGACAAGCATTACCTTCTTATCTGTTATTCAATTTCTCGTTACAGCCTTTGGAGATCCGGGACGTTTTATCGGTATCGTCATTTTAATTTTGCAATTGACGACAAGTGCTGGAACGTTCCCGCTTGAGCTAATTCCGCATGCGCTCCAGCTATTTAACGCATGGTTGCCGATGACGTATTCCGTTTTCGGATTTAAAGCGGTCATTTCGAGCGGTGATTTTGCGTTTATGTGGGAAAACGTCGGCAAATTGCTTATGTTTATCGTAGTTATGATGGCTGGAACGATGACGTATTTTACGATTCAACATCGTCGTCAATTTACAACGACTGTCGAACGAGCTTCTGAGGCGTAATATGCTTCAGAAGCTTTTTTTGATGAAAAAAATTTTAAAAAAATTAATTTGCATATACAAGGTGATGTGCGTATAATATAAGTATGAAAACGATTTCATTCGTTTCTTTTCGATTGGAATGAGGGGGGATGGGAGGATGGCGACGATTGAAGATGTCGCCAAGCTAACAGGGCTTTCACGGACGACGGTTTCGCGCGTTATTAACAATCACCCGTACGTGTCAGAAGAGAAACGAAAGCTCGTGCTTGAAGCGATGGAAAAGCTAGGGTATGTACCAAATTCATCGGCTAGAAGTTTGCGGAATCAAAAAACGAGCATTTTAGCGCTATTTATTCCGCGTATTACAAATCCTTTTTTCAGCGAACTTGTAGAAGCGACAGAAATTGCGGCAGCCGAATATGGCTACCAGCTTATTATTTGTCAGACGCGCTATTCGCCTGAAAAAGAGTTAAACTATATGAATTTATTAAAAACGAAACAAGTAGATGGTGTTATTTTAGCTTCTATTCAAAATGAATGGAAAAAGCTAAAACCTTTTTTGCAATACGGGCCGATTGTCCTTTGCAATGAGTTTGATGATCGTGCAAACGTTCCAACGGTTCGGCTCGATCAAGTATACGGGGGATACATAGCGACAAAACATTTGCTCGAACAAGGCCATACGAAAATCGCATACTGTTCCGGCGGTTATCGAAGCAATGTGGCAAAGTCGCGTGAAATCGGTTTTAAAAAGGCGCTGGCGGAGTATAAAGTTTCATTTCATGAGCAGTATGCTTTTCGCGATGCATTTCATATCGCAGACGGGAAGCGTGTATTCCAAAAAATGATGGAGCTTTCAGAGCGACCGACCGCCGTATTTACTGGAAGCGATGAAGTGGCCGCTGGCATTATATCGGAAGCGGTGAAATGCGGCTATCGTATCCCTGAAGACTTAGCAGTCGTCGGTTTCGATAATCAAGCTATTACAGAGTTAACGAATCCGACAATTACGACGGTGCATCAACCGGTGAAACAAATGGCGCAAAAAGCAGTGGATGTGATCGTTGAAAAAATTCAAACAAAAAAATATGAAACAAAGGAAATTTACGAGTTTCCACTTCAGCTTATTGTGCGCGCATCAACGCTTGGTAGCAAGCTTCATCAACGTGAAGCTTGACATACATTCCAATTTAAATATAAGGGGGATTTTTCATGAAGAAGGTAACGAAATTTTCTTCTGCATTGCTAGCACTTACGCTCGGATTGACAGCATGCTCTAGCGGTCAAGACACAGGGACGAAAGAAACAACGGACAAAAACGATGATACAAAAAAATCGGAAGAAGTTGTAAAAATCGTTTATGCTCGTGGTAAAGATGCGACAAAAGCAACTGAAGAAATTGTCAAAGCGTTTGAAGCAAAATATCCAAACATTAAAGTAGAGTTCCGCGAAATGCCTTCAGACACAGGGGCTCAGCATGATGCATACGTGACGATGTTAAATGCGAAGTCGTCTGAAATTGACGTCATGGATTTAGACGTCGTTTGGCCAGCAGAGTTTGCACAAGCTGGATACGTTCTTCCGCTTGATCGTTTCATCGAAAAAGATGGCATTGATTTAAGTGCATACAACCAAGGTGCGCTTGCCGCTGGGAATTTCGATGGAAAACAATGGGCGATGCCGAAGTTTATTGACACAGGACTATTATTTTATCGTAAAGACATCGTACCAGAGGAGAAAGTACCAAAAACTTGGGATGAGTTGTTGACAGCTGCACGTGAGTTTAAAGGACAAGGTGGCACACAATTTGGCTACTTAATGCAAGCGAAACAATATGAAGGGTTAGTATGTAATGCGATTGAATTTATTGCGGCATACGGCGGAAAAATTGTTGATGAAAACAACAATGTAGTCGTCAACAGCCCTGAAACAATTAAGGGATTGAAAAAGCTTGTTGAAATTGCAACGTCTGACGTTGTGCCAAGCAACATTACGACATTTACAGAACCAGAATCTCATACAGCGTTTATTGAAGGTCAATCGCCATTTATTCGCAACTGGCCATACCAATACGCGTTAGCAAACGATCCAGAACAATCAAAAATCGTTGACAAAGTCGGCGTTGCGCCACTACCAGCGGGTGATAAAGGGTCAGCTGCTGCATTAGGTGGATGGATGACAGCAATTAACGCATATTCGAAAAATAAAGAAGCAGCTTGGGAATTTGTGAAATTTATGACTGGTCCAGAAGGTCAAAAAATTTCTGCGATTTACGGCGGTTTAGCACCAACGCTTCCAGAACTATTTAAAGACGAAGAAGTGTTAAAAGCGAACCCATTCTTTGCAGAACAAGGATTTGTTGACGGATTAAATGCAGCAGTACCACGTCCAGTTGTACCGAACTATCCAGAAGTATCTGAAATTATTCAAATTAACGTATCAAAAGCAATTGCGGGGCAAATTACAGTCGAAGAGGCCGTGGCGAACATGGAAAAAGAAATTAAAGCAGTTATGCAGTAGTTGCACATTAGCCTTCAGCCTCATATGAGCGCTGAAGGCTAAATCCTTTGCATAAAGGGGGAACAACGAGTGAAAAACGAAAAAAAATCGGAGCGCCGTTTAGCGTATATTCTTGTTGCTCCGTCGCTTTTGCTTATTTTAGCTGTTGCCATTTGGCCAGTCATTCAGTCATTTTATTTCAGTTTATTTGACTATCGTCTGAACAACCCAGCGAAATCAGCTCTCCATCTTGATTACAGCTTAAACTTAGAGCGATATTTAGAAAATTATCCATTTTTAATGAGCGCATTAAAGCAAGAGATAGCCCAAGCAACGGATGCGGAAAAAGAACAGCTGGAATCGTTGCAAGAAAAATTGCAACAAGTTGATGAGGAAATTCGCGCGGATAAAGAAGCAGCAAAACGATATGAACAAGTTGATGAGATTTTGAACAATTTTGAAGTGCCGAGTGAAGAGCTCAAAATTGTTTCTATTGATGAAGAAGCGGCACAACATTTAACAAAAACGATTAGCGAAACGAAACAAACATTAAAGACATTAAACGAAAACGGACAATTAAAACAAGGGGACAAATTAACAGGGCTTGCAAACGGATTAAGCGGGGCGGTTATTGAACCGAACTTTGTCGGTTTAGCACATTACAAAAACTATTTGAGCGACTCCCGTTTATGGAAAGCGCTTTGGAACACAACTGTGTTTACGGTTATTTCTGTATCCATTGAATTAGTGCTCGGTTTAGCGATCGCGCTGTTGATTAATAAAGCGTTTTTTGGACGCGGACTTGTCCGAGCAACGATTTTAATTCCGTGGGCAATTCCGACAGCCGTATCCGCGTTAATGTGGAAATTTTTATATGATGGACAAAACGGAATTGTTGCAAAATACTTCGCGGATATCGGAATTATTAATGATATGAGTGAGCTACTCACGACAGGAACAGGAGCAATGTTTGCTGTCATTTTCGCTGACGTGTGGAAAACGACTCCATACATGGCATTATTGCTGCTAGCAGGTTTGCAGACGATTCCAAGTTCACTATACGAGGCGGCATCGATTGACGGAGCGACAAAGTGGCAACAGTTCGTCAAAATTACGCTACCTCTTTTAAAGTCAAGCATTCTTGTTGCACTCTTGTTCCGTACGCTTGATGCGTTTCGTGTATTTGACTTAATTTTCGTATTGACAGGCGGCGGACCAGCGAACTCGACAGAAACGATTTCGATTTTAGCATATAAAGTCATGTTCTCACAAACAAACTTCGGTGGCGGTTCAGCGTTAGCGGTAATCGTCTTTATTTGCGTAGCGATTATTTCGACGATTTACATTAAGATTTTAGGTGCTGACCTCATTTCTGATCGAAAATAGGAGGTGCGACGATGCAAAAGAAAGCCGGGCCATTGTTTTACGTGTTTTTATTTGTTTTCGTTTTTTTAATCATGTTTCCATTTTTGTGGATTTTATTAAGTTCAATTAAGCCGTTGACGGAATTGTTTGGAGATGAGGCGTTTAATTGGTTTACGAGCCATCCGACGTTAAAAAGTTACGTCTCTGTTTTCGTCAATTATCCGTTTTTAAAATATTTATGGAACAGCACAGTCATTGCGACAATTACAACCGTATATACTGTATTTGTAGCAGCGTTTGCTGCATATGCGATCGCCCGTTTAGATTTTAAAGGGAAATCGATCATTCTTGGCATCGTTTTATCTGTTTCGATGTTTCCGCAAATCGCGACGATTTCTCCAATTTATATGTTTGTTAAAAAGTTTGGGCTAACGAATAGTTATTTAGGCTTAATTATTCCATATACGACGTTTGCGTTGCCGCTTTCGATTTGGCTATTAGTGACGTTTTTCCGTAAAATTCCGTTCGATTTAGAAGAAGCGGCGAAAATGGACGGCGCAACACCGTTGCAGACGTATTTTAAAGTCATTTTGCCGTTAGCTGTACCAGGCATTTTCACAACGTCCATTCTCGTGTTTATTGCGGCATGGAACGAATTTTTATTCGCTTTAACAATTAACACAGCAGAAAATTATAAAACGGTACCGGTTGGGATCGCAATGTTCCAAGGGCAATATACGATTCCATGGGGCGAAATTTCAGCTGCAACAGTTATCGTTACGATTCCGCTCGTTATTATGGTATTATTATTCCAACGCCGCATCGTATCGGGCTTAACGTCCGGTTCAGTAAAAGAATAATGGAAAGGGGAAAAGAAGATGGAATCGATTCCAAAAATGAAACAATGGTGGAAAGAAGCAGTCGTGTATCAAATTTATCCGCGCAGTTTTAAAGATTCAAACGGGGATGGCATCGGTGATTTGCGCGGCATTATTGAAAAGCTAGATTATTTACAAGAGCTCGGTGTCGATGTCGTTTGGCTGTCGCCTGTTTATAAGTCACCAAACGACGATAACGGCTACGATATTAGCGATTACCAAGACATTATGGACGAATTTGGCACGCTCGCTGACTGGGACGAACTGCTGCGCGAAATGCATGCCCGCGGGATGAAATTAGTGATGGATTTAGTCGTCAACCATACGTCCGATGAACATTATTGGTTTGTTGAATCACGTAAGTCGAAAGATAATCCGTATCGCGACTATTACATTTGGCGTCCGGGGAAAGATGGGAAAGAGCCGAACAACTGGCAATCATTTTTTAGCGGCTCAGCATGGCAGTACGATGAAGCAACAGGGGAATATTATTTGCATTTATTTTCGAAAAAGCAACCAGATTTAAACTGGGAAAATGAAAAGGTGCGCGAAGAAATTTTCAAGATGATGACATGGTGGTTAGATCGTGGCATTGACGGATTTCGGATGGACGTCATTAACTTATTATCAAAAGTGGAAGGGTTGCCAGATGCTCCGGTGACGAATGACAATGATCGTTATCAATGGGGCGGACAATATTTTGTGAACGGACCGAAGTTAATGGACTATTTGCGTGAAATGAAAGAGAAAGTGTTAAGTAAATATGACATTATGACGGTCGGAGAAACGCCGATGGTAACGACAGACGATGCCATTCGGTTTACGAACGAGCAAGATGGCGTAATGAATATGTTGTTTCAATTTGAGCATATGGACGTCGATTCGAAACCGGGTAGCCATCTCGGCAAGTGGGACATTCAACCGTGGAAATTAACAGATTTGAAAAAAATTATGAGCAAGTGGCAAGTGGAACTTCACGGAAAAGGGTGGAACTCACTCTATTTAGAAAACCATGACCAGCCACGCTCTGTTTCGCGTTTTGGCGATGACAAAACGTATCGGGTAGAAAGTGCAAAAATGTTGGCAACATGGTTGCATATGATGCAAGGAACGCCATACATTTATCAAGGGCAAGAAATCGGGATGACGAACGTCGCTTTCCCGTCGATCGAATATTATCGCGACGTTGAAACGATTAATTTATGGAACGATGTTGTTGTCAATAAAGGGGAAGAACCAGAGAAAATTTTAAAAGCGATTCATTACCGCGGTCGCGATAATGCGCGCACACCGATGCAATGGGATGCGACAGAACATGCAGGATTTACGACGGGTACGCCGTGGATTGACGTCAATCCAAACTATCGCGATATTAACGTCGAGCAAGCATTAAAAGATGAAAATTCCATCTTCCACTACTACAAAAAGCTCATTCGTCTCCGAAAAGAGCATCCAATTATCGTATACGGATCATATGAACTGTTGCTTGAAGATGATGAGCAAATTTACGCATACGTGCGCAAGTTGAACGATGAGCAGCTGCTTGTCATCACAAACTTTAGCAGCGAGCAGCCAACATTTACATTGCCGTCCCACATCACGTTTACGGAAAAACAACTGCTCATTAGCAACTATGCGGTTGATGAAAACGAATCGATTGACACGATCGTGCTAAAACCGTATGAAGCACGCGTTTATAAATTAAAGTAAAAAAGCAGCCAATGTGGCTGCTTTTTTACTTTAACAAGTGACGTTTAAACATTGCGCACAAACATTTCCGTAACATTCATGTTGTTCTTCCATTTCTTCGCCGCACTCGCAACATGTTTTCGGTGGCAGCTTTTTATAAAATTCAGACATTTTTTCTAACATAACTCCCCATCCCCTTCGCTTTTGTTGACTTTATTGTATTATAACAGATATATATTTGTCAATAGTTGTTTTATAACATTTGCGTATGTGAAATTGGTACCGTCAAGAATTTTGTGTAATGTAAAATAGATAGGGTATCCCTGAAATAGATTTAGAATAGAGGGGAGACTGGTTTCCTCCACACAAGAGACTGAATATTCAGTCTCTTGTGTGGAAAGGGAGAATCCCCTTATTTTGTTTATTTACAATATTTGGTTAAAAATAACGTTCTTCAAACATTCGTTGAAGGGCTTCATGCGCTTCGGCAAATCCTCGCAACTTTCGCCCTGCCCATTTCTCATTAAAATCTTGAATGGTCAAATACACGATTTTTTCAGCGGCTTCTAAACTATTCAAACTGTTCATCGGTTTTAGGCGTTTCCGAATTTCCTTGATCGTTCGTTCGATGGCATTGGTCGTATAAATCACACTTCGAATACTGCTTGGATAATCCATAAATGTAAGGAGGACATCCAACTCATTGGCCCAAGATTGAACTTCTCTCGGATACTTGCTGGACCATTTCGACTCAAACTGTTGAAACATTTGTAACGCCATCTCCTTATTCGGCGCGCGATAAATCAGTTTCAGATCCTCTGCCACTTCAAATTGATCTTTTTCCGAACACGATGGAGCGTGTTGCGGACTTTGTGAACGACACAGCGCTGCACATCGGCTTTCGGATAAACCGCCTTAAAGGCTTCCTCCAACCCCGGTAGTCCATCGAATACGCCCAGAAGCACTTCCTTGACGCCTCTTTGATAGAGGTGTTGAAGGATTTCCTGCCATACATAGGCGCTTTCTTGTCCTCCCACAAAGAAATCAAGAATTTCGCGATATCCTTCTTCGTTCACCCCTAACACCACATAAATGACTTCTTTCTCCACGGTTTCGCGACGAAGTTTTACGTATAAACCATCCAAATATAAAACCGAATAACGCTGATGTAGAGGACGATTGTGCCATTTCTCG
>NZ_FOJQ01000086.1 GCF_900111795.1 Anoxybacillus pushchinoensis | reverse complement strand
CGCTTCGTTGAAGTGGGAGTCTTCTCGCCTAATTAAGATAAAACCGATTTTATTGTACAGAAAGAGAACGAAAAATGTTGTCGAATACTGTAGAAAAGGATGAATAAATTTGAATATTTTCGCCAAATTAAAAAGAGAGTCCCGAATAGAGCTTCCGTGAAAGCATAGATTGGTTATCTCCATAGAAAAAGAAAAGTGTCCTTGTTATCACTATAAGATAAGGACACCCTTTATAAAATGGTTAACTTTATTATGTAAACAAAAATAACGATGCTAACAAACTTCACAACAAAAGATCGAATCGAAACTTTATCCCTTTTCTTTTTTTGAATAAAAGTTCAATAAGGAGAAAAAAAGCCAGAGTGATTGAAAACGAAACTAAAAGAGTATGTTTTCGTTCATTGACGAACACCTCTTGGATGTATATGTGAATGCGATATTTTTTACTATAAATGAATGTTTGGCAACTATCTCTTCTTCGTCATTCATAACTAGTAATCGCCATTCCCCAAAATCTGACAAAGTCAGATCCTCTAGCGACTTATAATTAGTATAACATGTGAATACTTTGAATAATTAAGTAACAAAACACTTCATATGACTGTAGCAAATGGTGATCAAAAGAGGCGGCCATCCTTTGGAATAACGTTGTAATCACATAAAAAACTAAGTTTTCTATAGGGACGTGACACACACAACCGAAAATCATATAATTGTAATAGCATGGAAATAAAAGGACGGTGACCAGATGGAACAAATCATTGTGGAAACATTAAAGAATGCGGTCTCGCCTTCTGTCATTTATTTGTTCGGATCAGCAGCAACAGGACATATTCGCCACGATAGCGACATTGATATTGCTTTTTTGAGCGATAAGCAATCATTCGACCATTATGAACGCTTTATGCTCGCTCAACAATTGGCAGAGCGATTACAGCGAGACGTCGATCTCATCGATTTAAAAGAAGCGAACACCGTTTTTCAAGCACAAATCGTCAGTAACGGTAAGGTCATCTATTGTGCAGACGAACAAAAAAAGGCAGAATATGAATGGCTAGTGCTGAAAATGTATGCAAAACTAAACGAGGAACGAGCCGAAATTTTGCGAAACATTGTGGAAAGTGGGTCGGTTTATGATTCATGATGTCATCCTAAATAAAATCAGTGTCATCGAACGGTGTCTGAAACGTATTCATGAAGAATATGAAAACAACCCAAAACATTTGGAGAATTACACAAAGCAAGATTCCATTGTCCTCAACCTCCAACGGGCGTGTGAAGCAAGCATTGACTTAGCGATGCACATCGTTGCACAAAAAAAGCTCGGACTTCCACAAACAAGCCGAGACGCTTTCACTCTTTTAGAAAAACATGGTATCATCTCTTCATCCTTGTCACAGAAAATGAAAGCGATGGTCGGATTTCGTAATATCGCTGTGCATGACTACCAAGAACTGAACTTGACCATTTTACAAAAAATACTCGACAACCATTTAACAGACTTCACCGAGTTTACGAAAGCAATTGTTGGACAAAAATAGGCGGTGCGAATATGCATCGCCTTAGCAACCACTTTCTAATCCTAATCCCAATGCTTCTTCCACTCATCTAAAAAGGCAGGGAGCCGCTGTTGATAAAATTTCAGACAAGAGATGACATCACTTCAACCCCTCAATCTCTTCCACAGACAACTCCGTTAGTTCATGAATTGTCTGTACGTCGTAGCCTTTTTCCAGCATCTTTTTCGCGATTTGGCGTTTTTCTTGTTGTAACCCTCGTTCCACGCCTTCTTTCAAACCCTTCTCTAGCGCTTTTTTCTCATATGAAATGATTAAATCCAACACTTGTTCTTTTTCTTTCGTTTCCATTTCATTCACCTCGTTTCGCAATTGTTGTTCTTCTTCATCCGACAGTTGCACATATGTTTCGAAAAAGCCGATTAACAATCGTTGCTTTGCTTCGTCTAATTCCATGCGTACGATCATGCGTAAAAACTGTTTTTTCAGTTCTACCCGTTCACTTTCAGTATACCCCATTTTGCTTAACAGCGCAGCGGCGATTGGGTTGTCGTGGCGAATGTAATCACGCCAGTTTTGTTTACGTAATTCAACGGTAAGAAATCGGAATTGAAGCACATCGAAAAACGGAAATTGGAGCGTAAACGATGAAGGTTCATTTCGAAGGTAATCGTAGCTAAATACGGCAATCGGTAGCATCTGCTTTCGGTATTTTTCAAACAAGCGGCTAAAGTAAATAAACATTCGTTCGGGAAACGATGGCTGCACATAGCTTTGGTTTTCGATATGGACGATAATAAGGCTATCCTCCCCTTTTAACTTTGTTTCTACAAGCAAATCGACGCGATACTTCTCCCCCGCCGTCACATCGGTAAACAACTCCTCTGACAAAAACGACACGTGTTGAAAATCGATATGCTCATGCACATGCGGGAAAAAGAGAAGAAGAAACTCTTCAAAAAATGTCGTAATCAGCTCTTTAAACAACCGATCATGGTCAACCGCCATATATGCACCTCGCTTTCTATTTTGTGGTGTATTTTCGACAAAATTGGTGATGTTCCTTCTTTAGAAATGGAAAAAGCAGAGAGAAAACTATCACTCTCTGCTTCTACAAATCTCGACATGCTTCGGGGCGGTGGCACCGTATCATGACTTCCTGAAATATGGTATAATGTGTATAAAACCTCAACCAAGGTGGGATACAAATGAGAACTAACAAAAAAGGGAACCGTGGCGCCTATCATATAACAACTGGAACAGCAAAACGACCAATTTTAAAAAGGATCGTGCGTCAAAACCGTCATCATTACCGAATCGAAGTGCCTGTTCTAACAGAAGGACAAGTGAAGGAGGTCATTCAAGTGCAATCTGAAAAGAAAAAACTAACCAAAGAAGAAAAAAAGCGTTACACAAACGTCTAGCTGGTAGTGCAAAGTTATTTAGCAAAGAAGGCGTGGTGGAATCACTCAAAATTGCAAACAGGGAAGAGTGGGAGAATTAAGCAGTGTCAACAAAAATACTAATTGATACAAATATATACGCGGCACATGAAATGGGTTACCCTGATGCAGTAGAGTTCATTGAACAGCTAATTGAAGATGAAGCGGAAATTATTATGACTACCTTGATTGAGATGGAAATCATGTCTCATTTCGAAATCTAAACAAATCCTGATATAAGAGAAAATAGAAAAGGATATATTCAAATGGCCGATCAAATTTATGACATCACTAGAGAAGATACGGAGCTAGCAGCTGACATAAGAAGGAAAACAAATATCAAAATGGAACAAAATGGTTGCAAGACAACTGTCTTACAACCATTTTGTCAACAGTCTGAACGGCACGCACAAAGGTGCGTATGGCCGTCTTTTAAGAAGTCGATGCTGTTTTTCGTTTATTCTGATATTCACTCACATATCTACGAAGATACGGATATTGAAAGCAACTATTGCGTGAATATAAAAAAGTAATTATATAACAGATATTTATTTTTAAATATGTTATAATACAATGTAACTAACAAAAGAAATGTGCGAAAGGGGTTTTGTTTATGGATATGTATACGAAAGCTTACCAAAGATACGTTGAAAAATGTCGTGAGTTCGGCATTGAAGCAATTGATTTAATTGAATTTATTCGCAATTTGACAACTGAACAAGTCCAACATATTATGATCCAAAGTTAAAGATTGGAGTGAAATGATGAACAGAGATACGGATGTAAACGTATAAATCCCCCATTTTATTCTGTAAACAGAATGAGATGGGGGATTTTTATAATTTTTTTATAAAAATATTTTTTATACTTTACTATTAAATATTAATTTAGTATAATTCTAATGTACTAATCATTATCACTTCATTGTGTATACAACTGAGAGACAATTCATTTTATTTATATGCTAGAAAGGGGAATAAAAGAATGGAAAACAAAAACGAACACGTATCCAAATGCCCATTCCATGGGAGCGTGACAAGTCACGCTTCAAACAAAACAACAAACAAAGACTGGTGGCCAAATCAACTAAACTTAAACATCCTTCATCAACATGACCGAAAAACGAATCCACATGACGAAACGTTCGATTATGCGGAAGAGTTTCAAAAACTTGACTATTGGGCGTTAAAAGAAGATTTGCGCAAACTGATGACGACAAGCCAAGATTGGTGGCCTGCCGACTACGGTCATTACGGACCGCTATTTATCCGCATGGCTTGGCATTCGGCAGGAACGTATCGCATCGGTGACGGACGAGGTGGAGCATCAACAGGCACGCAACGTTTTGCCCCGTTGAACAGCTGGCCGGACAATGCGAATTTAGATAAAGCACGTCGCCTGCTGTGGCCGATTAAACAGAAGTATGGCAATAAAATTTCGTGGGCGGACTTAATCGTATTAGCTGGCAACGTAGCCATTGAGTCGATGGGTGGAAAAACGATCGGGTTTGGCGCTGGCCGTGAAGACGTATGGCATCCAGAGGAAGACATTTATTGGGGTGCGGAAAAAGAATGGCTCGCTTCGGAACGTTATACAGGCGATCGTGAGTTAGAAAATCCGCTTGCTGCTGTGCAAATGGGACTCATTTACGTCAATCCAGAAGGTCCGGACGGTAATCCAGATCCGCTCGCAGCCGCACGTGACATTCGTGAGACGTTTAAACGAATGGGCATGAACGATGAAGAAACGGTGGCGCTGATCGCAGGCGGTCATACGTTTGGTAAAGCGCACGGAGCTGGCGATGCATCGCATGTGGGTCCTGAGCCAGAAGCCGCTCCAATCGAAGCACAAGGATTAGGTTGGATCAGCTCATACGGAAAAGGAAAAGGACGCGATACGATTACAAGTGGCCTAGAAGGCGCTTGGACACCGACACCTACAAAATGGGATAACAGCTATTTACAATTGCTTTTTGAATACGAATGGAAGCTAACAAAAAGTCCAGCTGGTGCGTATCAGTGGGAAGCAGTGAACTTAAAAGAAGAACATCTCGCTCCAGATGTCGAAGATGCGAACAAGAAAGTGCCACCGATGATGCTGACGACCGATTTAGCGTTACGGTTCGACCCAGCATATGAAAAAATTGCTCGCCGCTTTTATGAACATCCTGAAGAATTTGCTGATGCGTTTGCACGCGCATGGTTTAAACTTATTCATCGCGACATGGGGCCGAAAACGAGATATCTCGGTCCAGAAGTACCGAAAGAAGATTTCATTTGGCAAGACCCGATTCTAGCAGTCGACGTGGAATTAACTGATGCAGAAATCGAAGACATCAAAACGCGCATTTTGCAATCAGGACTAACAGTGAGCGAGCTTGTAAAAACAGCTTGGGCGTCCGCTAGCACATTCCGCAACTCCGATAAGCGCGGCGGAGCAAACGGTGCGCGTATTCGACTCGCTCCGCAAAAAGATTGGGAAGTAAACGAACCAGAGCGACTTGCTAAAGTGCTTTCCGTTTACGAAGATATTCAACGTGAACTTCCGAAAAAAGTGAGCCTTGCCGATTTAATCGTACTTGGCGGTAGCGCCGCTGTCGAGAAAGCTGCACGCGACGCTGGTTTTGACGTTCGTGTACCGTTTATGCCTGGGCGCGGCGACGCAACCGAAGAACAAACAGATGTCGAAAGCTTTGCTGTATTAGAACCGGTTGCGGACGGATTCCGTAACTACCAAAAGAAAGCATACAGCGTCACGCCTGAGGAGCTGCTTGTCGACAAAGCGCAGTTGCTTGGCTTAACCGCTCCAGAAATGACTGTATTAGTTGGTGGATTGCGCGTGTTAGGGGCAACGTATCGCGACCTTCCTCACGGTGTATTTACGGATCGTATCGGCGTGCTAACGAACGATTTCTTCGTCCACCTCGTCGATATGAGCTATGAATGGGTACCAAAAGAAGATGGCTTGTACGACATTCGCGACCGGAAAACAGGAGAAGTTCGTTGGACCGCCACACGTGTCGACTTAGTGTTCGGTTCGAACTCGATCCTCCGTTCGTACGCCGAATTTTACGCCCAAGACGACAACAAAGAAAAATTCGTCCGCGACTTTATCAAGGCTTGGGTAAAAGTGATGAACGCTGACCGCTTTGACCTGCGGAAAAAAACAAAAGCATCCGTTACAGTGTAAACGAAAAAGCAGGCGGACGATTGTCCCCTGCTTGTTTATTTCTCATAAATCACAACTCCGTCACGCTTAATTTGCTGTGCGATTTCTTTGTTCAACTCATATTTCGCACCTTGGTAGGGCGGAACAAAAGGATTTTTTATTCAGTTTTTTAGAATAACTTTTAAACCAACACAACGAGCGATGGCAATCCTTTTTTTACCATCGTTGGTCGTTCTTTATCCCATTAGACGTAAATGCTCTCGTCCATCCCTAATCCTTGCAGAATCCTTCGCTGCTCGTACGTGAGCGGTTGACCTAACGCGCGTTGAATTCGTCCATCCGGCAGTTCCAACAGGACGACTCTGACATACCAAAACAATTGAAAAATCGCTTGTCCGGTCGGTCGGGTCAGTTTCCGGCCTCCCGCGCCCTTTAA
>NZ_FOJQ01000040.1 GCF_900111795.1 Anoxybacillus pushchinoensis | reverse complement strand
CAGGTTCTTTTATCCCTTTCAGCTCATTTGGAGAATATTTTCCAATAATGAAAAAATTAATCGCAACGACTTCTTCTACGGTTAGATATCTCATCGATCAATAAGCCCCTTGATGGTCTCATCATATTCTTCAAGAGTTTCGTTTAATACTTCAAAAAAATCTTGGGAGATTCCTTTTGGCAAATCAACTTTTTTACTTTTCTTTATAACAATTTTATCCCCTTCAAGCTCCATGTGTATTTCATCTCCTTGATGAATACCAAGCTTATTTAGAAACTCCATTGGAAAGGTAACCCCAAGTGAATTACCAACTTTTAATACTTTTCGTTCTGCGCTTAACATTTATCTCACCTCTTTGTTATAACTGTTATAACAATTATAACACGAATTAGATTTATAAAAAAGGTTATAGAAGAAAATCTTAGCGAACAGTGCCAAGCACTGTTCGGATGATGTATAAAATTTTGTGTAAAGCATTTTACTAGACCAAAAGAAAAAAGGTAGGGTATTCTCTGATTTGGACAAAAACACATTCCAGAGAAAGGAGAACCCTACCTATGTCTAAAAGTATACCGAATGTAGACTGGGCAAATCAACTGGAAAATGCCATTCGTCAGTTTGTGAAGGAAAAATTAGAACTGATCATGCGGGAAGAAATAAAAAATTTCCTCGAAATCGAACAGGCCGGAACATCGAATATGAGAAACGGCTACTATCAACGAAATCTAGATACACAATATGGACGGATTGAAGGCCTTTTGGTCCCAAGAGATCGAAATGGGGAATTTCAAACGCAGCTGTTTGCCCCTTACCAACGTCATACTGGTTGGCTCGAGGAAGCCGTCATCAAAATGTATCAAAGTGGCATGAGTACGAGGGAAATTGGCAAGTTTATCGAACGAATTTTAGGAAATGCCTATTCTCCAACGACAATCAGTCGTATTACCGATGTAGTGAAGGAAGACATCGAGAAATGGCACAATCGTCCTCTACATCAGCGTTATTCGGTTTTATATTTGGATGGTTTATACGTAAAACTTCGTCGCGAAACCGTGGAGAAAGAAGTCATTTATGTGGTGTTAGGGGTGAGCGAAGAAGGATATCGCGAAATTCTTGATTTCTTTGTGGGAGGACAAGAAAGTGCCTATGTATGGCAAGAAATTCTTCAAAACCTCTACCAAAGAGGCGTCAAGGAAGTGCTTCTGGGCGTATTCGATGGTCTTCCGGGGCTGGAGGAAGCTTTTCGCTCGGTTTATCCGAAAGCCGATGTGCAGCGTTGTGTCGTTCACAAAGTACGTAATACCTTACATCGTGTTCGGAAAAAAGATCAATTCGAAGTGGCAGAGGATCTCAAACTGATTTATCGCGCACCGAATAAGGAGATAGCGTTACAGATGTTTCAACAGTTTGAATCGAAATGGTCGAGCAAGTACCCAAGAGAAGTGCAATCTTGGGCCAATGAGTTGGATGTCCTCCTCAACCTTTATGAATTATCCAAGCAGTATTCGAAGTGTGATTTACACGACGAATGCCATCGAACGAACGATCAAGGAGATTCGGAAACGCCTAAAGCCGATGAACAGTTTGAGCAGTTTAGAAGCCGCTGAAAAAGTCGTGTATTTGACCATTCAAGATTTTAATGAGAAATGGGTAGGGCGAAAGTTGCGAGGATTTGCCGAAGCACATGAAGCCCTTCAACGAATGTTTGAAGAACGTTACAATTAACCAAATAATGTAAATAAATGAGATAAGGGGATTCTCCCTTTCCACACAAGAGACTGAATATTCAGTCTCTTGTACGGAGGAAATATCCCCCTCTATTCTAAATCCATTTCAGAGATACCCTATCTATCCTACATTACACAAAATTCTTGACGGTACCAATTTTTGTTACTTACTATAATAGTTGTTTTTTTGTATAAAATCTATAAGCAATCCCAAGGGAATTTTATGTCTATTTTCAAAATCAAATACACTTGAGTTTCAAAAAAGCAAAAAATCGGGCGCGACACCCGATTTTTAAATCATTTGTGCAAATTCCATGTTATTCATATGTGGCAAATAATCTAGCAAATCATCTTCAGTTGAAAGTACAGTGAGATTGCTCGAAGAAAAACCTAAATGTTCTAGTTGAACTTTCGTTTCATTTCCTACACACACAATCGGCAAACGTTTCAGTATATATTCTAGTTTTCTATTCATTTCATTCAGTCCGTGAGCAAAGGCAAGGACAGAAGCTGCGTTTGGAAAAACGACCGTATCTAATCGAACTTCTTCGAACATTCGGAAAAACACAGGGATAAACTGTACATCCATTTGTTTTTCATGAGTGACCCATACACCGCTTGCAGCCACTTGTGTTTCAAAGGAAGAATCCCCTACAATCAGACCGTCAGCAAAACGATGAAGGCTTTTAGACGTTGTCGCCATGAATCCGCGTTCGTTGAGCTTTTTTGTCAATTTGTCTGAATAACCAAATAATTCTGCTTGAATTTTCCGAATGTCTATTTTGTGTTTCAATAAAGCTTCGAAAAAATAATCGATGCTCTCGCTTGATGTAAACAAAATTTTTTCATACGTTTCGATCTTATTTAAAATTTCTTCATTCTCTTTCGTTTGCACCGTTTTCCATTTCGGAAATTCAATGACGTCCGCTCCTTGCTTCATTAACTCTTTTGCCAATGCACTTTCGTTGCAATCTGTTCGCGCTAATAAAATTTGTCGGCCAAACAATGGCTTTTTCTCAAACCAACTGATTTTTTTTCGAATGGATGCAAGTTCTCCTACAAGAGTAATGGCAGGATTCGAAAACTGAACTGCTTTTGCTTGGTTGGCAATCGTCGCTAACGTTCCTTCAAGCGTCTTTTGTCTTCCCATCGTTCCCCATTGAATTAGAATAACAGGGGTGTTTGGCGATTTTCCATGTTTCATTAAATTTTCGCAAATAAACGGGAGGTTGGAAACCCCCATGTAAAAGGCAATGGTATCAATTCCTTTCGCAAGAGCGGCCCAGTTTAAAAGCGGCTTCCCATCTTTTGATTGATCGTGCGCTGTGATCAGTGCAAATGACTCTCCGTATTGGCGATGGGTCACTGGAATTCCTGCATACAAAGGAGCGGCGATCCCCGATGTCACTCCTGGAACGATTTCAAATGGAATCCCATGTCTCGCTAGTTCTTCCGCCTCTTCTCCTACTCTTCCAAAAACGCCAGGGTCGCCGCCTTTTAGGCGAACAACGATTTTTCCTTCTTTTGCTTTGGCTACTAATTGCGAGTTGATCGTTTCCTGGCGCATTGTATGTCGATTCGGCAATTTTCCGCAATAGACCAGCTCGCAATTTGGGTTGGCCAACTCCAATAGCTTTGGATTTACAAGACGATCATACAAAATCACTTCAGCCTGCTGAATGAGCTCTGCACCTTTAACTGTAATAAGCTGAACATCTCCAGGACCCGCGCCCACTAAATAAACTTTTCCGATTTTCATCACTCGATCATCCTTTTAAAAAACGATATATACATGATCTCCATCGATTTCTACTTGATATGTTTTCACCTGTCCTTGATCGGGTTCTTGCACTTTTCCATCAATCAAGGATATTTTCCAATCATATAGAGGACAAAAGACGTATTCTCCACTAACTAGTCCTTCAGAAAGAACCCCACCTTTTGGATGGGGACTTTTATTTTCAAGCGCCCGAACATCTCCATTGGATAGACGAAACAAAGCTATTTCATGTTCTCCTATTTTAATCGCTTGGCCAACGCGAACGGGAAGTTCATCATATTTAGCAACCAATACGCGAGTGACTGTTTTGTTCATGCTATTTTTTCCTCCCTTAACTTACTTCGTGTTCACAACAATGGAACGTTTCGTATAGTATCGATGGCGAATCGTTTCATCTTCAATCGCTTTTTTCCATGGATCTTCATAGCGGGCTAACGTTCGATATAACCGCTCATTTAGTTCTTTTCGCTTTTCTTCATCACACAGTACTTCTTTCACATGATCTAAGCCGACACGCTCAATCCATTTAGACGTGCGTTCTAAATATTTCGCTGTTTCGCGGTAATATTGTAAGTAAGCACCGACAATATCAAATACTTCTTCTTCCGTTTTCACTTTGCACAACAAATCAGCTGCTCGCAAATCGGTACCACCGTTACCACCGACATAAATTTCCCAACCGCCATCTACACCGACAATTCCAACGTCCTTAATTCCGGCTTCCGCACAGTTGCGTGGACATGCAGAAACCCCCATCTTCACTTTATTCGGAGTGTCTAGGCGTTCAAATCGTTTTTCAAGTTCAATTCCGAGACTCATGGAATCTTGTGTACCGTAGCGGCAAAATTGAGCTCCCACACATGTTTTGACCGTTCTTAATGTTTTTCCGTATGCGTATCCAGATGGTATTTCTAAATCTGCCCAAACATTTGGTAAATCTTCTTTTTTAATACCGAATAAAGCGATCCGTTGCCCGCCTGTTAGTTTCACAAGTGGAACGTTATATTTTTCAGCGACATCCGCAATTTTACGTAAATCGGAAGCTGTTGTGACCCCGCCATACATTCTTGGAACAACCGAATATGTCCCGTCTTTTTGGATGTTGGCATGCATTTTTTCATTCACAAGACGTGAATCGCGATCATCTTCATACTCAGGATAAAGGACGCCGAGGAAGTAGTTTAAAGCCGGACGGCATTTCGAGCATCCCTCTTCTGTTTTCCAACCTAACACATTCATAATTTCTTTAATGCTTGTTAAACCTTTTTCGCGAATTTCCGCCACTAGCTCACCACTGCTAAGGTCGGTACATGCGCATAATGTTTCTTTTTGCGCGGTTTGATAAAATGCATCTCCCAACGTATGCTCTAATAAATGAGCAATGAGCGACTTGCATCTTCCGCAAGAACGTCCTGCATTTGTACAGGCGCCTACTTGTTCAACCGTCGTTAAGTTGTGTGTTTGAATGGCGCTGGCAATGGTTCCCTTCGTCACCCCATTACAACCGCAAATCACTTCATCATCTGGCATGGCCGCAACATTATTACCTGACGCTTCTTGACCAGGTGCCTGAAGAAATACAATTTCCGCCATGTCGGAAATATCTTGTTTTTGCGTCATCATTCTAAACAACCTTGTACTATCTTTTGTGTCGCCATATAACACAATTCCGACAATGCGACGATCGCGAATCAGTACTTTTTTGTATACACCGTTCCACTCGTTATGAACTTTGATGGCTTTCGTTGTTTGGTTTTCATAAATTTCTCCAGCTGAAAACAAATCGACTCCAGAAACTTTTAGCTGCGTGCCGACAACGGAACCTTCATATCGCTTTTCTCTGATCCCGCAAAGGTTTTCGGCTAATACTTTTGCTTGTTCATACAAAGGAGCTACCAATCCGTATACAATTTCACGATGTTCGGTACATTCACCAACCGCATAAACATTTGGGATATTTGTTTCTAAATAATCATTTACAATAATGCCGCGATTTACATAAATGCCGCTTTCTTTTGCAAGACGAACGTTCGGGACAATTCCTGCAGCCATCACCACTAAATCCGCTTCGATTTCCGTTCCGTCTTTAAAGCGAAGTCCTTTCACGCATTCGTCCCCTAAAATGGCTACCGTTTCTTTTTCTAATAAAAAGTTGATGCCTTGTGCTTCAAGTTCTTTTTGTAACATTTGCGCTGCGGTCGCATCGAGCTGTTTCTCCATGATATGACTCATCAAATGAACAACATCGACTTGCATGCCTAATTTAACAAGTCCGCTTGCTGCTTCTAATCCAAGAAGTCCTGCGCCGATGACAACTGCCTTTTTGTAATGTTTTGCTGCCTCGATCATCGTTTTGCAATCTTGAATATCTCGAAAACCGATCACACCTTGTTTATCCACACCTGGAATCGGCAAAATAAACGGTAAAGAACCTGTCGCTAAAATTAATTCATCGTATTCTACCACTCGTCCACGATCAGAGTAGACGCGTTTTTGCTCGACATCGATTTTGATTACACTCTCTCCTGCATGCAACTGAATATGATGATCTTTATACCAGTTCCAGCCATTCATTATAATCTCATCCCATGTTGCTTCTCCTTGCAAAACGTTCGATAATTGAATGCGGTTGTAATTTGGATAAGGCTCTTTTCCGAAAATGGTAATATCAAACAAATCTTTATTTATTTTTAAAATTTCTTCAATCGTCCGTACACCTGCCATCCCGTTTCCGACCATAACTAATTTTCTTTTTTCCATCTGTACTCCCTCCATGCTCAACTTTTCACAAGTTAAAATACATTGAATCATCTTTTGAGTTGATTCTATCACCTGTTCAAAAACATTTTTGTGAAAATAATCACAATAAAGGCTTGATAAAAGAAAAAATGTGAATAATTTCACGTTTTTGTCAAGATTAAAAAATAATAAATTGAGAAGAGAAAGAAAACATGGTAATCTTTTTATAGGTTATAAAAGGAAGGAGCCAATCTTTATGTCGGTCGCCAAAGTTGTTTCCTTAAATATCGGTCAACCAAAAACAGTGATGCTCGATGGAACAGAAATGACAACCGCCATTTATAAGTCTCCTGTTGATTCTCCCCTTCTCTTAACGAAAACGAATATTGTTGGAGATGGTCAAGCGGACTTAGTTCATCATGGTGGTTTTGATCAAGCGGTATGCGTGTATTGTTCAGAACATTTTTTGTTTTGGGAACATTTATATCAACGTCCTTTTGAACCTGGAGCCTTTGGTGAAAATATAACGCTGTTCGGACGAACGGAAGAAGAAATTTGCATTGGCGATGTGTTTCAAATCGGTACAGCGATTGTTCAAGTGTCTCAACCGAGGCAACCTTGTTTTAAATTAGCGAAGCGGCACGGAATCAAAGATCTCCCATTGAAAATTCAACAAACAGGTTACACCGGTTTTTACTTGCGCATGATCAAAGAAGGCATGATCCAGCGTGGAGATGAATTACATTTATTAGATCGAAGCAAAAATCCTTTGTCGATTCAATATATAAACAAAGCGAAATATGGAAAACAAACGAATGTTGAGGCATTGCAAGAAATCATTGAAGAACCAGCATTATCAGAAGCGTGGCGAAACACTTTTCTCAAAAAACTGCAAAACTTACTCAAAAAATAAGCGTGTCGTTTTGATCGACACGCTTTACAAATATGGGTGTTCATGCATGGCTTTAAGGCGGCGCCATCTCCGTTCTACTTCTTGTTCGAATTCTTCTAAAAGATCACGGTTTTCTTCTTTCAACAAATGCTTCGCTTTCCCCATATATTTTAACCATTCGCTCAATGGGATGCGTTTGTTTTTTTCCTCTGGATCATACGTAATCGTTGTTTTTCCTCGTTCCACTTCATAGAGCGGGAAGAAACAAGAATCAACCGCTGCTTTCATAATTTTTTCGCCGTATCTCTCTTCCGATTTCCAGTTTAATGGGCAAGTAATCAAGAGCTTTCCGTAAACCGTTCCTTCATGTTTGGCATACCATTGCGCTTTTGCTGCTTTTTTAATTAAATCTTGCGGAAATGCTTCTGTTCCCGTGAATACATAAGGGATATTTGTCGCCGCCATAATTTGTGGCGTATCTTTATGGTGGAATGCTTTTCCTCTTTGTGTTTTACCGACGCCGGTTGTGCTTGTCATATGCCCCATCGGAGTCGAATACGACATTTGCGATCCTGTATTCATATACCCTTCATTGTCATATTCCAAAATAATCAATTTATGATTGCGAAGGGCTGTGCCAATCGCAGAACCCATGCCAATGTCCATTCCGCCGTCTCCCGTGACCATGACAAACGTCACATCATCAGAAACATCGATTTCCCCACGGCGTTTTAATTCCAAAAAGGCTTCAACCGACCCTGATAATGTGGCAGGACCGTTTTGGAATAAATTGTGGATCATCGTTTGCTTATGAGAACTATATGGGTAGGCCGTTGTTACAACATACGCACATCCTGTCTGGAATAAAACAACGACATCCCCTTCGATTCCTTTGAAAAAGAGCTCTAATCCTGGGAAAATGCCGCAGCCAGGACATGCGCCGTGACCGGAAGCAATTCGTTTCGGTTTCGCCGTTAACGCTCGAAGCGGTGGAATTTTTACTTTTAATCTCTTCGTTTCTTCGTCTTGTGTCACTTGAATCAATCCTGTCTTAAAGGCGTCCCCATGCATCGGCTCAATTGCTTGTTTTAATTTATTTTCTGGCCGACCAGGCACGTGTCCGAAGTAATCAAACGGCTTTTCCGCATATCCTTTTTCCATCGCTTCAATGGCTAAATTGAAAAAGGCTTCCGCATCATCAGCGTAAAAATCTTTTCCGCCAAGTCCAAATACGCGGCTTAATACAATCGTACGATTATCTGGATCTTCTTGCAAAGCTGATTTAATTTCATGCGTCATGTTGGCACCGTTTGCCCCGTAGGAATCCGCGCGCTCTCCAACAAGAAGGGCTTTCACATTTTTTAACGCTTTGCGAATTTCTTCGCTTGGAAACGGACGAATAATGTTTGGACTAATCACTCCTGCCTTAATTCCTTTTGCACGAAGCTTGTCGACAACATCTTTTGCCGTTTCTGCTGCGGAGTTAATCAAAAATAGAGCCACTTCTGCATCGTCCATTTGATATAAATCGAGGACAGGATATTCTCGTCCAGATAGAAGCGCGTATTCGCGTGCGACTTGTTTAAATACGTCTCCTGCTCGATATAGCGCTTCAGACTGTTGATAATGGTTGTTAATTAAATCATCACCGTTCATATGTGCTCCGATCGTTATTGGCTTTCTCGGATCCGCTGCGTTTGGAAAGTGAGTTGGACGTTCGCCGACAAAAGCTTGTACGACTTTTCGGTCTTTAAAATATTGGCCTTTCCGTTTTTGGTGAGATGTAAAAAATCCATCATACGCAACAATGACAGGCAAACGAACGTCCTCGTGTTCAGCAATTTTCAACGCCATAATATTCAGATCGTAAACCGCTTGTGGGGTACGAGCGGTCAAAATCACCCATCCTGTATTGAGCGAAAAATATAAATCGGAATGATCCCCACGAATATCAAGAGGGCCGCTAATGGAGCGAGTCACTAAATTCATCACCATCGGAAAGCGCGTTCCTGATTGCACTGGCAATTGTTCAAGCATATACATTAAACCGTTCGCACTTGTAGCGTTAAAAACACGCGCCCCCATGACAGAAGCCCCGTAGCAAATTCCCGCTGATCCATGTTCCCCGTCTGCAGGAATCAGTTGAATATCGTGTTCACCACGCGCCTTCATCTGGTCTAACAATTGCGCAATTTCCGTTGAAGGAGTAATTGGAAAATAACCCATAATATGATAGTTGATTTGTGCAGCTGCGAGCGCCGCCATTTCGTTTCCGGATTGAAACGCTGTCACTTGTTCTGCTTTCGTTGTCACTTTTTCTTCTAATAATGCCATTAATAGTTCCCCCCTAATACCATTGGGAATTTTTGCTTCACTGTATGTTTTTCCGCAAACCCAATTTCCTCACGACATTCTGTTAAGGCAGCTGTTGGACACGCTTCAACACATTTTAAACAACCTTTACAATATTGATAATCAATTCCTTTTAAAAACATTTGTTTTCTTCCTTTTTTATCTTCTCCTTCTTCCCATACGAAGCAAAAGTCAGGGCAAACTGTATCACAGGCAGCACAGTGAATGCACTTTTCCATCTCCCACTTTGGCAAAAATCCTTGACGCGATCCGCTTAAATCTTTGAAAATACTATTGGCGTTCGCTGTGATAATCCCGCCAATTTCTTGTGTTTCATAGCCTAAAAGCGGTTCAGGACGAGAAAACGATTTTCTTTCCGCATTCGCAGGCGCTTCATACGTTTGAAAGCGCACCTCATGATAGCCTCTTTCAAATGTACGAATGTTCGCCTCGACGAGATGCGGATATTTTTTTTCAAATGTTTTGCGAATGACTTCCTTCATCGCTTCCGGATCAAGAAAGTCACAAACGCGGAATAACGCTCCAAGCATCGCTGTATTGACTTTTGTTTTTTCTTCAACCGCAATTCCAAGGGCATCGACAACCGCAAGAGTTCCGTAATCTAGTTGTAAATCGCGCCGAATGTCATCAAAATCTCTTACAGAGTTGACCAATACAATTCCATCGGGTGCTAAACCGCTAACGACATCCACCATTTTATAAAGCGCTTCATGAAATACCCCGATGACATGAGGTTCTTCGATCGGACTATGCGCCCGAATTTCTGTATCTGGATCGCAAAAGCGAATATAACTTTTCACTGGAGAGCCTTTTTTCTCTGAACCATATGTGGAAAAATTTGAACCATTTAACCCAAGCCCCAACACACCTGCTTCCGCGAGCATTTTCCCTGCTAGGTTTGCTCCAAGTCCTCCAATGGATTCGAGACGTATTTCAAAAAAACCTAATTGATTCTTTTTTGGCAAAATCGACATGTTATCCCCCCTATGAAACCTAAAAATCAATCGATAGGCTTATATTATTTATAAATTTTATAAAAAAACACAAAAAAAAGATGTGACAAAAATCAAACATTTGCGAATTATTTATAGTACACATAAGAAAAATTTTTAAAACCTCTTGTATTATAACAGATTAAGATACTTTTACAATTATATAACAGAAGTAATTTTATGTTATAACAGTTTTAAAAAGCACTATTTATTGCAAAACAAAGAAAATATTTGCTATTTTGAACATGACTGAACATCTGCAAGGAAAGAAGGGTAAAAAGCAATGATTCGAAAACGCTACGAAAATCTTGATTCCGTTCAAACAACAAAGAGATTGGTTGATCTTCACCGCTGGTATCGAGAAAGAAAAAGAAAACAAAAAGATTGGTCCTATCAAATTCCGCATGTCGAGCATTACGAAACGGCATTGCTGCATACAAACCGTACACACACTCTTCTTTCTTGGATTGGTCACTCCACATTTGTCATTCAAGTAAATGGACTGACCATTGTAACGGATCCCATTTGGGCAAAGCGTTTAGGAACGATCAAACGTTTAAGCGACCCGGGCATTCTGCTTCATGATATGCCGAATGTAGATGTCATTTTAATCTCACACAGCCACTATGATCACTTACATTTTTCAAGCATTAAAAGTGCTTAAAAACACATCATTGACAAATAAGACTGCCCTAAAAGCAAGCATCGAAATGAAAAATAGACCTCGCTTGAACGGCAATGCTCGGAAGAGGTCTATTTTTCGTATTCATATACTTCATCTTCGTTTCTGATACGAGGCTCCCTTTTTATAAAGTGAAAAAAGTGTTTGCGGAATGGCCTCGATGACATCTGTCGCAAGCACATCCATTGGCGAATGCTCCTTCTCGACGAGCGCATCCGCCGCTTTTCCATGCACGAACACGGCATTGCAAATTGCTTCTTGAATGTTGTCGTGCTGCATGATAAACGCAAGAATGATTCCAGTGAGTACATCGCCGCTTCCGCCTTTTGCTAACGCTGGATTTCCGCTTGTATTCACGTATTGCTTTCCATCTGGAGTCGTGACAATGGTGTAAGGTCCTTTTAACACAAGGTAAACACCATTGCTCATTGCAAATTGCTTTGCAATGCCAAAACGGTCTCTTTCGACATCGTCAATGGAAACGCCAAGCATTCGCGCCATTTCTCCAGGATGCGGCGTTAAAATCGTCGCTTTTGTTCGTTGACGTACTATAGAAACATAATCTTTCCAGAAATATAACGCATCCGCATCAAGAACGACTGGAACATCTTTGCATAGCACCTTTTGGACAACACTTTTCGCTCCCATCGTTCTCCCCATGCCCGGTCCTGCGGCAATCGCGTCAACATCCAAGGTGATCAAATCGATTTCCCCGGCGAAGCAGCCGTTCAACGATGAACACGGATGATACATCACCTCTGGAATATGGGTGGCGGCAACGGGATAAACATCATCCGGAACAGCCATTGTCAGCAATCCAGCTCCGCTTCTTAAAGCCGCTTTTGCGGTCATAATGACAGCGCCTGTCATATTTCGCGAGCCGCCAATTACAAGCCCTTTTCCATAAGTACCTTTATGGGACGAACGCTTTCTTACCGGCAGCGTTCTTACGACAGCCGCTTCACTCCATAGTTGGCGAAACTCGGCATTTTTTTCTAGAGAAAGCGGAGGAATACCGATATCCACTACGATTAATTCACCATAGTAATCAGCTGTTGGAAATGTGTATGCACTTAGCTTTGGATACTGAATCGTAATCGTTACATCCGCCTGAATCGCTGTTTCCACCGCTCCGCCGTCCGCTGGGATTCCGCTTGGTACGTCAATGGCATACACAACAAGTCCCTTTGCTTCGTTCACTTTTTCAATGATTTCTTTATATGGAGAGCGCAATGCTCCATTTACGCCAATTCCAAGCAAAGCATCAATGATCACGTCATAATGACGTAATTGTTCGATAAATTCCTTCTCATTTCCTATGTAATTCTTTACTTCATATCCCGAATTTTCATAGATTTCAAGTGCTTTTTTCGCCGCGCCTTTTACTTTTTCCTTTGGCGGTATTAACCATAAATCCGTGGTATAACCATAACTCTTTAGCACCCTCGCAACAACAAACCCGTCGCCGCCATTGTTTCCTGTTCCTGCTAATACAGCGACGCGCTGAGCAGGTTGAATTCGTTCCAGCAAAACTGTAGCGACAGCTTGTCCGGCATTTTCCATCAACGATTCTTCACTCATGCCGATTTGCTGAATTGTATATCGATCAATCGCGTACATTTCTGAAGCAGTAACAACTCGCATGAAGATCACCTCGCGAATTTTTAATCTTATACAAGTATTTTAAATCATTTTTTCCTATCACGTTTGACCGTTCTCTATTAAGATTCTTCCCCGCCTATATGAAAAACTCGTTAAAAAATTTTTTTCTATATACACCAAGGATGTAAGCGTTATCTTTTTGAGCGAATAGAAAAAATATATTGACAATTATTTTTTTAAGAATTATGATTTTATGTAAAAATTGAATACAGTCAACCGCTTATCAAGAGTGACCGAGGGAACAGGCCCTATGACGTCCGGCAACCTCCTTATAAAAGGAACGGTGCCAAATCCTGCAGAATGGTTTCCATTCTGAAAGATAAGTCGTGTACATAGATACCCGATGCCTCTTTCTGAATGGAAGAGGCATTTTTTATTGCAACATTTTCAAGAGTAATCATGAAATGTACTCCAAAACAAAAAATAGGAGTGAGGGATTCGATGATTGAAGTAAAAAATTTGGTAAAAGTATATTCCACTAAAAAAATAAAGTCATTGGCGTAGACAATGTGTCTTTAACAATTAAAAATGGTGAAATCTTCGGCATTGTCGGCTATAGCGGCGCCGGAAAAAGCACGCTTTTACGATGCTTAAATCTTTTAGAACGCCCAACATCCGGTCAAGTCATTATTGATGGTGTCGATTTAACCACGCTAAATAAAAAGGAATTGCGGCAAGCACGCTTAAAGATCGGAATGATTTTTCAACATTTCCACCTTGTTAGTTCAAAAACGGTATTTGAAAATGTCGCATTTGCTTTAAAAGCTGCGAAAAAATCAAAAGACGAAATTGAGAAAAGAGTGAATGAACTGCTGGAAATGGTAGGTCTTTCTGATAAACGCGATGCGTACCCTTCACAACTAAGCGGCGGTCAAAAACAACGAGTCGGAATTGCGCGTGCACTCGCAAACGAGCCGACTGTCCTTTTATGCGACGAAGCAACATCAGCGCTTGATCCGAGTACGACAAAGTCGATTCTAGCCTTGTTGAAAAAGATTAACCGCGAACTTGGAATTACGATTGTGTTAATTACTCATGAAATGGAAGTCGTCAAGGACATATGTGACCGTATTGCCGTGATGCAAGATGGAAAAGTGATTGAGTTAGGAACAGTGTATGATATTTTTACGAATCCGAAAGAAGAGCTGACAAAATCGTTTATTAACAGCGTTCTGCAATTTGATCTTCCGGATCATTTACTGAAAAAACGTACAGGAACGATTGTAAAAATTCAGTTCAAAGGTGAGATGGCTGAAGAAGCAGTTGTTTCTGATATGCTCCAAACCTTCAAAGTAAAAGGGAATATTTTACACGGAAAAATTGAGTACATTCAAGACATGCCGCTTGGAATTTTCGTTATGGAACTTACAGGAGAGCCTGATGAAATTCAGCGAGCGATTGATTATATTTCCCTAAGAACAAACGGATTGGAGGTCATTGCAAGTGCTGCTTGATTCGCTTATCAATTTAATTCCTGAACTAAATAAAGCGTTCTTAGAAACGCTTTACATGGTTGCTATTTCTCTTTCGGTGGCGATTATCGCTGGACTTCCTTTAGGAATTTTGTTATTCGTCACCGACCGCGGTCTATTTTTAGAAAATACGACCGTTAAATCCATTCTTGGATTTGTCGTCAATATGATTCGTTCGATTCCCTTTGTGATTTTGCTTGTCGGACTATTGCCGCTCACTAAACTCATTACAGGGACAACAATCGGACCTACCGCCGCTTCTGTTTCGCTGTCCGTTGCGGCAATTCCGTTTTTTGCTAGAATTGTAGAAACTTCTTTGCGAGAGATTGACAAAGGGGTGATCGAGGCAGCTGTTGCTGTCGGGGCCACGCCTTGGATGATCATCAAAGACGTCCTCTTGCCTGAAGCACGTCCCGGTATTGTGCACGGAATTACGATTACAACTATCAGTTTAGTCGGATATTCGGCGATGGCAGGAATTGTTGGCGGCGGAGGAATTGGGGACCTTGCGATTCGCTTTGGTTATTACCGCTACGATGATACTGTCATGATTACGACCATCGTCATTTTAATCTGTCTTGTGCAAATCATTCAGTTTGCAGGAGACCGTATTGCTCGTCTTGTTGATAAGCGATAAGGTCTTTGATAATAAAAAATTTATATATAGGGGGTTTTTTTATGAAAAAACGATCAATCTTTCTCGTTTTACTGCTATCCTTCGGGCTTCTTGTCGCCTGCAGCGGAGAGAAAACAACATCGAATACGCAAGAGAAAAAAGAAATTACCATCGGAGCTACTTCCGGTCCTTACAGCGACATGGTGAATAAAGCGATTAAACCAATTCTTGAAAAGAAAGGCTATCAAGTAAAAGTTGTAGAATTCAGCGACTACATTCAACCAAACTTGGCTCTTGCTAACGGTGATTTGGATGCCAATCTATTCCAGCACAAAATTTATATGGAGAACTTTGCGAAAGAAAATAACCTTGACCTTTCAGAAGTGATCGCCGTTCCAACTGCACCAATGGGCATTTACTCAAAAAAATTTAAATCGCTGGACGAAGTGAAAGAAGGCAGTCAGATTGCGATTCCTAACGATCCGACAAACGCAGCAAGAGCGTTCTTAATCTTACAAGATGCAGGCCTCATTAAGCTCGACCCAGCGGCAAACCCGCTAACGGTCTCAGAGAAAGATATAAAAGAAAATGTCAAGAACCTTCAGTTTAAGCCAATTGAAGCCGGTCAATTACCTCGTGCGGTAGAAAGCGTTGATTTGGCTGCTGTGCCTGGAAATTTTGCATTAGCAGCAAAAATGAACTTGCTTGACGCACTTGTATTAGAAAAGATGCCTGATCAATACCGTAACCGTGTTGTCGTAAATACAAAAGATTTAAACAAGCAATTTGTGAAAGATATTAAAGAAGCCGTTGAATCCGAAGAGTTTGAAAAAGTAATTGATGAGCAATTTAAAGGTTTCGGCAAACCAGAGTGGATGTTAAAACGAAAACAGTAAATCCATATAACAAGAGGGTGTTCCAAAAAACCCAGGGCCAGACCCCAACACAATATATAGGACATCAAACTAGGCGTGAGGTCAGACCCTTATAAGACACCCTCTTTCTCCTATTCTAGTCTTTCGAAAAGGGGGAATAAAAAGATGGACATCATCGAAGTTCGTGGCGCTCCTAATTATTACGCATGTGAAAGCGGAGTATTAACTCATCTCGAAACTTTGCTGCAAAGACATGGTTTTAAAAATGTTTTTGTCATTTGCGGAGAACGGTCATGGAAAGCCGCTGAGCCGTACTTCCCTAAAAACGGCGAATTCACTTATTCCTTTTTCCGATATAACGGAGAGTGTTCATTGTCTGAAATTGAACGGTTATCGTCCCTTTGTGTGCATTTTGATGTCATCATTGGAATTGGTGGCGGAAAAGTGCTAGATTTAGCTAAAGCCGTTGCCAATCAAACGCATCTTGATGTAGTATTAATTCCTACTCTTGCTTCTACTTGCGCAGCTTGGACACCTCTTAGCGTGATTTATGATGAAAACGGAACATTTATTCGCTATGATATTTTTCCAAAATCAACGTTAATCGTTTTAGTTGATACAAAAATATTGCTACATTCACCAGCCGCTTATCTTCGAGCCGGAATTGCGGATACACTTGCCAAATGGTATGAAGCCGATTGTATCATTCGCCAAGTAAACAACCCTCCTCTTTCCGTAAAAATCGCTCATCAAACGGCCTATCTTTGCAAAACGGAGCTGCTCGAACATAGCCGAGCGGCCATAAACGACTTAGTAGAAAAACGCGATACCTTATCATTCCGCAAAGTAATTGAAACGATTATTATGGCAGGCGGCATGGTTGGAGGGTTTGGGGATCAATATGGACGAATAGCAGCGGCCCATTCCGTTCATAACGGATTAACGAAGGTACCCGAAACCCATCATTTATTGCATGGCGAAAAAGTGGCATACGGGATTCTCGTTCAGCTAGCCCTTGAAGAAAATTGGGATGAAATTCATCGTTTGCTTCCATTTTATCACGATTTAAAGCTGCCTTATACGTTAAAACAACTCGGTCTTGATGCAACAGAAAAAGAAAAACTCATGTACATTGCTGAAGAAATCGTCCAACCGCATGAATCTATTCATCTTATGAATATCCCTGTTGATCGCGAAAAAATCGTCCAAGCATTTGATCAACTTGAGAAGTTAGTAGTTTAAATTCGCTCTTTGTTTTTCAAAGCGGCATCATACCAAACATTTCATTTACCATTTGGATGGTGGTGCAAAACTAAAGTAAAAACTCAAAATTGTGCATAAGAATGCATAATTGTACATGCAGTAAATAGCGATGAACCCCATACCAACGTGGTTGTTTTAAACCATCATTCTTTAAACGGTTAAATGTCTGCTCGATTGAGTTGCGAAAACGAAACAACCACTTTCCGAATTCTGTTTTCAAAAACGGAGGAATCACTCGACCATAGGCATCTTTTCGTTTATCACTATTTCGAGGATTAATTGGTGAAACAAAAAAGATTCCGATTTATTTGGCCATTTGACGGACTTTTTCACTGTCGTAGGCGGCATCTCCAAGGGCAAACTCAATGTCCCATTCCTTCACAGACGGAAATAATTTGAGCGCAACGGCTGCATCATTTCGATTGGCCGTCGTGAAGACATGGGATAAGATGATTCCTCTAGTAGTTGTACAAAGGTGCAACTTATATCCTTTGAACCAGTTATACCGAGTCGAAATTCCCCATCTCACTCGAAAATCATAGAGACTGCTTCGGAGTACGGTACTGTCGATGATGACGATTTTTGGATACCGAACTCCTAAATCTTTGAGAAGTTGGGCGTTAAAAACGGAAAAGCCTTGTTCTCGAAACTACTTACCTGCACGTGAAAACGTAGATAGATGGGGAACCTTCTTCGGGCCGCAAATCCACCGGAAATAGCCAAATCGATCGAGTGTATCAACTAACTGACGTAAAGAGTCAATGGAAAAATAGGTTTTTAAAAAGAAACATTTTAATAATGATTTTTTCGAAATCGGTGGTCGCCCTGTCATATAAGGTGTTTCTGGTAAAGAAAGTTGATCGATGTATTGAAATAACGCCTGTAAAAGAGGATCCATTTCGCTATTTATCGCATGTTCAGTAATAAAATTGGAAATCATGATAGTGTCCACCCCTTGGAAATGTGTTTTTTGGTTGCTGTATATAATTTCCAAGATGGTGGATTTTTTTGCGTACATTTATGTATGGATTATGCGTTTTGCAACATGTTCATTTATAGAATGGGGCTCCAAATATAGAAATTTATTAGGCTTTTACTGTATAAACGATATCTTCTGCACTTAATAAATCACCTAAGCGATAATACCAGCTGCCAGCATTATTTTTTGGCGGTCTCGGACAATTAGAGAGCTGATATTTTTCATTTAGTATATAAAATTGGTACAGCCTTTTCAAAACCAAATCCGTTTTTACGGTCAATAATATAATTTACCAAGCGATCTTCAACGTCCTTCGTAAAATCTCGCTCTTCTATTACTCTTTTCCAATCAGATACATCAATCTCTAATGTCTCTACAATCGTTCTTTATCAACTGTTACTTTTGGGTTAAAATTAATTTGCTTTTAAGGAATAATTTGTTAATGAAAATAATAAAGAAGCTGACTCATCATCGCTCAAAAGCGATGTTTTGAGTCAGCTCCTCGCTGTTGTTCATATAGTTTCAAATGATGATAAACCGCTTTTAGCAGCGGTGTGTCAATGTGGTACTGTTGGGCAAGTTTCAATAAATAACCTTGAAGATGGTCTGCTTCCACCATTTGTCCTTTTTCCATGTCACGCTGCATCGAAGACTTCATCTCTGGTGCTAACTTGTTCATTTGCGCCAACTGCTTCTCCTCAATCTGTTCGGCGATCGGCGCCCCGTGCGCTCTCATCACGGCCGCGATTTCTTTCAGCAATCTCAAAATGATTTCTTGTCCATATTCCCCAGCGCGAATCGGACCGATCGGAGCCCGGAATAATGTCGTTACTCCCGACATCGTCGCAATAAACAAATATTTATGCCACATATCCGTGACAATCTGATCACTCAAATGAAAATGTGCATTGCAACCCGTGAATAACTGTTCGAGTTTCTTCACTCTTTCCGTGATTTCCCCTGACCATTCACCAAACTTTACGTCATGTGACGAACTGGATTGAACGATCGTTCCTTGCTCATCTAATGTCGTTTCGATAAAACAGAGACCGCCTAATACGTTCTCTTTCCCAAACTCGCTCCAAAGCAGATCCATATGCGCCATGCCATTTAACAACGGCAAAATGAGCGTCTCCTTACCGACATACGGTTTAACATCTTGAATCGCTTCGTGCAAATGATAAGCCTTATTCGAAAAAATAACAAGATCAAATGCCTCTGCCTTTTCCCCTGCCATGATCGTTTTTGGCGTTAACACGGTATTCCCATGAACGCTTTGAATCACTAACCCTCGTTCTTGCAACTGTTGTTTTCGCCGTTTACGCACAAGAAATGTCACATCAATCCCTTTTTCCAACAACCGACCGCCAAAATATCCCCCCACTGCACCGGCGCCGACAACTAATATGTGCATCCATGATTCCCCCTTATGAAACATAGCTAACAATCAAGATCAGTAGATGGAACAATTTCAACTTGGTTCTCCAATAGTTTTTTGCCGCCTCAATAATTCCCTTCCTCATATACATCTGCGCCAAGTTTACATCTCCCTATTTAAATTCTATAAAACCCCTTCTATTTCTCTCAGTGTGACGGGAAGTGGCCTCACTCCCCGCCCCGCTTCTTCCACTCATCCAAAAACGCCGGCAGACGGTGTTGGTAAGGAGCGATGACACTGTTGAAGTACGCCTTCCACTTATCCGGCTGTCCGAGAATATCGATATAGACGTGGCGGATTTCTTCGATGTACACAATGGCCTGGCGATACGCTGAACGCTTTCGTTGTCCAATAAGTTGCTCGGCTTTTTGTTTATAATATGCGATCATTTCCAACGGATGACGTTCGTTTAAGTAACGCTCATACTTAGATGGATCGGAATAGAACGGAAAAGACGCCGTTTTTGTGACGTATTGAAGCAGTTCTTTGCTGTTTCCTTCATTGTAGTCAATTTCTGCTTTTACATAAGAATAAAACGATTGTCTAGTTAACAATGCATACAATTCTTCTCTTACCGCTTCTTTCACGCTTGGCGCAGCATAAGCGATCGCTTTTTTATATAGTTCATAAGAAGGGCGGTGTTGAAATTGTTGTTTTAATAATTGCAGCGCTTTTTCTTTTTCCCCCATTTGCTCATATTGCTCGAACACGTACTCATACAAAGCTCCTAAAAATCCTTCTCCTTCTCTTAATCCCTTCTCAGCGATTTCAAGCGCTTTTTTCTTTTCGCCCTTTTGCTCTAAAAATAGGGCATAATCTAAGTAGTCGCTTCCGTATGTTAATTGCTGTATCCGCATTTGTTCATACGTCTCTTCATCACCGAGCTTGTGCCGATAAATGTCTAGCATGAGCGATTGATCGTATCTGCTGTTTGACTGCTCCAAGTACGATAACACAAGCCGCCAATGTGCTTCTTCGCAGGCGATTCTCTCAATCCAGTCCCATATAGCATCGTCAAATCCTGAATTTCCTTCGAGATATTGTTCCATCAATTCGTGAATCATTTCTTCCCTACACTCATCTGGCAACTTCCCCTCTTCAAGCAATGAAAGAACTTGTTCCATATTTTCATATGCACGATCCTCATCGTCTTCCGGACCGCCGCCGTACATATTAAACTCAGAAATAATATCTATCGCTTCTGCAAATTTTTCACGGTACTCGTTATAATGTTTTTGTGCTAATTCTTCATCATTCAAATAGCCTTTGTTTTCTAAAAAATGAAGTGCTTTTTCTTGGGCTTTTTTGTTAGATTGGATGAGGCACATGATAAGCTCAAGCAGATCGTCATGCGGAATGCGTTTCAAACTGGTTCGAATATTCACCTCTTCTGCTCCTTTCTTGTTTTTCTATAGTATATTTTAGCACTAATACAGGGTGCAATGTCTTAAATTACGTAAAAAGCGAGTATCTACCTCTTTCTATATACATGCACCTTAAAACCATGACTTCTGTATGAACACCTTTTTTCATGGTTATACTGCTCCTAAATACCCACGTATAAAAGGAGCGGAAAGGACATGAAACGTCTTAAAATTACAAATGATCACGGTTGGACACCTCGAACACTTCGGAAACAAGAACGGAAAATCAAAGATGCTTCCCTTCGTGTTCGGGTGACTGCCGTTCGTCTCGTCATGGAAGGGTTTCTTGGAAAAGATGTCGCAAAAATGGTTAATCTATGCCGTCAATCGGTTGCACTTTATGTGGCACGTTTTAATGAAGGTGGGCTCGATCATTTACTCGATCGTCG
>NZ_FOJQ01000035.1:20665-32775 GCF_900111795.1 Anoxybacillus pushchinoensis | reverse complement strand
GAACGGACTTCGTCCTCCTTCCTTGACTTGGGGTTACATCAGGGGCAGGTTGACGACTACCCAACGACATAGGTCATGCCTATATCGCTACCGAGTGGCTCGGCATGTCTGTAGGCAGTACTTGACTTCCACGCACAACAGACGGATGTACGCTCGATGTTTTACGGTTGCAACGTTTCCTGCAACCAACTCCCTACATCGAGTAACGGGGATTGGAGTGCCTTGATTCAACGGTTTTCTCCACATTCTTATTCTATCATATACAAAAGAAAGGAGGAAGGGCGATTCCTCCCCGACTTTCGCTCTCGCTTAGAAGTCGGGGTCTCCTCGCCAAAGATGATGAAACTAAGAGTTTCAGCCGTTCAATATCATCTCCATACGATAAATTCTTTTGAAGAATTTGCTAATCAAGTGGAGCATTATATTAAAACAGCTCAAGAATTTGATGCAGATTTTGTTTTATTCCCAGAATTTTTTACTACTCAGCTCATGTCCATTGGCAATGAACAAGGGCAGCCTTTGACGATTCAAGAGCTTCCTGATTTTACTGAACAATATCGGTCTTTATTTATAAATTTAGCAAAGAAGACAAAGATGCATATTATTGGAGGAACACATGTCATCCGTAAAGGTGACCGATTATACAATGTGGCTCATTTATTCTATCCAGATGGAAGAGTCGCAGAACAGGCAAAGCTCCATATTACTCCTACGGAAGTAAAGGAATGGAACATGTCGCCTGGCGATGGTCTACAAGTGTTCGAAACCGAAAAAGGAACGATTGCGATGTTGACGTGCTATGACATTGAGTTTCCAGAAATTGTTCGCATAGCTAAAGCGAAAGGCGCTGATGTTATTTTCTGTCCTTCTTGCACGGATGATCGTCACGGATTCCATCGTGTCCGTTACACAAGCCATGCAAGAGCCATCGAAAATCAAGTCTATGTTGTCACGACGGGTACAGTAGGTTCCCTTCCGACGGTTGACTTTATGCGGGCGAATTTTGGGCAAGCAGCGGTGATTACACCGAACGATATTCCATTTCCTCCGCGCGGCATCTTAGTCGAAGGAGAAATCAATCATGATATGGTTGTAACCGCTGATCTTGATTTAGAACTGTTATATCAAGTTCGCGAAAGCGGTTCCGTCACTACATGGCGTGATCGTCGCACCGATCTCTATCCGGACTGGAAATAAGGTAAGACTAGCGCTCTTAAAGGAGGGAGAAAAATGTATCGAAAAGAATTTTACGTCTTTGACCAAGATCGGCCTGTTCCGGCGGTCATTCGAAATTATGAAGAAAAGGACTTTCCCGGCTTAATCCGCATCCAGCAAGAAAGTTTCCCACCGCCATTCCCATCTGAATTATGGTGGAACACGGAACAGCTGAAAAACCATGTTACTCTCTTTCCAGAAGGAGCCTTATGTGTAGAGGTCGATGGCGAAATTGCTGGATCGATGACAGGATTGATTGTTGACTTTGATCCGAATCATCCGGATCATACATGGGAAGAAATTACCGATAATGGATATATTCGTAACCATAATCCAAATGGAAATACGCTCTATGTAGTCGATATTGGCGTGCGCCCTGCTTATCGCAAATTAGGATTAGGAAAATGGCTAATGTTATCCATGTATGAAGTCGTCGTTCAATTGGGATTAGAACGTCTGTTAGGCGGAGGAAGAATGCCCGGCTATCATAAAAAAGCTGGTGAGATGACGGCAGAACAATACCTCGAAGCAGTCGTAAAAGGTGAATTAAAAGACCCTGTTATCACTTTCCTGCTTCGCTGCGGCCGTACCCCTGTTCAAGTGGTGGCTAACTATTTAGAGGATGAAGAGTCTTGTAACTACGCAGCGCTGATGAAATGGAAAAATCCTTTTTATACAGCAAAATCTGAACAAGGAGAATGATGAACATGGAATATCGGAGAATTACGAGTATTGAGGACCCTTTGTTTAAAAAAATGCACGAATTGATGCAAGAGGTATTTCCTCCTGAAGAAGTATTAGCATTCGATCTTTGGAAAGAGCCTCTTGAAGATCCGGGAATTCGTGTGTGTGTTGCTGTTCATGAAGGGAATGTCGTAGGTGCGACAGAGTACCGCTATTATGAAGATTTAAATGTCGCAATGACAGACTTCACGATCATTGGCCGAGCAGGACTTGGCATCGGCCGATTTTTAGCGCAAAAGAGGCTAGAAGATTTGAACGCTTGGGCAGCAGCAAACGGAAAGCAGTTATTTGGCATGTTTGCGGAAATTTATGATCCTTATCGGGTGGAACATTATGAATTTGGCGGAATTAAACCGATGGATCCATATGTCCGCCGTGAAGTATTGTCTCATCTTGGTTATAAGCGTCTTGACTTCCCTTATGTTCATCCATCTTGGAACAATGATGGAGAGGCTGTAACAGGACTGGACCTTTGTTTCCTTCCAATGGATGATAACGTAAATGAACTTCCAGCGGAGCTTGTTGTGAAGTTTTTGAAACGTTATTATTCTGTCTTATCAAACAAACCAAAGGCTTGGTATGAAATGGTTGAAAATCTTGAAACAAAAAATACGGTACCTCTTTTAAGCATTTAATGTACTAACGTCATATTCATTTAATTTCAAAAGTCCGAATTCAAAAAACTAAAAAATCCTTTATCAATTCAAATAGTGACAGTACACTTTGTTTATAATATCATAGTAGTGAAGGAGGTTGTTCATATGAGCAAAAAAGTATTAATTGTTACAGGAGATGCAGTGGAAGCGTTAGAGATTTATTATCCGTATTACCGTTTGTTAGAGGAAGGTTTTGATGTTACAATCGCTGCTCCGAAGAAAAAGAAACTGCATACAGTTGTTCACGATTTCGCTGATTGGGATACTTTTGTAGAAAAGCCAGGCTATCTCATTGATGCACATGCATCGTTTGCAGAAATCGATCCAACACAGTACGATGCGCTCATTATTCCGGGAGGACGTGCGCCAGAATACATCCGCCTCGATGAAAACTTGCCAAAAATCGTACGCCATTTCTTTGAAGCGAACAAACCAGTTGCGGCGATTTGCCATGCTTCACTTGTATTAGAAACCCTTCCTGATATTATGAAAGGGCGCAGCATGACCGCATACATTGCCTGCAAGCCAGGTGTAGAAGCAATTGGTGCCAACTATGTATCTGAACCAACTCATGTTGATAACAATTTCGTATCCGCTCATGCATGGCCAGATTTACCAGCATTCATGCGCGAATTTATTAAGTTATTAAACAAGTAAAATCGTTTGTTAAGGCGTTCTCCTATGGGGACGCCTTTTTGATTTAAACGACATTAGACACAAAGATTGATGAGCTGTTTTTACTTCTCAATCTAACACGAAGACGTATTCTCATGAAAAGGTAAGACATCTCATACTCCTGAGCGTGACAGGCATGACTCTAATGAAAAGACCGCAAAACGCTTCCTTTAAGAAACGCTTTGCGGTCTTTTTGTTCTTTGTTTATTAAGGTGAAAATTCAGTTTGATCAATTACTTGAATTAGTTTAAAATTTTGGTTAGGACTTAAAATGGTGATTAGGACTCCTTACACTATTCAAGGTTGGCATGTCTTTTAAACATCGTACTGGAGTCCAATCCTTTTTTCTCCATGCATCTCAATATGATCGCATCATAGAATAATAAGAGAGTTTGCTCAAATAGTGAGCCCATTGGCTGGATCGTTTTATATCCGCTGTCTGATTGGTCTTTCGGTGAACCAGGTAATTTAACAGTGATATCAGCTAATTGTCCGATGGTTGATTCAGGGAAAATCGTAACAAGCGCTACTGTCGCGCCTAAGCGTTTAGCTTTCTCAGCCATGGAAACTAACGTTTTCGTTTCCCCTGAACCGGAGCCGATGATTAAAATGTCATCTTGTTCCAGGTTAGGGGTTATCGTTTCTCCTACTACATAGGCGTCTAAACCCATATGCATCATTCGCATCGCAAAAGATTTGGACATAAATCCAGATCTGCCTGCACCAGCTACAAAAATTTTCTTTGCCTCAAGAATCCCCTTTACCAATTTTTCAGCTTCTTCATCAGCGATTAAATCGACTGTGCGATTTAACTCTTTTATGATTTCCGCTAAATATTGTGTAGTCTGCATAATTTCATTCACCTTGTTGGATCATTTTTTTCATTTCAGCAGCTACAGCTCGTTTATCTTTTTGTCCGGTAATACCGCCGCCGACAACGACAAGATCCGGTTTTGCTTTAATGACTTCTGGCAGCGTGTCTAATTTAATGCCGCCGGCGATGGCTGTTTTCGCATTTTTCACAACACGCTTAATTGTGTGAAGTTCTTCAAGAGAATCTTTTCCGACTGCTTGAAGATCGTATCCTGTGTGTACACAAATATAGTCTACACCAAACTCATCCACTTCTTTAGCGCGTTCTTCTAAATTTTTAACACCGATCATGTCAACCAAGATTTTTTTGCCTTGTTTTCTAGCTTCTTCAACGGCCCCCTTGATTGACATATCTTCAGCCACTCCAAGGATCGTGATAATGTCCGCGCCAGCTTCGGATGCTTTCATGACTTCATATGCAGCCGCATCCATGATTTTTAAGTCGGCTAGAACGGTTAAATGAGGGAATGCTTCTTTAATTTCCTTAACAGCTCTCAGGCCTTCATTAATAATAACAGGAGTACCGATTTCTACAATATCCACATACTCCTCAACTTCTTTCACAAGCTCTTTTGCTTCAGGAATATTTACAAGATCCAATGCTAATTGTAGTTGCATGAATTCTTACCCCCCCTAATAAAAATTGATTGTTTGTTGCGCAAGCGAACATATCTTTTCCGCTTGTACAGCAATCAGTATACTATGTATGATTTTCTTTAGAAAGTACGCACTTTATTTTTACATAGTGTTAAAAAGTATACTATTGGATATGATCATTTCATTCTCGGAACACCTGTCTTCCTTTTTCAAAATGTGTCTAACAACATCTGACCGATGCGTATGTCGAAACATGAATTTGAACGTATACCGATAAATTCCCTCCTTTCCTCTTCAACCGTACTAATATGTACTTTCTTTCGCCATTTTGCAATAAATCCTCATTTTTTCAAAGACATTCGTTGGCTTCACAAAATGACAAAACAGTAGTAAAATTCATATAATCATATAAGAAAGGTGGGAATAAACAATGAAAGAAACGAACCGTTCAATCCCCCGTCCGCTTGTAAGAGCCAATCAATGGTTTATTGTTATTAGTGTTGTTGCAACATGGCTGTCAGGACAAGAATGGTTGCTTGCTTTTCCATTAGCTGCTGGATTGCTTGGATTATTCTTTGATTTTAATCCTGTTATGCGGTTGGCAAAGTTGTTTTTAAAGAAGCATCCTTCTGAGTACGTCCCAGAAGACGCCGAGCAGCAGCAGTTTAATCAAGTCATTGCTGTCATCTGCCTTTCTGCCGGCTTAGTAAGTTACTTAGCTGACTGGATGGTCGTTGCCTATATCTTCACAGCGATGGTCGCGTTAGCAGCATTTGTCGCTATCCTCGGATTTTGTATCGGATGTTTTATTCGTTATCAATGGCAACAATACCGCTATAAAAAAGCCTCTAATCATTAGTGTCGTACAAAAATAGGGGCTGACCTGATTCCAGTAAAGTGTCATACCCCACAGCTGTGTATTAAATAGACACTTTATGAGTGAAGTGACCCTGTCTACTTGACAGGGGTCACTTCAAAGAAAGGTTTTCTTTATTTTAAATATTTTAAAATAACATCATAACAAGTATTTTTATAAAACTCATGAAGATGATCCTCATCACGCATTAACCACTGAATGAGGCATCCATCAATGATCGAGCGAATCATTTTTGAAGCTGTATCCGCCTGAATGTCCGCTGAAAATGTTCCTTCCTCTTGTCCAAGCGCAACAATGTCGCGTCCGATTTTCCAACAGTTTTCGTAAAATTTGAGATTAATTTGCCGATATTGTGGATTTCGGCTGGCTTGTGCGATAAAGTCAAGATACACTTTATAAAACTTTTTATTCTTTTCTGGATCGATAAACACCGAATGAATGTATGCCTCTAACTTTTCGATCGCCGTTGTTTTCTCGCTAACTGCTTTATGCTCATGTTGATAAATCCGATCCGTCACCCATTCCAGCAAGCTTAAAAAAACATCTTCCTTATTTTCAAAATAATAATTCGTAACCCCTTTGCTTACAGCGGCATAATCCGCGATATCTTGCAATGTCACCGTTTCGTATCCTTTATCGGAAACTGCTTGAAAAGCAGCCCTTAAAATTTGCTCTCGCCTTTCTTCTGCCTTTTTCTTCATCCAATCCACCCCTCAAACTTCGATCATAACGACATTATACATGAATTTTTGATAAAAAATATTTTGACCGGTCAGAATAATTTTGTTATCGTTATAGGTAAGAATATGAAAAAACGAAATGGGGGACGTCAAGTGGACCAATTCAAAGCGCTAGTAGTGAACAAAACGGAGACAGATTTTACGGTGAATGTGAAAACCGTCTCCATCGAGGACCTTCCAGAAGGAGATGTTGTCATTAAAGTTGCTTATTCCAGCGTTAACTATAAAGATGGATTAGCATGCATTCCGAATGGAAAAATTGTAAAATCGTATCCATTTATCCCTGGTATCGATCTCGCCGGTATTGTCGCCTCTTCTAAGGATCCGCGCTTTAAAGAAGGAGACGAAGTCATTGCAACGAGCTATGAAATCGGCGTGTCACATTACGGAGGCTACAGTGAATATGCCCGCATTCCTGGAGATTGGATTGTCCCTCTTCCAAAAGGATTGACATTAAAAGAAGCAATGGCTTTAGGAACGGCAGGGTTTACGGCGGCATTGTCCATCCACCGCTTAGAAGAAAACGGATTATCCCCTGAAAAAGGAAAAGTGCTTGTAACAGGAGCCACTGGCGGAGTCGGAAGCATCGCGGTTTCCATGTTAGCCAAACGAAACTATCACGTTGTTGCAAGTACGGGCAAAGAAAGCGAACACGAATATCTGCGCAAGCTTGGCGCAAAAGAAATCATTTCTCGCGAAGAAGTCTGTCCAGAACAAATCCGTCCGTTAGATAAACAATATTGGGCCGCGGCTGTTGACCCTGTCGGCGGGAGAACTCTCGCCACGATCCTTAGCCGAATCCAATATAACGGCTCCGTAGCTGTCAGCGGGTTAACAGGTGGCGCAGACGTTCCAACAACCGTCTTCCCGTTTATCCTTCGCGGCGTCAACTTACTTGGCATTGACTCCGTCTATTGCCCGATGGAATTACGAAAACAAATTTGGGAGCGCATGGCCACTAATTTAAAACCTGATAAATTACTGGATTTGATTGCACAAGAAATCACCCTTGAACAACTTCCTGAGGCATTATCGAATATTCTAAAAGGCAAACTGCGCGGCAGAACGGTTGTAAAACTAGCATAGTTCAGTAAGAAAAAATCTATATAAATACAGGTTGATTTTCGGACATATTTTGAGCACGCTTTTTATCTGACTTAAACTCTTTGTTTATGTCGATTTTTCAATTTGAGCTTATCACTAGCGTCGCATAAATAAGTTTTGAAATTTCAGATTTTATTTTTCTGGAAAATCAGCGAAAAACGAAAACACCTAAATAAAGTTAGTAATTACCTATAGCTTAAGACGAGTGCAACAACTAAACCTTCTTTGTATAGTAATCTAATTGATAGGCTTTCACCATATCGTCAAATAAGTTGAACTGAATTGGTGAAAATCATTGTTCAAATGATGTTTTTCGTGTAAACTTCTCCATAATTGTGGATCCTTTATATTGGATTTGGATAGGGTTACTACCACCAAACCATTATAAAGGATTTTTTATGCGAAAATATATTTGCAGAAAATTCAGATTTATTATGTCTATTGATATTTTTTATGAGACACTAGCGAATTAATTTCATATTTTTAAATTTTTATAAAAAATATTGAATGAATATAAAAATAATGATAGTATGATAATCGTCTAACGAATAAACAAACTACCGTCTAAAATCATGCTGCATCATTTTATCATTAGAGATGGGGGGAATTGATGTGATTGTCACAAAAGAAAACTTGAATCCGTATGAAATTGTCAAGAAGCAAATCGAAACGAGTCAGTCAAGACTTTGTGGAGAACATTTTTTCGGTTCACTACGGGTGTTGTCAATCACTAGTTAGCGAACCATTTTCAGGAATTGATATCGTAAGCGCTTTCGGACTCTCATCCCTCATCTTGAAGTGATGATATTGTATTCCATTTTTTTACACCCAACCAAAATCCCGAAGCGCCGACAACGCTTGATGGATCGGCGTCCCGGATGACCGCTGCAGACACGGTAGATTCTGACGCACCACATCTGCCCACAACCGTCCTGCCTTCCGTTTGGCCTGTTCAACCCGCTTGGACTTTGTTGAGGCCGAGACAGCCGTTCGGGTCTCTTCTTCCTCCACCAACTGCCCATTTCTCCGCCAAATCCCGTCGATTCGGGCTGCCATTTTTTTGTGGTACCGTTATCTACTACCAAATCCCCTCCAAATATAATTGCAGCCAATCCTAGTATGGTAATTAATATATTTTTACCCCACCTGATGTCCTCAGGAACTGGTTCGTCTGCTTTCTCTTTCCGACTTTTTAGGCCAATCTCAATTAAATAGTACATAAAGATGGATAAGAACAATAAAAGAATAAATCCATCACTGCGTGTAAGTAAGTTGCTACTCGATCCTTGCAATGCAATATCACTCATAAGAATTAGCAATGCTACACTTGCGAGTAAGGCAAATGGGATTTCTTTTCTAATGGTCTCACTTTCAACTCTCAAAGGATATAAGAATGCTGTGACACCTACAATAAGGGTACTGTTAAGAATATTGCTTCCCACTACGTTACCAAGTGCAACATCTGCATTTCCTTTCAGTGCTGCAATAATACTGACAGTCGCTTCCGGTGAACTTGTTCCAAAAGCCACAATAGTTAACCCGATTAAAATAGTTGGAACCCGGAGCAGTTTGGCAATATTGGAAGATCCGTTTACAAAGAGGTCGGCTCCTTTTATCAATAATGCAAAGCCGATAATCAATAAAATATAAGTCATTGTTTATTCTCCTTAACTCATTTAGTTTCTATTATTTTCTAATTACTATTAATACAATCTCTTAATTTGAAAAGAGGATAAGCACTATCTAACGCATTATTTAATGCGTTAACGATTTTATCATCTAAATCTGGTACCGTCAAGAATTTTGTGTAATGTAAGATAGATAGGGTATCTCTGAAATGGATTTAGAATAGAGGGGGATATTTCCCATAGCCATCAAGTTAAGAATTTGGGCCTTTGTACACCGTTAAAAACATGGTATCCTTTCTAGCGAATACTCTTCGTTAGAAAGGATTTTTTCTATGGAAAATCAAATGCAAGCATGGATGAAAACCATCCGCCAACTTTTCTCGCCTGAGACATTGACTCATCTTGCTCAAGAAACAGGATTTATCCAACGAAAACGAGCATTAACGGCAGAAGCATTTTTGACTCTTTGTGCATGGGGAGATGGCTCACTGGCACAACAATCACTCCAACGGTTATGTACGTCTCTCACGCTCCGCCATGACTGTTCCCTGTCCAGCGAAGGATTGAATCAGCGCTTTACCGAGCGAGCCGTGGCGTTTTTGCGAGAAGTGTTTTTCCTTCTCCTCCAACGACAACGCCCATTGCTTTGGTCCACCATCCAAACCTACCGGACGTGTTTTACTCGCTTGCGGATTTTGGATTCGACCAGTTTTTTGGTTCCTGCCGACTACGGGGAGGACTACCGAGGTTCCGTCTCATCAGGAGCGAAAATTCAGTTTGAATATGACTTGTTGTCTGGTGCCTGTCTTCAACTATGCGTTCAATCAGCCAATGACTCGGACGCCCGTTTTGCCTATCATGCCCAGCACACGATTTTGCCGAATGACCTATGTATTCGGGATTTGGGCTTTTTCTCCGTTGCCGCACTAACCGAGATCGACGCCCGAGGAGCGTATTATATTACTCGGCTCCGTTCCGATATGAAAGTGTATATCAAAGAGAATAGCCAGTGGAAGGAATGGGATTGGGAATCTCTTGGGAATCAATTAAAGGAAGGGGAATCAGTAGAAATGGAACATGTATACATCGGGCATGAGCGTTTGTATATCCCACGCTTGATTTTTCGACGTTTGACGGAAGAAGAATGGCAAAAACGGATGGCGTATGTGCGAAAAAGGGAAAAAAGAAAAGGGAAGGCGCTGACACGCCAAACCCTCGAACAAAAGAAATACCACATCTTACTGACTAATTTACCACAAGAGTCGTTTGATGGGCAACAGGTTTATGAGCTTTGAGTCAGTCAAGACTTTGTGGAGAACATTTTTTCGTTCACTACGGGTGTTGTCAATCACTAGTTATCGAACCATTTTCAGGAATTGATATCGTAAGCGCTTTCGGACTCTCATCCCTCATCTTGAAGCGATGATATTGTATTCCATTTTTTTACACCCAACCAAAATCCCGAAGCGCCGACAACGCTTGATGGATCGGCGTCCCGGATGACCGCTGCAGACACGGTAGATTCTGACGCACCACATCTGCCCACAACCGTCCTGCCTTCCGTTTGGCCTGTTCAACCCGCTTGGACTTTGTTGAGGCCGAGGCTGCCGTTCGGGTCTCTTCTTCCTCCACCAACTGCTCATTTCTCCGCCAAATCCCGTCGATTCGGGCTGCCATCGCCCTCAGAAACGCCCGAAGCCCTTGGTCTTTCCAGCTGCGGCGGGATTTCACCCGATGCGCAAACCGGCTCATCACGCTCTCGGCGTGGCCCATCGGACGCATGCCGGTCGTCTCCACCCCTTGCTCCGACAGCCACTCCCGATAGTCCCGGATGCATCCCGGCATCGACTCGATCCGACGGATCATGGCAGCCATCTGCTTCTCTTTCGCTTCGTCCTCCAACGTGCCGACCGCGCTGTTCAGCTCCACCAGAAGCCCCTCTTCGTCTTGTTTCGCCAGCTTCTTCCGCACGTCCCGCCAACGCGGATGGCCGAACAGACACTGACGCAGCTCCCGCGCCACATGAAATCGATCCAGCTGAAAGCAGGCTCGCTTTCCAAAATACTCCCGGCAGGCTGTGATCCACGACGCCGCGTCGCCGTTGATGATCAAAAGGTCCCGGCACGGGTCATAGGCATATTCGTTCATCAGCCACTCTTCAAACCGTTCCCACACGTCTTCCGCCCCTTCATGGAGGTAGTGGCGCCGGTTTACGAGCTTGAGCTGCGAACCGTTTCGTTTCCATCCCTCGTGAACCGCCAGGATTTTCTCTTCTTTCGCCCGTTTCCCTTTCCCCTGGCGGGAAATGAACAGCCCATCCGCCTCCACAAATAGCACTCGGCCGTGCCGTTTGGAAACAGGGTGGTGCAGCGAGACAGGGGCCTCCAGCACCAGTTGGCGAATCGCCTCGTGGCTCATGACCGCATACCCCACGATCGACTCCAACGTACGGGCCGCTTTGCGGTAGGAAGAGCACTCTACGGCCAACTCGACCGCCGTTTCCTCGAGGCAAGGGCTGATCGACTGCGCTCCATCAAAGCCCAGTTCGGCATCCAGCAAGAAGGTATACGCCCCCGCCTGCCGATCATAGTAGTAGTTCCGTCGAAACGTCACTTCTCCAAACAGCGTTTGGATCGTGGTCGGCCGTTTGTCTTTCAGCTGATACCGGCGCTTGTCCCGCGCTTCCGCCAGTTGTTGATCAATCTCCTCCAAAAGGGCCGCCAACAAGACAGCGAACACCTTTTGAAGAGTTCTGACTAATTGTTCCTCCAGCTCTTTTAATAAAGGCCATTCTGTGGTAAGATGTTTCATGGACTCTCTCCCTCCTGTTTTATGGATGTTGGTCATCACCATCATAGCAGGGAGAGAGTCCTTTTTGCATGACATTTGCTTTTTTCTACCGCGCTTCGCTTGGTGGCCCCGACGAGCGTCGCGAACAAAAGTTCGCAACCCTCGTCGGGGAATCATTCCTGAATGTCACCCACAAATATTTTACTCACAC
>NZ_FOJQ01000035.1:0-18765 GCF_900111795.1 Anoxybacillus pushchinoensis | reverse complement strand
TATTTCATTAATTCCGCAATATAATATACACTAAGTAAATAATGTAGGCGGCGACAAGCACGAATCCTTCCCACTTTCCAATTCTGAAGCTCGTTCTTGAGAAAACCAATAATATAATAGTTAGTACAATCATAAGAATGACATCAATAAATATTTTATTATTTGTTGCTAGTGGAGAAATAGTAGCCGAGCCACCAAGTACAAATAAAATGTTAAAAATATTACTCCCGACAATATTACCCAGCGCAATTTCACTTTCTTTTTTCAGTGCCGCAGAGATGGAAGTGACAAGTTCGGGAAGGGATGTTCCAATTGCAATAATCGTTAACCCCACCAATGCTTCACTCATACCGAGAGAATAAGCAATTTCTATACCGTTATCTACTACCAAATCCCCTCCAAATATAATTGCAGCCAATCCTAGTATGGTAATTAATATACTTTTACCCCACCTGATGTCCTCAGGAACTGGTTCGTCTGCTTTCTCTTTCCGACTTTTTAGGCCAATCTCAATTAAATAGTACATAAAGATGGAGAAGAACAATAAAAGAATAAATCCATCACTGCGTGTAAGTAAGTTGCTACTCGATCCTTGCAATGCAATATCACTCATAAGAATTAGCAATGCTACACTTGCGAGTAAGGTAAATGGGATTTCTTTTCTAATGGTCTCACTTTCAACTCTCAAAGGATATAAGAATGCTGTGACACCTACAATAAGGGTACTGTTAAGAATATTGCTTCCCACTGCGTTACCAAGTGCAACATCTGCATTTCCTTTCAGTGCTGCAATAATACTGATAGTCGCTTCCGGTGAACTTGTTCCAAAAGCCACAATAGTTAACCCGATTAAAATAGTTGGAACCCGGAGCAGTTTGGCAATATTGGAAGATCCGTTTACAAAGAGGTCGGCTCCTTTTATCAATAATGCAAAGCCGATAATCAATAAAATATAAGTCATTGTTTATTCTCCTTAACTCATTTAGTTTCTATTATTTTCTAATTACTATTAATACAATCTCTTAATTTGAAAAGAGGATAAGCACTATCTAACGCATTATTTAATGCGTTAACGATTTTATCACCTAAATCTATTTGGGATATGTAATACATAACAATTTCTTTATTGCGATTTCCCCAGTTAAAATTATGTACAATAGTCTCACCGACAAAAGCCTTATCATAAAAAGTTTTGTCGGTTAAATTATCTTCACAGATTTCAAAACCAATATGTGTATTATTCGCATCTCCACCCGCATGCCATACGCGGTGATTCCAGGGTAACGTTTGGTAAGTGGCAATCGATCCATCTTTTAACTTTCCGATAAAAGCATGAACACACCTGTCTGCCACCTGGTCGTGGCTGATTCCAGTGATTGTTGTATTGATTTTTTCCTAATAAACCATCATCTGGACCAACGTAACGCTTTAAATTCGGATTGTTTGCCCCTGTGCTATGAACCATAATTCCTTTTGGTGTGATTTTTCTTCCAGCCTAATAATTCATAAAATAAATTTCAATAATTCGTTTTCTTTCTGTATCTGCTGGTTTTATTGCCATAGATGGTATAACCCAAACCATCCCCACTTTCATCACGCCTTTAATTCTTCCTTCACTACATAATGTTTGAACTCTTCTTTTGGATATTCTCCAATACCACTGGAAAACCTTATTCTATCAACACTTCAACTCTTCCTATTCATCCACCCTAGACAATAATGCCACAATTTCACAGTGCATCGTATGCGGGAACATGTCGACCGGCTGGACTTCGATCGTTTTGTATCCACCGTCTTCTAATATGCGCAAATCTCGTGCGAGTGTTGCGGGATTGCATGAGACGTAGACGATTCGCTCCGGTTTCATGGTGATCATCGTTTGTAGCAATGATTCATCACAGCCTTTTCGAGGAGGATCGACGACGATACAGTCAGCTCGCACTCCTTGCTCGTACCATTTTGGGATGATGACTTCCGCCTCTCCGACCGCAAATTCAACGTTTGTTATGCCGTTTAGTTCAGCGTTTCGTTTCGCATCGGCAATCGCTTCAGGAACGATTTCGACCCCGTACACTTTTCTCGCGTTTTTTGCTAAAAAGAGTGAAATCGTTCCGATGCCACAATACGCATCAATGACTGTCTCCTTCCCAGTCAACTCCGCGTATTCCAACGCTTTTTCATACAGTACTTTCGTTTGCTCAGGGTTTACTTGATAAAAGGAGCGGGCAGAAATCGCAAACCGAATGTCGCCGATATAGTCATACATATATTCCGATCCCCAAAGCACACGCGTATGCTCTCCCATAATGACATTCGTCCGCTTCGGGTTTATGTTTTGCACAATGGACTTCACGTTCGGAACACGTTGTACAATGGCTTCAACAATTTTCTTTTTATGCGGCAACTCCTCGGTGCGTGTAATTAAAACGACCATCACTTCCTTTGTCGTTGCCCCATAGCGTGCCATAATGTGACGAAGCACACCTTTATGCGTCTGTTCATTGTAGGCTGGGATGTTATATTGCTCGCAAATTTGTTTGACGGTTTGCACGACGATATCATTCATTTCTTGTTGGATCAAACAGGCGTCCATGTCGATAATGTCGTGGCTACGCTCTTTATAAAAACCCGCCACAAGCCCACCTTCACGCTCACCGACAGGTACTTGCGCTTTGTTTCGATACCGCCACGGATCGTTCATGCCGAGGACAGGGTGAACGGTCGCATGTTCAATTTTCCCGATGCGAGCGAGCACTTCTTTGACATGTTTATGTTTTGCTTTCAGCTGTCCCTCGTAACGAATATGTTGCAGCTGACATCCACCGCATTGTTTATAAATAGGACACGCTGCATCAATGCGATCTTCACTTTTTTCATACAGTTCGATCAAACGACCGAAACCGTACCCTTTTTTTACTTTTACTACTTTCACTTTCGCTTTTTCGCCGGGTAAACCGTTTGGAACGAAAATTGGAAAACCATCGATTTTCGCCACCCCTGCCCCGTCGTGCGTTAAATCTTCAAATACGACGTCATAATATTCGTTTTTTGCTACTGGTGCTTCCATTTGTCTTTCCCCTTCCGCGAAATGCTGTCAAGATTGTAGCATAGTCGAACAAAAAAGAACAGGTTGCACTGCGATCCGAAAAGTAGACAGTATAAATTCAGTTAACGTGAAGGAATCAGAGTGATAAAACTCTGGTTCCTTTCCTTTTCTCGTCTTTTTCCTAGTGTCTCAGAACCCCGTGAAACTGTCAAGGAGAGCACTTGACAGCCCCACGGAGTTCTGAGGAGAGGTTGGTAAGACGAGAAGGAGGAAATATAGCCCACTGGTGCTCGTTGTTAACTAGCCTTTGCATATTGAGTCGGTGTCTGATAACGAAGAACACCTTGTATCCGTTGGTGGTTGTAATAGCGAATGTAATCATGGATAAGCTGTGTTGCCTCTTCCACACTTTTCGTACGTCGCAAGTCCTGTTCTATCTCTGTTTTAAGGTAGGAGAAAAAGCTTTCTATGCATGCGTTATCAAGCGCATTCGCTTTTCTCGACATACTTGGTGTGATTGAAAATGTATCCATCAGCGTTTTCCATCTTGTTGATCGATATGGCATTCCTTGATCGGAATGAAGAATTAAGGAATCATTGATGTATCTGATTTCTAACGCATACAATAGGGAATCTTCCACAAGTTGAACATCGTGTGTGGATGAAATTTGATGCCCGACAATTTCATTGTTGTGTAAATCCATAACGGCAGAAACAAATAGCTTTTTATCTTCCACGGCAATTTCCGTGACATCTGTGACCCATTTTTCATTCAAACGTGTCGTGGAAAAGTTTCTTTTTAATAGATTTTCATAAATATATCCAGCGGAAGTTGCCTTCTTCACTTTAGCGGGTTGTTTTCGTTTCATGCGAGATTGACATTTTAATCCTAATTCTCTCATTAGTCGACGTACAACTTTTTCACTTACAGGTAGTTGATATTGATTGTTTAACACTGCGTGAATTTTTCGATATCCATATCTCCCTTTATGTTCATGGAAAATCAAAGAGATGTATTCTTTTAATTGTTGGTCTTTCTTAGATTTCTTTTTTCTTCTTACCCTTTGTTTTCAAGTATTTATAGTAACCAGATTTTGAAATCTGTAGTTTTTCACATATTTTAACGACTGGATATTTTGTTTTGAGCTCGTCTACTACTTTGAACTTCGCTGTCTTCCCTCCTTTTTCAGAATTTGCAGATACTTTTTTAAAATTTCATTCTCCATCTCTAGTTCTCGTATAATAAAATCCTTGTCCATTTTAGGGTGATTTCTAACTTTTCGTTTTAGTCCTACTTCCCCGTACATTTCATACTGATCTATCCATTTATAAATATAGTCAGGATCTGTAATCTCAAGATGATGTGCAATGACTTTTACACTCTCTCCCGCCAAGGCTCTTTGAACGGCTTCCAGCTTCAATTCTGAAGAATAGCTTTTATAAGTTCTTTGTTTTTTCGACATGTTTATCGGCTCCTTCCTGTCTTCTGTATGGACATCTTTTTCCCGATTTATACATGTCTACTTTTAAAGGCTCACTCCAGGTTCACTCCCCTGTTCTCATTTGCTCAGCTTTTTCTTTCGGAACAAATACGTTCATATGGCGATATAAGTTAACAAATTCGCCCGGAAGCATGCCGCCATACTCCCCGTCTAAATTAAGCTGCATATTTTCTTCCGTGTACACTTTGACGCGGTTTGCTTTCGTATAAATGACGTGTGGGTCGTGAATATGTTCACCGCGCAAGGCGAGCGTTGCAATTTTAATAAATTCAGCTAAGCTCGTTTCTTTCAAAATGATTAAATCAAACATGCCGTCGTTTAACGATGAGTTTGGGGCTAATTTTTCAAAGCCGCCGACAGAGTTCGTAAGTGAAACGAGAAACAGCATGACAGCCCCTTCAAACATTTTTCCATCGTACTCGATTTTGACATGGACAGGGTGCAAGGAAGGAAGCATTTCAATTCCTTTTAAATAATAGGCGAGTTGACCAATCATCGTTTTCAATTTGCTTGGCACTTCGTACGTTAATTCCGTCAAACGTCCGCCACCGGCAATGTTAACAAAATAATGCGTCTTTCCTTCGTTCGTTACCGCCCCAATATCAATCGGCACCGCTTCTCCGTGAATGATCACATCACACGCGCCTTCAATCGAGCGCGGTACACCGATCGCGCGGGCGAAGTCGTTCGTCGTTCCGACTGGAATAATGCCAAGGTTTGGACGATATGACGCATCAGCTAGCCCATTTACGACCTCATTAATCGTTCCATCGCCACCTGCGGCAATAACAAGGTCAAATTCTCGCTCAACTGCTTTTCTTGCCGCCTCTGTCGCATCCCCTGCCCCTGTTGTCGCATGACATGACGTTTCATATCCTGCTTGTTCTAACCGAATCAGTACATCAGGCAAATGCTTTTTAAATACTTCCCTTCCCGACGTCGGATTATAAATAATACGTGCTCGTTTCATCCCCATCATCCTATTTATTTTATTTTCCCACTATTTAACATCATACCAGATTTTCATAATCATTGCAATGAACAAAAGAAAGCCGACTCAACGGAACCAGCTTACTTGAACATTTCATACCAAATTTTTATCACAGTCGCTACAATTAATACAAGCAAAATGTATTCGAGCACTTTTGTATTTAAGTTTGTAGAAAATAATGACTCCTCGCTTTTCCTAATCACTTCTATTTTTCTGATCTCATTTCTTCATTTTCACTCATTTTTCATCAACATTTGATATCATGAAAGAAAAAAGGTGATGAGGATGAAAGTGTTGCTTGCTGAAGACGATGTATATTTAGGTGAACTCATTGTCCATTTATTAAAGAAAAAAGGTGTCGAACATGTTGATTGGGTACAGGAAGGAGAAGATGCCTACGATTATGCCCTCGCTTCGTTTTATGATGTGATCATTTTAGATTGGATGTTGCCAAATGGCGATGGGGTGAGCGTATGTCAACGTTTAAGAAAACATGGTTATCACGGAGCGATTTTAATGTTAACCGCAAAAGATGCGGTTCAAGATCGTGTTGAAGGACTGGAAGCCGGAGCGGACGATTATTTAGTGAAACCGTTTGAAATCGACGAGCTTATGGCGCGGCTGAAAGCATTGTCCCGGCGCACGTTCGCACCGATTCAAGAAGAAATTGTTCGCTGGGGAGCGTTTGAGGTCAATCGTACAAGCCATACACTGTTGAAAGATGGTGAACAAATTATATTAACCCCACGTGAATTCCAACTACTTGATTTATTATTACAAAATAGAGGACGTGTTCTAACACGCGACATTATTCTTGATCGCATTTGGGGATACGATGCGGACGTATCGATGAAAACGATTGACGCAACCGTTAAGCTATTGCGTAAAAAAATTGGCGATGAACAACAACAACTCATTAAAACGGTGCGCGGGGTGGGATATACCATTGAAAAATAGTATACGATCTTTGTTTCATCATTCTGATATGTTTCGCCGCACACAATGGCGATTAACTGCCACATATAGCGGTATTCTCATCGCTTTTTTAGCCATCTTTATCGCGGTTGTTTCTTTTCTTATTCATACCGTTATTACAAATGACCAAGAGCGACGCATTCGAACGATCGCCGAACAAGAAGGTCAAACGATTGAAAACATGCTAGAAGAGCAATCGTTTATCGGGTGGTCTAGCGATCAAAATGTCATATTTTTAAGTGAAGATCAACTATTTTTTTACGTCATTGATACACGTGGACGATTGATGATGGGAGATGAAGTGAATAAAGGATTGCGGCCGCTGCTCCTTTCGACGCTTCAACCGTGGACACCAGAAAAAAACGAATTAAAATATGTAGAGATTCACGTCCCCCATCACCGCCATGAATTAAAACGCTTCCGTGCAGACACATTGAAAATATTAACTGTCGCTCGCCCGGTCATTGTTGAGCGGCAGCTCGTCGGTGTTTTATATGTCGGTATGGATGTGACAAGCATGTTTCGTTTGCTGAAATGGTCTACATTCATTTTATTAGGGCTCGGGGTGCTGTTTATTGCGGTGGCCGTCGCTTTTAGTTATTTTATGTCCAAACGAGCGCTCATCCCCATTCAAGATGCCTACAATCGGCAACGTCAATTTGTGGCGGACGCTTCCCATGAACTAAGAACCCCACTTAGCGTCATTTATTCATCTGTTGAAGCGTTGAAAATGGATGAGTCATTAACGTCCGATCCATTCAGCCAAAAAACAATTGAACGTCTAGGAGACGAAACGAAACGAATGACAAAGCTCATTAATAACCTTCTCACCCTTGCGCGTACAGACGATGCAAAGCTACAAATTGAAAGAAAACCGTTTGAACTACGTGCATGTGCAGAACGTACGTTACAGTCGTTACAAGAGCTTGCAAATAAAAAGAACATTACGCTTCAGTTTCATGCGTCTGAACAAATTGAATTTGTTGGAGACAAGGACAAATGTACACAGCTGTTGTACATTTTGCTTGATAATGCCATCAAATATACACCTGAAGGCGGAACAGTTTCCCTATCGTTAGCTCAACACGTAATAAAACAACGAAAAGTAGTAACCATCTCTGTGGCTGATACAGGTATTGGAATTGCTCCTGAGCATCTTCCCCGCATTTTTGACCGATTTTATCGTGCAGACAAAGCGCGGACACGACAAATTGGCGGACACGGACTTGGGCTTTCCATCGCAAAATGGATTGTCGAAGCACACGATGGAAACATTCAAGTACAGAGCGAAGTGGGAAAAGGAACGACATTCACGATCACTTTTCCAAATGATAAACGTGCATAAATATGTTGCACGTTTTTTCTTTTTCACCTAATTTTCTCTTTTCTCTTGTACAATTCAAACTGTAAATAACGAAGGAGGTGATAGATGTGAAAAAACGAACGGTTTTCTTCTTGATCGGTGGACTAGTTGTCATCGCCGTATTCGCGCACATCGCTACTTATTTCATGCACATCGGTTGGAGCGGACGAATGCCAGCAGAACACATGATGGGAATGGGTAAACATCATCGGGCGTTCGGTCATCACGGTCCACAAATGATGCGACCACACGGTATGCCAATGTTCGGATGGATTCTTTTCCTTCTTCAGCTGGCATTAGTCATCATCGGATGGATCGTTTGGAAAACGAAGCGCGGTGGTGGGAAGTGGATTGGCGGTGCGCTGATGGCAATTGGGCTCATTGCGCTTTTACCAAAAACGTTGCTCGCCGTCTTAGCGATCATTGCAGCGTACGTTTTACTAAGAAACAAAACAAAGCCGACACCTGAATTTGCACCATTTGTCTCACCTATTCAAAACGATAGCTTTTTAGATGAATGGGAAAAAACAATACAAAAGGAGGAAAAGTAATATGGGCATTTTTAAACGCGTAAAACATGTCGTTCTTGCCGACATACATGACATCATTGACAAATGCGAAGATCCGATTCGCATGACGAAACAGTACATTCGTGAACTAGAAGAACAACTTGAACAAGCACAACAAGCATTGGCACAACAGTTTGTGCTAGAACAAAAATATGAGCGTCTCATCGCAGATGCAGAAGAAATGATCGCAAAGCGGGCTCGCCAAGCAAAATTAGCTGTAGAAAAAAATGAAGAGCCGATCGCAAAGATGGCCCTTCAAGAAAAAATCGCCTATGAAAAAAAATTAGAGCTATATACGCAACAATACAACACATTAAAAGAAAAAACAACCGTTTTAACGGAAAAAGTGAAACAATTGTACGAAACGTACGAGCAATTAAAATTGAAACAAATGCAATTAATGACGCGCTTTTATGTCGCTGAAACGATGAAACAAATTGATGAATCGATCGCATCTTTCCGTTATGATCATGTCGTCAAAGGTTTTGCGCGCATGGAGGAAAAAGTGATGTTTCTTGAAGCGGAAGCAAAAGCTCGCTCGGTCATGCAAACGATCCCCCCCTCAATCGTTTGATGCGGAAGTCGAGCAACAATTGAAACAATTAAAAAAGGAATAATATAAAAGGTGTCCGCGGTTGGACACCTTTTATACGTCTATGTCGTCCATTCATCATGAATGATTCCAACAAGCTTCCATTGATCGTTTTCTTGTTCAATAAACAGCATGACACAAAACGAGAAAAAATTGAATGAGCAATAACATAAGCAAATCTACTTGTCGAATGTTTAAAGCCATCACCATTAACGTGCTGCCGACACCAATCACTGCTAAAATTGAACCAATGGTGTAATTAACAAACAATTTTCTCAACGTTTCTTTATACGTACGCACACCCGTCCCTCCTCCCTATTCTTTTCCCGTTATAACAAGAATGGTAGAAAATACGAGATGATCCTTTCTTTACATACCATTTATAAAAATTCTAAAAAATCAAACATAATATTTACAAATTATACAAAACAATTAAACTACATTAACATTCCCCCCCTATAATTGATTTTGTTAATACATAAACGTAGGAGGGAAAAACATGTCCGTTAAAAAAATGCTCGCACACACGCTGATTGCATCAGCTGTTCTCGCTTCGCCGCTTATTCCGGCGACAAAATGGAGCGTCGAAGCAAAAGCCGTCCAAAAACAACCTGTTCAAAAAACAAATTGGAGTGTAAACGGAACGGTGATGCCTATTTCTTCCACAACGGTTTCAGGTGGAAACTGGATCGTATCCGCTCCTGAGCTTTCTAAACTGCTAGGTGCTACGTATTCTTACGACAAAAAAACGAAAACGTATAAGATGACGAAGAAAGGGACAGTTGTTCAAGTCAAAGTACATGATAAAGTTGCTGCAGTGAACGGAAAAAAAGTAACGATGAACGTCGCACCTAAATTGATAAACAACGTCTTATACGTCCCAGCTGTAGCTGTTGTTCAGGCGTTCGGCGGACAGTTGCAAACAAATGCCAGCCCTATCCTTCTTTCTACAAACGGAAGCGTGAAAGCAACCAAAACAGCTGTTTCAATCGACGGACAAGCTGCTCAGCTACATGCGATCACAGTCGGTCAAAAAACGCTTTATTCTCTGTCTGATCTCGCAAAAGCATTTGGTGTGGCGATAAATGTCGATGGAAAATCGAAAACGATCACATTAAGCGGAAAAGGAAAGAAAGCTACTTTTCTTCTTCATCAACCAGGGTCGTCTGTCGTCAAAGTGAACGGAAACTTTTATGCTGACTTACATGGCACAGTGACGAAATTAGGCGGAGAAATCGAAAAAGGCGCTACTTTATTTATTGCAACGAACGGCTTTTTAAAAGGTTTAAACTTTAACCCACAATGGTTAAGCAATGAATACGTCATCGTTACAAATGAAAACGATGAGCCTGTATCAAAAGTTGTTCACATCCCTTCTCGCAAAGTGATAGCAACTATTGCAAGCGGAGATCTCTCTTTATCTCCTGATAAGAAAAAAGGCGCATATGTGGATGATAACGGCCAATTATTTATTGTTGATTTAGCTACAAAAAAAGCAACTGCACTAGGTACGGATGACGATGTAAAAGTCGAGCTAACATGGGCGCCAGACGGATCATCAATTTACTTTTTCAAAGGAAATAACAGCGACGTCATTGCATCAATGAACGCGCAAACTGGAGAAGTGACAAAAATTGTTGATGACAAAGTAAAATACAAATCCGACCTTCGTCTATCAGCGGACGGCACAAAACTGATATACATAGCCGCAAAGGAAGCGAAAGCGAATTATACAGATGAATCGAAAACAGAGATCGACACAATCGATACAACAGGCACGGAACCACAACTGTATGTCGTTGATTTAACATCGCAGCAAAAAACGCCAACAGCTGTGACGACAGATACAAATAACAAAACGTTTTCTTTCTTCGCCGGTGATGCGATCGTCTATTTAAGCGCAAACCCAGATGATGAAAACGAACTGCCTGCATTAAAAGCAATTGTTGGTGGCCAAGAAAGAAACATGGCAACAACGATGAATATTACTTACGTCGCCACAAAAGGAAACATCGTGTTTGTGTTAGTAGAAGAGAAAAACGGATCGTATTCTATTTATCGCGCTACTGCGCCACAAGCACAGTGGACACGCATATTCAACACAAAAACAACAATTACAGCGATTGCCCCTTCTCCATTCGGCAATGAAATAGCTGTCACTATCCCAACAGATGAAGGAGAAAAAATCGCTGTTTTAATAAATAACAAACTGATCGACATAACAAAATAAAAAGAGGTGGAAAAAGTGAAATCATTGTTTAAAAAATTATCTTTTGTCGCATTATCGTCCGCTTTATTACTCGGTTCTTCTCTCGGCGTAACAGAAAAAGCAGAAGCTTCACAAGTAACGGGAAAAGTGGTCGTAGCTGGATCATCTGCATTACTTCCGTTAACGCAACAAGCAGCGAAAGAATTTAAAAAAGCAAATCCGAAAGTATCGATCTCTGTTTCGGGTACAGCATCTATCGTTGGTCCGCAATCCGTCTCTAAAGGATCCGCAACGATCGGGGCTTGTGACTGGGATGCGACAAAGCCAGTACCTGGATTTAACGCGTTCAAAGGCTTGAAAGCTTATCCGATCGCGGTCATTCCTTTTGCAACAATCGTTCATAAAAGCAACCCAGTGAAAAACTTAACGACAAAACAACTGCAAGATATTTTCGCTGGTAAAATTACAAACTGGAAAGAAGTTGGCGGAAAAGATGAGCCGATTATCGTAATCAACCGCGTACACGGATCTGGAACACGCGTCAACTATCAAATGAAAGCTTTAAAAGGTTCAGCGTTTATGACAAAAGGAGAAAATTACAAAGAAGTGCAATCAAACGGTAACATGATTCAAGCGGTTGCTACAACTCCGAATGCGATCGGTTACACAGACCTTGCTTACATTAAAGGAGATATTAAAGCGGTAGCGTACAACGGTATCGCGCCAACGGTTCAAAACGTAACGAGCGGAAAATACCCTGTTTGGGGATACGGATACTTATTGACAAAAGGGGAAGCTACCGGAGCGAACAAAGCATTTATCCAATATATCCAAAGTAAAAAATTCCAACAAGGCTCGCTAAAAAAATTAAAATTTATTCCAATTACAGCGATGAAAAAATAACGATTTAGCCTCCTTTTATGAGGAGGCTTCTTTTATATAGATTCAAAGGAGGCAATTGACATGGCACTGCCTGCGTCAGAAGTTCGCGCACAACACGAACAACAAAAGAAAAAACAATGGTCAATGAAATATATGAAAAATAAGCTATTCCGCTACGTTTGTTTATTTAGTGCATTATTTCTCGGCATCGCTCTGTTTTCAATCGTCATTTTCATTAGCCAAACCGGGTTTCTCGTATTTAAAGACGTATCGTGGAAAGAGTTCTTTTTCTCTGCTACATGGGAGCCGTATGAAGGAAAATATGGCGCTGCCGTATTTATTGCCGGCACGCTATATTTAACTTTCTTAACACTGCTCATTTCTACTCCCATTGCATTAGCTGTTGCTATTTTTATTTCCGAAATTGCACCGAATTGGCTAAAAAATGTGATGCGTCCTATGCTCGACTTGCTCGTTGGTATTCCATCTATCGTGTACGGTTACTTAGGTTTAACTGTTTTATTGCCTTTCATTCGCGAAAAAACAGGGGCGCTCGTGGGAGACGGATTTTTAGCTGCTGCCCTTGTGTTAACGTTAATGATTTTACCAACGATTACTCGTATTTCTGACGATGCCATTTGTGCCGTTCCGAACTATTTACGTGAAGCTGGTTATGCTCTCGGGAGCACAAAGTTACAAGTCATTTCTCGCATCGTCCTTCCTGCCGCTCGCTCAGGCATTTTAACAGCGATCATTTTAGGCATGACGCGAGCAATCGGAGAAACGATGGCTGTCGTTATGGTCATTGGCAATACGGCGCAATTCGGTTGGGACTTAATCACTCCAACATCTGTTTTAACAAGTAATATCGTCATGCAAATTATTAACGTACAATTCCATTCTACGTGGAACTACGCCCTTTACATGATGGCATTTTTGTTATTGTTTATTTCGCTCGTTTTGATCGTTATTATTCGCAAACTTCGTCCAAAAGGAGAGTAACAAATGAAAGATTCGCTGTTTCATCACCATCGTAAAGCGATCACAAGCGCTATGTACACAAATCACTTGTTTCATATTTTCGTTACTATCGTTACCGCAACGACATTTCTGTTCATTATCGCGCTATTATATACGATTTTAGGAAAAGGTTTACCAAAGCTATCGATCGACTTCTTGTTCAAATTACCTGATGAATTAGAAGCGGGGGGTGGAATTGGTCCGTTTTTATTTAACTCTTTTTACGTTCTTATTTTATCTTTACTCTTATCTTTACCTATTGGCATCGGAGCTGGTATTTTTCTTGCGGAATATGCACCGAACAATCGTTTTACCGAGTTCGTGCGCACATGTATTGAAGGTTTAGCGTCCGTCCCTTCCATCGTCTTCGGTTTGTTTGGGTACGTCCTGTTTGTTGAGTATGTTGGCATCGGTTTAACGATCATTGGTGCTGCAATCACACTTGCGTTATTAAACTTGCCTGTACTCGCCCGCGTCACCGAAGAAGCTATTCAAGCTGTACCGAAAGACATTCGCGAAGCATCGCTCGCCCTCGGAGCGACGAAATCACAGACGGTGTTGAAAGTTGTACTGCCCGCTGCATTAAACGGTATTTTGACCGGCATTAGCCTCGTCGCGTGTCGCGCGTTTGGGGAATCTGCTATCATTATTTTAGCAGGCGGAACATCAACATCCGGATTTATGTGGGATTTTAACTTATTATCGCAAGGTGGAACGCTTCCTGTTCATTTATGGTATGTACAATCGGAAGCGCTCGTCCCAGACGCAAAAGAAATTGCGGAGAAATCAGCGGCCATTCTCGTTCTTATCGTTCTTATCATCAGCTTTACAGTTCGTCTGCCAATATGGATACAAACGCTCGTAGCAAAATTAAAAACAACCCCTCGCCAAAGTTAAGCGAGGGGTCTTATTTTAGTGCGCCGCATGACCAGATGTTAACACCCAAATCGAACCTGCGACAATGACGATCGCGACAAATACCGCATAAGCCATATTAATGACGTTCGTTTTTCCGTCTTCTCCTTCTGTTACGTGCATGAACATAAATAGTTGAAGACCGGCTTGAATGACCGCAAGTGAGCCAATGATCCACATCACAATTGTATATGATACGTTCATTTTCAACGCAACAAATACGGCGACAAACGTTAAAACTAACGAAAACAAAAATCCAACAACGTGACTAACGGGATATTTACTTTTATGTTCCATTTACGCCACCATCCCTTTTAAATAGACGAACGTAAGAATAAAGATCCAAACGACATCAAGGAAATGCCAATATAAGCTAATAATAAACATTTTTCTTGCGGTAACTGGCGTCAATCCACGTTGGAGCAACTGGATGATAAGCATGATTGCCCAAATGATCCCAAATGTAACGTGCGCTCCGTGTGTGCCAAGCAAAACGAAAAAGCTCGATAAGAACGCGCTCGTTTGCATCGTTGCTCCTTCATGCACATAATGAATAAACTCACGAATTTCCATAAATAAAAATCCTGCCCCTAATAAAAGGGTAATGACGAACCAAGTAAGCAGTTTTTTCATATCGCGTTGTCGCATGAAAAAGACTGCCAAACCGCATGTAAAACTACTTGTCAACAACAACAACGTTTGAATAAGCACATCATTCAGCTTAAAAATATCGCTTGGCGTTGGGCCACCGGCATAGCGGTGACCTAACACCCCATAAACAGCAAACAACGTCGCAAACAGCACAATTTCTGCCCCAAGAAAAATCCAAAAACCTAAAATATTTAATCGATTTTGTTCCGTCTGATATTCAAGTGGAAGCGAATGATTGACGTTAGCCGACATGGTTTTCCGTCCCCCCTTCTACATTTCTCCACGTGCGCTCTGTTTGTTTAATTTCATCGACGCTTACATAATACCCATCGTCATAGTCAAAGGAACGAACAATAAGCCCAACAACAATGCCAATCGCTGCTACAGCGGCGGCAATGTGCGCCTCAAAAACGAGGAAGAAACCTGTAATTCCAAACACAACCGCCATATAAAACGGTAAGCCTGAGTTGCTCGGCATATGAATTTTCTTTATGTCGCTTTCTTTTAACGTGAGCGTTTCACCGCGCTTTTTCATATGCCAAAACGCATCTAATTGTTTCACTTCTGGAACGACCGCAAAGTTATAAAACTGCACTGGTGATGCTGTCATCCACTCGAGCGTACGCGCATCCCATGGATCGTGGGATACATTGCGCTTCGCATAACGGAAGCTCCAATAAATGTTATAACAAAATACCGCAAAGCCGATCGCTAAAATGATCGAACCGATCGCAGAAACGAGAAATAGCGGCGCAAAACCTGATTCTGCTGAATACGTATACGCACGACGAACCGCCCCTTTTAAACCAAGGAAAAACATCGGCATAAATGTGACGTTAAATCCGATCGTAAACAACCAGAAATGATATTTTCCAAGTTTCTCGTTTAACATAAAACCAAACATTTTTGGCCACCAATAATACAATCCTGCAAACACCGCAAACACGACACCTGGAATTAACACGTAATGGAAGTGTGCGACTAAAAATAATGTGTTGTGATACTGATAGTCTGCAGCTGCCATCGCCAACATGACCCCCGTCACGCCACCGATGACGAAGTTAGGCACAAAGGCAAGCGCCCATAACATCGCTGTTGTAAATTGAATGCGTCCTTTTCGCATCGTAAATAGCCAGTTGAAAATTTTCACTCCGGTTGGAACAGCAATTAACATCGTTGTAATCGAGAAAAACGAGTTTACCGCAGGACCTGCATCCATTGTGTAAAAATGGTGCACCCATACGATCATACTTAAAAACGCAATGCCAACGATGGAAATAACCATAGACTTATATCCATATAACGTTTTACGTGAAAACGTCGCAATGACTTCTGAGAAAATTCCAAACGCAGGCAAAATGACGATATACACTTCAGGATGTGCCCAAAGCCAGAACAAGTTTGCCCAAAGCATATCACTTCCGCCTGAAGAAAGTGTAAAGAAATGTGTTCCATACAAGCGGTCAAACGTCATTAATGCTAAGGCAACTGTAAAAATCGGGAACGCCGCGACAATAATGATTGACGTAATGAGTGTTGTCCATGTAAACATCGGCATTTTCATTAATGTCATGCCCGGTGCACGCATTTTTAAAATTGTAACAATAAAGTTAATCCCCGTCATTAACGTCCCAAGACCTGCAATTTGTAATGCAATCGCATAGTAGTTATTCCCGATGCCTGGGCTAAATTCTTTTCCTGCAAGTGGGAAGTATGATGTCCACCCTGCATCTGGTGACCCTCCAACAACGAACGAAATGTTAAATAACATCGCCCCGCTAAAAAACAACCAAAAGCTAAGCGCGTTCAACTGTGGAAAGGCAACATCGCGCGCACCGATTTGCAACGGAACGACGACGTTCATTAAACCGATCAAAAGGGGCATCGCCATAAATAAAATCATAATGACGCCATGGGTTGTAAAAATTTCATTGTAATGTTGGGCATCCAAAAAGTTCATTTCCGGCCTTGCCGTTTGCGCCTTCATTAACAATCCATCTATACCACCGCGGAAAAACATGAGTACACCTGATACAATGTACATAATCCCAATTTTTTTATGATCTACTGTCGTTAGCCATTCACGCCATAGCCAACCCCATTTTTTAAAGTACGTCAAGCCAACAACAATTGCCACAACTGTCAATACAATCGCAATTTGTGAACCGACAAGAAGCGGATCGCCACCAACGAGTATTTCATTCCACTTAATGCCCACGATGTTCACCCCCGCTATTACTATCTAAAGTTTGTTGTTCATCTTCGTTATAAATAGTTGATGCTCTTTTATAGTGATCGTCACGAATAAAAATTTTCCCTTGATATCCGTGTCCACGATATAACTCCGGATGTGTATATGTCTTTGAATGTGGATCGGCATGATCGACCCATTGTAAGTGTGTACCAATAAAAGTCAATCTTCCTAAATGTGTAGGTAGCAACAATTCTTCATACTTCTCTTTTGTTAATGTCGGAGCAGTTCGTTTCACTTCTTGCACCCATTTTTCAAACTCTTTCGGCGTTTGTGCTAACACTTCAAATTGCATATGCGCATACCCTCGTCCGTTAAAGTTTGTATTTCTTCCTTCGTACGAACCAGGACGTTCCGCAACAACGTACAATTCTGTCTCCATTTTGTTCATCGTATATTTTTGTCCCGCTAACGCAGGCACCCAAAATGACTGCATAGTCGATGCGGAAGTCATTTTAAATAACACGAGACGATTGGCAGGAATATTGACGTAGTTCACTGTTTCAATATTTTGCTCTGGGTAGCTAAAAATCCATTTCCAATCCGCTGATGTCACGTGAATAACAAGCGGATCTTGATCTTCGTACCCCTTCGGAGGCTTTTCTAAATCATATAATGTTCTCACAGTTGGGATCGTTAACGCAACAACGATAAGAATCGGAATAACTGTCCATACAATTTCAAGCACCACATTCCCGTGCTCCTCAGGAGGCTCCTCCCCTTGACGCTCAGGTCGATCTCGATATTTCCACACGATATAAGCAAACAAGGCAAATACAACGACAACAACAAGAAGCATCCACCAAATCGACCAAGTAATGAGCTCCATGATGCTTCGAGCAGCTGGTCCTTGTGGCTGAAAAACAACCATCTCACAGCCCCCAAGAAGCGGAAGCAGTCCCGCAATTAAGAAGACAAATAAACGCTTCACCTTTCTTCACCTCAACAAAATTGTGATTCATTGAACAAGGAAGTAAATACGAAACGAGCGACATTTATTTAGCTTTGTAGTATTAACACTATCGAAATGATTTTAACATGTACCGTAAAAATAATTGTGACGAAAAAAGGAAGGAAGAAACTGCATTGAGGGGGAAACGAAAAGCAAAATCATTGACAAAAAGAAAAACACTTTTCTCGACATCAAAAATCGTGCGAGAAAAGCGCTATCTTTTATATAATACATGGAAATACAAAAAGAAATAGGTTGTCCATTTGAAATTTTGTCACATTTTCGTTAAATTTTTTTCGAAATTTGTTCAAATTTATTTCCAAAAACAAAAAATACCCATGAAAAATACTTTTTCATCTCAACAGCTTCCGCACCCACTTGAGCGCATTTGGAAAGTTTGGATAAAACGAACACTAAATGCAAGGAGTTTATTCGCCATCCCCGGAATAATGACGGTTTTATTGTTCATTACTCCTTTTTTTAAATGTTTAAAAACTTAAACATTAAAATGAAAAAGTTGGCCTTTAGCATATCTAAAGGCACTCCTTCTCGACAGCATGGATCAAATCTTTCAATAATTCAACAGCTTTTTCGATAGATAATACATAGTATCTCAATGTCCCTTTTTGTTCTACCGACACTAATCCTTGGTCGCGCAAAATTTTCAAATGGTGGGAAATCGCTGGACGCGATAAACTTGACCTTTCCCTGAACCTCCCGATGGCTAAAGCCACGGGGTTCTTGTGTACAAAAGGGTTTCTCGTACACCTGCGTGTAGAACTCACCCTTGTTCCACAAGACTTTCATGGGCAAACACCTTACTGGTGCTTATCGCCCTGTGCGCCCG
>NZ_FOJQ01000021.1 GCF_900111795.1 Anoxybacillus pushchinoensis | reverse complement strand
CACACCCGTTCCCATCCCGAACACGGAAGTTAAGCTCTCCAGCGCCGATGGTAGTTGGCGGGACACCGCCTGCGAGAGTAGGACGTTGCCGGGCGGACATAGCAAGTTAGAGAGCATCTCCGTTTTGTTCTCTAACTTTTTTTGTCCATGTATTTGCGTTTAACGCTTTTACAATCCTCTCCCCCATAGTGAAGAGCTAACCTATATCGGTTAGCTCATTTTTTATTTAATGTCCACCTTCCTTTTTATATGATCAGGGATGAGACGATGAAGATGAACAAATAGCAGTCCGTTCTCGTACACAGCTTCCACTTTTTCTCCTACAGGAAAGGGAAGTTGTATCTCTCGTTCAAAAGGTTCTTGTGTAATTCCTTCTTCAATTAGTTCAAAGCCTTCAAATTGCAATTGAACATTTGCTTTAATTTCTAATGTATTATAATGAATGTACACTTCTGCATCGTGTACATGTGCTAACCCTGGGATCGCTGCGACGACAAGTAGCTCATTATCATGACGATACATATTGATGCCTGATGAATAGGAAGAAAAGGAATTTGACGAGTTCCAAAATGGATGAGTGAAAAATGCTTCCCATTGCTTTGTCCAATCCATAAGCTTCTCCCCTTTCTCTTTTTCTTTTTACTATATGGTGAAAAAGATGAAATGGTGATTTTTAAGTAAAAACCGAACATTGATTATTTTGTTTGTGAAAATGTTCGATTTTATGTTGACATGATTGAAAAACGACTGGTAAGATGAAGATAAATGAATACGTTGTTGAACCCTCATATAATTTTGGGAATATGGCCCAAAAGTCTCTACCCAATAACCGTAAATTATTGGACTATGAGGGGAAGGATCTTATTGGCTTTTTTTCACCCAATGGGCGAAATATGTCCAGAATGATGCTTTCCCTTATGATCGAGGGGCGTCGTTCTGGATTTTTTTTCTGAATGATAAAAAGAGGTGAGTGTAAATGCGGCCACTTGTAGCTGTTATTATGGGAAGTCAATCAGACTGGGAAACAATGCGTCATGCATGTGATATATTAGAAGAATTTCATATTCCGTTTGAAAAAAAAGTCGTTTCGGCTCATCGTACACCTGACTTTATGTTTGCGTATGCCGAAACAGCTGAAGAGCGTGGAATTAAAGTCATTATCGCTGGAGCAGGGGGAGCTGCTCATTTGCCAGGAATGGTAGCAGCTAAAACAACGTTGCCTGTTATTGGTGTTCCGGTTATGTCTAAAACGCTAAATGGTCTTGATTCGTTGCTTTCTATCGTCCAAATGCCCGGAGGAGTGCCAGTAGCGACAGTGGCCATCGGAAAAGCAGGTGCCGTCAATGCGGCATTGCTTGCGGTATCGATTCTCGGAACGCACGATTCGGCGTACATGGATGCATTGCGGATGCGGCGTGAGGCAATTCGAAAACAGGTGATAGAAGGTAGTGATCAGCTTGAGTAAAGTGATTGTGCCGGGGCAAACGATTGGTATTATTGGTGGAGGTCAGTTAGGGAGAATGATGGCGATCGCTGCAAAAGAGATGGGATTTTTCGTAGCGGTTCTTGATCCTACTCCGCAATCGCCTTGTGCCCAAGTGGCTGATATTGAAATTGTCGCTTCGTATAGCGATGAAGAAGCGTTACGTCACTTAGCCGAAGTGAGCGATGTTGTGACATATGAGTTTGAAAATATTGATGCTGATGCGTTGAATCGATTAGTAGAGAAGGGATATGTGCCACAAGGAAGCGAGCTGCTTTCTATTACACAGCATCGTTGGAAGGAAAAACGAGCAGTTCAGTCTGCCGGGTTGCCTGTTGCCCCTTATCGTCTCATACTGGAAGAAGAACAATTGGAACGGGCGATTGAGGAGATCGGCATTCCGGCTGTATTGAAAACATGTCGTGGAGGGTATGATGGAAAAGGGCAAGTGGTCATCCGTTGTTTAGATGATATTCACGAGGCGCGCTCGCTGCTTACTTACGGTGAATGTATATTGGACGCATGGGTACCGTTTGTGAAAGAGTTATCTATTATCGTTGTGCGCAGCGTTTCTGGTGAAATAAAGCTATTCCCTGTTGTCGAGAACATTCATCGCGACAATATTTTGCATCAAACGATTGCTCCAGCCCAAGTTAGCCAGAAAACCATTGCGCAGGGGGAGATGTATGCTCGACGATTAGCGGAAACATTTCAACTTGTCGGCACACTAGCCATTGAAATGTTTTTAACAGAAGATGGGCAGTTATATGTCAATGAACTTGCCCCTAGACCACACAACTCAGGTCATTATACAATAAACGGTTGTATCACATCGCAATTTCATCAGCACATTCGTGCCATTTGCAATTGGCCACTTGGCAGCACGGAGTTGCTCAAACCTACAATTATGGTCAACATTTTAGGAGAACATGTGGATGCAGTCATTCAAAACATCTCCCAATTTCGTGACGCCCACATCCACTTTTATGGAAAAAAGGAAGCGAAGCTGAAGCGAAAGATGGGACATGTGACATGGTTAGCTGATGATGTCGATGCGATCCAACGAAAAATAGATGAATTTGCGATTTGGACAGATCGGAGGATGAATGTATGATTGAACGTTACACACGACCAGAAATGGGTGCAATCTGGACAGAAGAAAACCGTTTTCGTGCTTGGCTAGAAGTCGAAATTTTAGCATGTGAAGCATGGTCGGAATTAGGAGTTATTCCGAAAAAAGATGTTGAGAAAATTCGTCAAAACGCATCGTTTCGCATTGAACGCATTAAAGAAATCGAGGAAGAGACGCGTCATGATGTCGTTGCCTTTACTCGTGCTGTATCAGAGACGTTAGGCGAGGAACGAAAGTGGGTACATTACGGATTGACGTCTACGGATGTTGTTGATACCGCATTGTCGTATTTACTAAAACAAGCAAATGACATTTTATTGCGCGATTTAGAAAACTTTATCGCGGTGTTAAAAGAAAAAGCGATTGAGCATAAATATACGGTCATGATGGGACGAACGCATGGTGTACATGCCGAGCCTACGACGTTTGGATTAAAATTGGCTCTTTGGTACGCTGAAATGCAACGCAACTTAGAACGTTTTAAGCAAGCAGCAGAAACGGTGCGCGTCGGAAAAATTTCTGGCGCGGTCGGTACGTATGCAAACATTGATCCGTTTGTTGAGCAGTATGTATGTGAAAAGCTCGGTTTACAGCCTGCACCAATTTCAACGCAAACGTTGCAGCGTGATCGTCATGCTCATTATATGGCGACGCTTGCCTTAATTGCGACATCGATCGAAAAGTTTGCTGTTGAAATTCGCGGATTGCAAAAGAGCGAAACGCGTGAAGTAGAGGAGTTTTTCGCAAAAGGGCAAAAAGGATCGTCAGCCATGCCGCATAAGCGCAATCCGATCGGCTCAGAAAACATGACAGGAATGGCGCGTGTCATTCGCGGTTATATGTTAACAGCATACGAAAACGTGCCGCTCTGGCATGAGCGTGATATCTCTCACTCATCAGCCGAACGCATTATTTTGCCGGATGCAACGATTGCTTTAAATTACATGCTGAATCGTTTTACGAATATCGTAAAAAACTTAACGGTGTTTCCAGACAACATGAAGAAAAATATGGATCGTACCCTCGGGCTTATTTATTCTCAGCGCGTGTTGCTAGCGCTCATTGACACGGGGATGACGCGTGAGGAAGCGTACGATCTCGTGCAGCCAAAAGCGATGGAAGCATGGGAAAAACAAGTGCCGTTTCGCTCGTTAATTGAAGCAGACGAAGTGATTACAAGTCGTTTAACGAAAGACCAAATTGCTGATTGCTTTGACTACAACTATCACTTAAAGCATGTCGACACGATTTTCGAGCGACTTGGTTTGCAATAGGTAAGGCGGCGTCCTTACCTATAAACTCAAATTTCCTAATATTCTGTATAACTGGGGGAGAGAACATGGAAAAGCAACACCTTCTGTATGAAGGAAAGGCGAAGAAAGTGTATGCGACGAACGAAGAGGGCGTATTATGGATTGAATATAAAGATGAGGCAACTGCATTTAACGGTGAAAAAAAAGCAAAGATTAGCGGAAAAGGACGATTAAATAACGAAATTACGAGTTTACTATTTTTCTTGTTGCATGAAGCAGGTGTAAATAATCATTTTATCCGTAAAATATCTGATACAGAACAGCTTGTGCGACGAGTGACGATCATACCCCTTGAAGTCGTTGTCCGCAATATTGTCGCCGGGAGTTTGTCGAAGCGTACTGGTCTTGAGGAAGGAACGGTACTTGAAAAAACACTTGTAGAATTTTACTACAAAAATGACGATTTAGGCGACCCCCTCTTAACGGAAGATCATATCGCTCTGTTGTCACTCGCCTCCCGCGATGAACTTGTGTACATGAAACAAACAGCGTTACGCATAAACGATGTTTTAACGTCTTTATTTCACTCATGTGACTTACAGCTCGTTGATTTCAAATTAGAGTTTGGAAGAGACGAAACGGGAGCGGTGTTACTTGCGGATGAAATTTCCCCAGATACGTGCCGATTATGGGATGTACACACGAAAGAAAAGTTCGATAAAGATGTATTTCGTCGCGATTTAGGCGACTTAACAGAAACATATACAAAACTTTTACAACGATTAGGAGGATTATCATGTACAAAGTAAAAGTGTATGTCACATTGCGTGAAAATGTATTAGATCCACAAGGAAATGCTGTAAAAGGAGCGCTTCATAGCTTAAGTTATCATGAGGTGCAAGATGTGCGTATTGGAAAGTTCATGGAGTTAACGGTAGAAAAAAGTGACCGCGACATAGATGCACTCGTGAAAGATATGTGTGAAAAGTTGTTGGCGAATACGGTCATTGAAGATTATCGCTATGAAATTGAGGAGGTCGTCGTTCAGTGAAATTTGCGGTCATTGTATTTCCGGGTTCCAACTGTGATGTCGACATGTATCATGCGATTGCAGATGAATTAAGGGAAGATGTTGAATACGTTTGGCATGATGTAGAAAGTTTAGATGAGTTTGATGCTATTCTTTTGCCAGGTGGTTTTTCATACGGGGATTATTTACGATCTGGAGCGATTGCGCGTTTTTCTAACGTGATGAAAGCGATCAAAAAAGCAGCCGATGAAGGCAAGCCGATTTTAGGTGTATGTAACGGATTTCAAATTTTATTAGAAGCAGGATTGCTTCCCGGGGCGATGCGGCGCAACCATACGCTAACGTTTATTTGCCGTCCGGTAAAACTTCGTGTCGAAAATAATGAAACGATGTTTACATCCCAATATGAGCGCGGCGAAATCATTACGATCCCGATTGCTCATGGAGAAGGAAATTATTACTGTGATGAGCACACATTGCAGCAGCTTATTGCGAACAACCAAATCGTTTTTCGTTATGAGGGAGAAAATCCGAACGGCAGCTTGCAAAACATTGCAGGCATCGTGAACGAAAAAGGGAATGTACTTGGAATGATGCCTCATCCGGAGCGAGCAGTTCATGATTTGCTTGGGGGAGCTGACGGGTTAAAAATGTTTCAATCAATCGTTACATATTGGAGGGACGCACATGTCGTTACTACTTGAGCCAAGCCCAACGATAATTAAAGAGCAAAAGTTATATCGGGAAATGGGGCTAACGGACGAAGAATTTGCGATGGTTGAGCGCATTCTTGGACGTTTACCGAATTATACGGAAACAGGCATTTTCTCGGTTATGTGGTCGGAACATTGCAGCTATAAAAATTCGAAACCTGTGTTAAAGAAGTTTCCGACAGAAGGAAAACATGTGCTTCAAGGACCGGGAGAAGGGGCAGGCATTGTCGATATTGGAGACGGATTAGCGGTCGCCTTTAAAATTGAAAGCCATAACCATCCATCTGCGATTGAACCGTACCAAGGGGCAGCGACAGGCGTTGGCGGGATTATTCGCGATGTATTTTCGATGGGCGCGCGACCAATTGCATTATTAAATTCGCTTCGCTTTGGGGAATTAACGTCACCGCGCGTGAAATATTTATTTGAGCGTGTCGTCGCAGGTATTGCTGGGTATGGAAATTGCGTCGGCATTCCGACGGTTGGAGGAGAAGTGCAATTTGATGCGGCATACGAAGGAAACCCGCTTGTAAATGCGATGTGTGTCGGGGTGATTCGACATGAAGATATTCAAAAAGGAATCGCGGCAGGCGTTGGAAACACGGTTATGTACGTCGGTGCCAAAACAGGGCGCGACGGCATTCATGGAGCGACGTTTGCATCGGAAGAATTAACGGAACAATCTGAACAAAAGCGCCCAGCTGTTCAAGTTGGCGATCCGTTTATGGAAAAATTGCTTCTTGAGGCTTGTTTAGAAGTGATCCATTCCGATGCGCTCATTGGGATGCAAGATATGGGTGCGGCAGGTTTGACAAGTTCATCAGCCGAAATGGCGAGCAAGGCAGGCTCTGGTATTGAACTAAATTTAGATCTTGTACCACAACGTGAAACAGGAATGACACCGTATGAGATGATGTTGTCTGAGTCGCAAGAGCGCATGCTTCTTGTTGTTCAAAAGGGTCGTGAACAAGAAATTATAGATGTATTTGCTAAATATGGGCTCGAGGCGAAAGCGATTGGCCGCGTAACAAATGATCAAATGTTACGTTTGTATCACCGCGGGGAAGTCGTTGCCGAAATTCCGGTTGATGCGCTTGCTAAAGATGCTCCTGTATATCATAAGCCGTCGCAAGAACCAGCATATTATCGTGAGTTTCAAACGATTGAGTACGTACCGACAATTAACGATTATGAAGAAACGTTGCTTGCATTATTAAGTCAGCCGACGATTGCAAGTAAAGAATGGGTATATGAGCAATACGATTATATGGTGCGGACAAATACGGTTGTTGCGCCAGGCTCTGATGCAGCTGTGTTGCGCATTCGTGGCACAAATAAAGCGTTAGCGATGACGACTGATTGCAATTCTCGTTACGTATATTTAGATCCGGTCATTGGTGGAAAAATCGCGATTGCAGAGGCGGCGCGCAACATCGTTTGTTCCGGCGCTCAACCGCTTGCGGTGACCGATTGTTTAAATTTCGGAAACCCAGAGAAACCGGAGATTTTTTGGCAACTAGAGAAAGCGGTAGAAGGAATGAGCGAAGCGTGTCGTATGCTTGAAACACCAGTCATTAGCGGAAATGTATCGCTTTATAATGAAACGAACGGCGAAGCAATTTATCCGACACCAATTGTCGGCATGGTCGGTGTCGTTGAGGATATCAACCATATTACGACACAGTCATTTAAACAGCCGGGCGACTTCATTTATGTCATCGGGGAAGCGAAGCGAGAATTTGGCGGAAGCGAGTTGCAAAAATGGTTAACAGGTCGCATTTTTGGAAAAGCGCCAACGATTGATTTACATGTGGAAGCAGAGCGACAACAACAGCTTCTCACCGCGATTCGAGCTGGAGTAGTAGCATCAGCGCATGACATATCGGAAGGTGGCTTGGCGATTGCGCTTGCGGAAAGTTTAATGAGCACAAACGGTTTAGGAGCGTATGTGACAATCGACGGTGATGTTGTTGCGGAATTGTTTAGTGAAACACAATCACGCTTTATCGTTTCTGTAAAAAAGGAACATCGTCAAGCGTTTGAACAGCTCGTTCAAGCGATATGTATTGGGGAAGTGACGAACGATGAAATGCTTCATGTGGTGAATGGGGATACGAGTATCATCCACGTTCCAGTAGAAACAATGCGAAATGTATGGAAAGGAGCTATTCCATGCTTGCTGAAATCAAAGGATTAAACGAAGAGTGTGGGATTTTCGGCATTTGGGGACACGAGGAAGCGGCGACATTGACATATTATGGGCTGCACAGTCTACAACATCGCGGCCAGGAAGGGGCAGGCATTGTTGTCGGAGGTAACGGAACGCTACAGTTTCATAAAGGACTTGGCTTAGTAACAGAAGTGTTTAGTCGCGGAGAGTTAGAAAAACTAACGGGCATGGCCGCCATCGGCCACGTCCGTTACTCCACTGCTGGTGGGGGTGGGTACGCGAACGTTCAACCGCTTTTGTTTCGCTCACAAGGCGGCAGTTTAGCACTTGCGCACAACGGAAACTTAGTGAATGCCGATGAGCTTCGTTTCCGTTTAGAACAACAAGGAAGTATTTTTCAAACGACGTCCGATACAGAGGTGCTCGCCCATTTAATTAAGCGAAGTGATGAACCGATTTTAAAAGAGCGAATTAAAGAAGCATTAACGCATTTGCGGGGCGCCTTCGCTTTTCTTATTTTAACGGAAACCGAAATGTATATCGCCCTTGATCCGCATGGTTTTCGCCCTCTGTCGTTAGGTCGTTTAGGCGAGGCATATGTCGTGGCATCGGAAACGTGTGCGTTTGATGTCATTGGTGCCACATATGAACGGGAGGTTGAGCCAGGGGAGCTCATTATGATTAATAAGCAAGGCGTTCGTTCCGAGCGTTTTGCCCCTAAAGTTTCCCGTTCGATTTGTAGCATGGAATATATTTATTTTGCCCGTCCCGATAGCAACGTTGATGGCATTAACATTCATACAGCACGAAAAAATTTAGGAAAACAGTTAGCCGTTGAAGCCCCTGTTGCAGCGGATGTGGTGACAGGTGTGCCCGACTCAAGTATTTCTGTTGCGATCGGCTATGCGGAAGCGACGGGTATTCCGTACGAATTAGGGCTAATTAAAAATCGATATGTTGGGCGAACGTTCATCCAACCGTCTCAAGCTCTCCGTGAACAAGGTGTAAAAATGAAATTGTCACCTGTTCGTGGGGTTGTAGCTGGCAAGCGTGTCGTTATGGTTGATGACTCTATCGTGCGCGGGACGACAAGCAAGCGCATCGTACGCATGCTTCGGGAAGCTGGAGCGACGGAAGTACACGTGCGCATTAGCTCTCCACCTATTACTCACCCATGTTTTTACGGTATTGATACATCGACAAAAGAAGAGCTTATTGCTGCTACACATACAGTAGAAGAGATTCGCCAGCTCATCGAAGCAGATTCGCTAGCTTTTTTAAGCCAAAAAGGGCTGCTGCAAGCAATTGGGCGCCCAGATGATTCACCGAGCTGTGGCCAATGTTTAGCTTGCTTTACTGGACAATATCCGACGAAAATAGGAGGGGAGTACGTTGGCACATTCGTACAAACAAGCCGGTGTGAATATTGAAGCTGGCTATGAAGCGGTCGAGCGGATGAAAAAACATGTCGCCAAAACTGCCCGAATTGGTGCGTTAGGAAGTTTAGGTGGTTTTGGAGGAATGTTTGATCTTTCTTCACTTGGATATAAACAACCAGTACTCATATCAGGAGCGGACGGAGTAGGAACAAAACTAATGCTTGCTTTCAAGCTCGACCGCCATGACACGATTGGTATAGATTGTGTTGCAATGTGCGTGAACGATATCGTCGTACAAGGGGCGGAGCCGCTCTTTTTCCTTGACTACATCGCCTGTGGAAAAGCGATTCCAGAAAAAATTGAACATATCGTCAAAGGAATAGCAGATGGATGTGTCGAAGCAGGATGTGCGCTTATCGGCGGGGAAACGGCAGAAATGCCAGGCATGTATAGTGAAGATGAATATGACGTAGCTGGATTTGCAGTTGGTGTGGCAGAAAAATACAAAGTAGTTACAGGGGATGGGATTGTCCCAGGGGATGTGCTCATTGGTCTTGCATCGAGCGGTTTGCATAGCAACGGCTATTCGCTCGTGAGAAAAATTATAAAGGATGCCGACTTGCGATTAGATGACATATATGAGCCGTTTTCTCGTCCGCTTGGTGAAGAACTGTTAACACCTACGCGCATTTACGTTCGTGCTGTACTGGAAGCATTGAAACAATTTCGTGTAAAAGGAATGGCTCATATTACAGGGGGCGGGTTTATTGAAAATATTCCGCGCATGTTGCCGAAAGGATTACAAGCGGAGATAGACTACGGCTCATGGCCGATTCCACCGATTTTTAATTTCCTGCAGCAACACGGGAAGCTGCAACGAACGGAAATGTTTAATATTTTTAATATGGGAATTGGTTTTGTTATGGCTGTCGATAGCGACGTTGTGCCAGACGTTGTGCAGTTGCTTGAATCGTTTGGAGAGCAAGTGTATGTGATCGGTCGGATAAAGGAAGGAACGGGTGTATCGTTTGCAGGAGGAAAAATCGAATGAAGCGAATAGCTATTTTTGCTTCGGGGAGCGGAACGAACTTTCAAGCGATTGTCGATGCGGCAAAAAAAGGAGAGATACAAGCAGACGTAGCTCTTCTTGTATGTGACCGACCGCATGCAAAAGTCATTGAACGGGCCATTCGCGAACACGTGCCGTCATTTGTTTTTCATCCGAAACAATATGAAACAAAAGAATGTTTTGAACGTGAGATTTTACAACAGTTGCGCGAACGAGGTGTGGATTGGATTGTTTTAGCGGGATATATGCGACTGATCGGTCCTACACTTTTACAAGCTTATCGGAACAAAATTGTCAATATTCACCCGTCGCTTTTACCCGCTTTTCCAGGTAAAGATGCGATCGGGCAAGCGTATCGATATGGCGTGAAAGTTACAGGTGTGACCGTTCATTATGTTGATGAAGGAATGGACACAGGGCCGATCATCGCTCAACAGGCGTTATACATTTATGACGGTGAGCCGCTTGAGAGCATTGAACGTCGTATTCATGAAATCGAACATACGTTGTATCCACAAGTTATTCAACAATTGTTGACGGAGAAAGGGAGTACAAGCGATGAAAAAACGAGCAATCATTAGCGTGTCAAATAAAAAAGGAATCGTTACATTCGCTAAGCAATTAACGGAGCTTGGGGTGGAAATCATTTCGACGGGCGGCACAAAACGCGTATTAGCGGAACACGGCATTCCAGTAACAAGTATTTCAGAGGTAACAAACTTTCCAGAAATTTTAGATGGTCGTGTGAAAACCCTTCATCCACATATTTATGGTGGGCTGTTAGCTGTTCGGGAAGATGAAGTGCATGCGCAGCAATTAAAGGAACATGCCATTACACCAATTGATTTTGTTATTGTGAACTTGTATCCATTTCAAGAAACGATTGCAAAACCGAATGCTTCCCTTGTAGAAGCAATCGAAAATATTGATATTGGCGGTCCAACGATGCTAAGGGCGGCGGCGAAAAATCATGCGTATGTGACAGCTGTTGTTGACCCGGACGATTATCATTTAGTGATTGAACAGCTGAAACAATATGGTGAGGTGTTACTTGAAACGAGACGGACGTTGGCGGCAAAAGTGTTCCGCCATACTGCAGCGTACGATGCGACGATTGCCCAATATTTAACGAACATCGTCGGGGAAACATACCCAGAAACGATGACGATGACCTTTGTGAAGAAACAGTCGCTACGATATGGGGAAAATCCACATCAAACAGCTGCATTTTATGAAAGGCCGCTCCGTTCACCGTTTTCTATTACGGCCGCGAAGCAGTTGCACGGAAAAGAGCTATCGTACAACAACATTAATGACGCAAACGCCGCGTTGCAAATTGTTGCGGAGTTTACCGAGCCGGCAGCGGTGGCAGTAAAACATATGAATCCGTGTGGGGTAGGTATTGGTGAAACGATTGCTGAGGCGTTTCAAAAAGCTTACGAAGCCGATCCAACGTCCATTTTTGGTGGTATTGTAGCACTAAATCGCGAAGTCGATGAAAAAACAGCTGCACAGCTAAGCGACATCTTTTTAGAAATTGTCATTGCCCCATCGTTTACAGAACAGGCACTTGCGCTATTAACGAGAAAGAAAAATATTCGTTTGCTAACGGTTGATTTTCAAGCAGAGCGAAAACAAGAGCCGTTTGTCGTATCCGTACGCGGTGGACTGCTTGTTCAAGATGAAGACATATATACGATTGATGATGCGAATGTCCAAGTAGTGACCGAAAGACAGCCGACAGAAGAAGAGTGGGCGAATTTAGCGTTCGCTTGGCGCGTTGTTAAACATGTGAAATCGAATGCAATTGTTTTAGCGAGAAATGGCATGACGATTGGCGTTGGCGCTGGACAAATGAATCGTGTTGGAGCTGCTCGCATTGCGATTGAACAGGCGGGAGAGAAAGCTAAAGGAGCGGTATTAGCTTCCGACGCATTTTTCCCGATGAGTGATACAGTTGAAGCAGCTGCTCAGGCAGGGGTGACAGCGATCATTCAGCCGGGTGGCTCCATTCGTGACGAAGATTCGATTCAAAAAGCTAATGAATATGGAATAGCCATGGTATTTACAGGCGTTCGCCATTTTAAACATTAAGGGGGAAGCAACGGATGAAAGTGCTCATTATAGGTCGTGGTGGCCGAGAGCATGCACTTGCATGGAAAGTAGCACAAAGCCCGCTCGTGACCCACATATACGTGGCGCCAGGAAACGATGGAATGAATGCAATCGCTACGCGCGTTCCGATTTTAGAGGCTGACGTCGAAGCGCTTGTGCAATGGGCGAAAAAAGAAGCGATTGATTTAACGATTGTTGGACCGGAAGCACCGCTGTTGGAAGGAGTAGTTGATCGTTTCGAAAGAGAAGGATTACGCATTTTTGGTCCAAAACAGCAGGCGGCGCGAATTGAAGGAAGTAAAGCATTTGCGAAAGATTTGATGAGAAAATATAACATTCCGACAGCGAGCTATGCGACATTTACAAAGTATGATGAAGCTGTACAATATGTGCACGAACAAGGGGCTCCGATTGTCATTAAAGCGGATGGGCTTGCAGCAGGAAAAGGGGTAACGGTGGCGATGACAGTTGAAGAGGCGCTCCATGCTTTGCATGACATTATGGTTGCCAAAAAGTTTGGTGAAGCCGGGGTACAAGTTGTCATTGAGCAATATTTACAAGGCGAAGAATTTTCGCTTATGACATTTGTACATGGAGAACGTGTATATCCAATGGTTATCGCCCAAGACCATAAGCGAGCGTTCGATGATGATCAAGGTCCGAACACGGGAGGAATGGGGGCGTATTCTCCTGTGCCGCAAATAAGCGAACAGATCGTTCACGATGCGATGGAAACGATCGTCAAACCGACGGTGAAAGCATTAACGAAAGAAGGCTGTTCATTTACTGGATTTTTATATGCAGGATTAATTGCGACGGAAGAAGGACCAAAAGTCATCGAATTTAATGCACGGTTTGGTGACCCTGAAGCACAAGTCATTTTGCCGCGTTTGCAAAATGATCTTGTTGAAGTCATCGTCTCACTTTTAGAAGATAAGCCTGTTACGTTGCATTGGAGCGACGAAGCTACCCTTGGTGTCGTTTTAGCTGCGAAAGGGTATCCAGATCAATATGAAAAAGGAGCGATCATTCGGGGATTAGAACGAATCACGAAAGCACAAGTTTTTCACGCTGGCACAAAGTGCGTAAATGACGAATGGGCAACGGACGGGGGACGAGTGCTCCTCGTTGTGGCGAGTGGAAAAACGTTAAAAGAAGCACAGCGTCTCGTGTACGAACAAATACAATATATTGAGTGCGATGGGCTATTCTATCGCCGCGATATTGGTCATAAAGCTATCGTACGCGCCTCTTGCGAATATATACAAAACTAAGCGCAACGATACTACCGATTAAAAGAATAAGAATGAAGAACGTGTCTGTTATATATTCTGTCATCATATGCGTTCTCTCCTTTTTGCCCCCTTGTACGTGTACAAGGGGGTGTTGTTATGAAGGGTTAACTGGTTCAATCGGAATGGCGTTCTTTCGTTCATGATCTTGTTCACAATGACATTGATATCGTTCGAACAATGCCATCACGGGACAGAAACGAACAATCCCTTCCGCAATTTTCATGGCAGCAAGCATGATTATCCACATATATGATTCACGCCACGGTTTACGGGAAAGATTGGCAGTTGCCCAAGCAAGCATCGTAAATCCGCATGTGATGCGAATCATCGCATTGATTATACCGATGTTTTGTTTCATGTTCTCCCTCCTTTTTGTTTGTGAAATTCGCTTTCATCCGTTAAAATGTGTATAGATGATGGTACGATTTAGGAGGAAAGCGATCATGATAGAAAAACGGTATCGATGGAAAAGCGAACAAATTCGTAAACACGTTGCGATTGTTGACGGGAGGCAAGCGCCAACGAAAGTATTATTGAACGCAACATATTTACATCCATACTTGCGTCAATGGGTGCAAGGAAACATATGGATTTGCGATGACCGAATTGTATATGTCGGTCCGAATAAGCCGAAGCAGTTGGACGCATGCGAAGTCGTTAATTGCACGAATCGTATGCTTGTTTCTGGTTACATTGAGCCTCATGCTCACCCGTTTCAGTTATATAATCCCCAGACGTTAGCGGAATATGCAGCGCAGTCTGGTACGACGACACTCATTAACGATAACTTATTTCTTTTTTTACAGTTGACAAAAAAGAAAGCGTTTTCTTTTTTAGCGGCGATGGAAAAACAACCGGTGACGATGTACTGGTGGTGCCGGCTTGATCCGCAAACAGAAATGGATGGAGAAGAACATCTTTTTTCATATCGGAACATGAAAGCATGGCTTGAAAACGATGCTGTCTTACAAGTTGGTGAATTAACTGGATGGCCTAAACTGCTAGAAGGAGACGATTTCGTCCTCCATTGGATGCAAGAGGCAAAGAAGCTTGGTAAAAAAGTAGAGGGGCATTTTCCAGGAGCTTCAGACCGCACGTTAACGAAAATGAAATTGTTTGGAGCGGATGCGGATCATGAGGCGATGACAGGGAACGATGTATATAAACGATTAATGCAAGGTTATACGGTATCGTTGCGTCATTCATCTATTCGCCCTGATTTACCGACATTGCTGCAAGAGATGAAACAATGTGGCATTCACCATTACGACCATTGCATGTTTACGACGGACGGTTCGACGCCTACATTTTATGAAAATGGAATGATTGACGAAATGATTCGCATGGCGCTCAAAGAAGGTGTACGTGATATTGACGCATACAACATGGCGACGTGGAACGTTGCCCGTTACTACAATATCGATCATTTGCACGGAAGTATTACACCGGGGCGTATTGCTCATATTAACATACTTGAGCATGCTTCGAATCCGACACCGATTTCTGTTTTAGCAAGCGGACAATGGGTCAAACGGGACGGTGCGCCGGTTCATGCTTTTTTAACAGTTGAATGGGATGCCCATGGGCTTAAGCCTCTTTCTTTCGCTTGGGATTTACAAATGGACGATTTGCAATTTTCGATGCCTTTAGGCATGTATATGGAAAACTCAGTCATTATTAAGCCGTATTCCATTTCGACAGATACGTCAGTAGATGAATTATCAAACGATCATGACGAGAGCTTTTTAATGCTTATTGACCGCAACGGAAAATGGCGAGTGAACACGGTGTTAAAAGGGTTTGCGACACATGTGCAGGCGCTTGTTAGCTCGTATTCCAATACAGGAGACATTATTTTAATCGGGAAAAGCAAACGGGATTTGTTGCTTGCCTTTGAGCGTATGAAGGAAATAGGGGGCGGTATCGTTCTTTGTGAACATGGGAAAGTCATTCATGAAATTTCTCTTCCATTAAGCGGTTTAATGTCAGCGAAACCGATGGAGGCGTTAATACAGGAAGAAAAAAAACTCGGTGAACTGTTGAGAGCTCGCGGTTATACGTTCGCAGATCCAGTTTATACGTTGTTGTTTTTATCGTCGACACATTTACCATATATTCGCATTACATCGAAAGGAATTTACGATGTCATGCATAAAACAGTACTCTTTCCAACAATAATGCGTTAAAATATAAAAGGGACGAAAATGAAAGGTTGGGTTTATGTTGCGGCGATTATTGTTTTTATTGCTCATTACGCTCGCGGTTATGTTTGGTGTTGGATGTCAACGTGCAGAGCAAAACACGAAAGAAAAGGAGTCTCCTCCAACAACAATCGAACAAGAGAATGAACAAGGGAAAGAAGAAGCGATGTGGACGTTCCCGTTAACGGGTATGCCAGCGAGTGAAAAAACGATGCAACGCGTCGTAGCGGTTATGGTTAACAACTACCCTACTGCCCGACCGCAATCGGGGTTACATAAAGCAGATATCGTCTACGAGGTGCTTGCTGAAGGGGATATTACGCGGCTGTTAGCGATTTATCAAAGTGAGCAGCCTGATGTGATCGGACCTGTTCGGAGCGCGCGCGATTATTTTATTCAATTGAGCAACGGCTTTCACGCGTTATATGTATGCCATGGATGGAGTCCAGAGGCTCAACGGTTATTGCAGTCTAGTTCAGTAGATTACGTCAATGGATTGTTTTACGATGGGACGTTATTTTGGCGAGATCGAACGAGAAAATCGCCGCACAACTCTTACATTTCCTTTGAAAATATTAAAAAAGGAGCCGAAAAAAACGGCTATGCATTTGAAGAAGAAGTGAAGCCATTGCCGTTTTTCTCAAATGATTTGACACGTGCTGTAGAAGCGACGAATATTGATGTTGTGTATTCTAAACGATCGTATGCTCACGTTCATTATACGTATGATGGAACGAAATACGTTCGTTCGAGTGGTGGCGAGCCGACTGTTGATCGGGAAACGAATACACCTATTGCAGTAGAAAATGTGTTTGTTGTTGAAGCAACACATGAAGTGATTGATGATTACGGACGAAGACATATTGATTTCACGTCAAGTGGAAAAGGTTATTTATTCCAAAAAGGAACGGTACAACAAGTGCAATGGAGAAACGTTGACGGCCGCCTTCTTCCTTATCAAGACGGCGTTCCGCTTGGGTTTGTTCCAGGTAAAACATGGATTCAAGTCGTTCCTAATTTGCAACAAGTACAATATGAATAGGGGGATGTATATGCAAATTAATAAATTGCGTGGCAGAGAGCTCGATCAATTATTTCAAGCCATTTTGTCGTTGAAAGATTTAGAGGAATGTTACCGCTTCTTCGACGATTTATGCACTGTCAATGAAATACAAGCGCTTGCGCAAAGATTAGAAGTGGCACGCATGTTGCGCGAAGGGTATACGTATCATAAAATTGAAACAGAAACAGGGGCAAGCACAGCGACGATCTCGCGCGTTAAGCGCTGCTTAAACTACGGAAATGATGCGTATGCGATGGCGCTTGATCGCATTTATAACGAACAAAAGGAAGAGGCTGGCTCACAATGAGTCAGCTTCTTTTTGCGATTTTTGTTATAATGAGATGAGGTGAAAAAAATGAATGAAATGGCAACATGGCGACATGTGTTTAAATTAGATCCGAACAAACATATAACAGACGGGCAACTTGAACAAGTATGTGAATCAGGTACAGATGCGATCGTTGTTGGTGGGACAGATGGTGTAACGCTTGAAAATGTCATCGATTTGCTTGCGCGCGTACGCCGTTTTTCTGTTCCATGCGCGCTAGAAGTATCAAATATTGAAGCAATCACACCTGGATTTGACTATTATTTTATTCCAATGGTACTTAATAGCCGTGATCTCACTTGGTTAATTGATTTGCACCACGAAGCAGTAAAACAGTTTGGCGACTTAATAAATTGGGAAGAACTGTTTGTTGAAGGGTATTGCATTTTAAATGCTGAATGTAAAGCTGCATCGTTAACAAGTGCGCGAACGGAGTTAACAGATGAAGATGTCATTGCCTATGCTCGAATGGCAGAACATATGTATCGTTTTCCGATTTTTTATATGGAATATAGCGGGCAGTACGGAGATGTGATGCTTGTAGAGAAAGTGAAACGGACGTTGCAACATACGCGTCTATTTTATGGTGGAGGCATTCATACGCCTGAACAAGCGAAAGAAATGGCGATGTGGGCAGATACAGTTGTCGTTGGAAATGTGATTTATACGAATTTGCCTATGGCGTTACAAACGGTTGAAGCAGTTAAAGGGAAAAGGACATAAATGGAGAATAAAAAAAGAACATATGTTTTTGGTGGTGGAAAGATGAGTATGTCAGCTCGTATGTTATTAGATGGGTTAAATGAAAAACAAAAAGAGGCGGTAAAGACGACGGAAGGTCCGCTTTTAATTATGGCGGGAGCGGGAAGCGGAAAAACGCGTGTGCTCACACATCGCATCGCTTATTTAATGGCGGAAAAAGATGTTGCCCCGTGGAACATTTTAGCTATTACATTTACAAATAAAGCAGCCCGCGAAATGAAAGAACGCGTGGAGCGGATCGTAGGCAAACAGGCAGAAGATATATGGATTTCCACGTTTCACTCGATGTGCGTCCGTATTTTGCGCCGCGATATTGATCGCATCGGCATTCATGCGAATTTCTCTATTTTGGATACGACCGATCAATTATCGGTACTAAAGCATATTTTAAAAGATCGCAATATTGATCCGAAAAAATATGACCCGCGTGCGCTATTAGGTACGATTAGCAGCGCGAAAAACGAATTAATTACGCCTGAAACATATGCTGATCAAGCTGCAACGCCGTATGAAAAACTTGTGGCCGACGTCTACAAAGAATATCAAAAACGATTGTTGCGCAACCATGCTCTCGATTTTGATGATTTAATTATGACGACGATCCAGCTATTTCAACGTGTTCCTGAAGTGTTGGAATATTATCAGCGAAAATTTCAATATATTCATGTCGATGAATATCAAGATACAAACCGCTCGCAATATTTGCTAGTAAATATGCTTGCTAAACGATTCCGAAATTTATGCGTTGTCGGGGATTCCGACCAATCCATTTATCGTTGGCGCGGGGCAGATATTAGTAACATTTTATCATTTGAAAAAGACTATCCAAATGCTAAAGTTATTTTGCTTGAACAAAACTATCGCTCAACAAAACGTATTTTACAGGCTGCTAATGCCGTTATTGAGCATAACACCCAACGAAAGCCGAAAAAACTTTGGACGGAAAATAGCGAAGGTCATGCGCTCGTATATTATGAAGCGATGACAGAAGTGGATGAAGCGCAGTTCGTTGTCGGGAAAATTAAAGAGTATGTCGATACAGGAAAACGAACGTATAAAGATTTTGCAGTGTTATATCGAACGAATGCGCAGTCGCGCGTTCTTGAGGAAATGTTTTTAAAGGCAAACATTCCATACAAAATTGTCGGCGGTTTAAAGTTTTATGACCGGAAAGAAATTAAAGATATTTTAGCGTATTTACGTTTAATTGCGAACCCGAACGATGACATTAGCTTGACGCGCATTATTAACGTTCCAAAACGAGGCATCGGCGCATCAACAATCGATAAGATCGCCTCTTATGCATCCATCCACAGCATATCTATGTTCGATGCGCTCAAGCATATTGAAGAGATCGGAATTAGTGCTCGTATTGCCGCACCACTCGTGCAATTTCGTGAACAAATCGATCATTGGAGCCAAATGCAACATTATTTATCTGTGACAGAGCTTGTCGAAGATGTGTTGGATCGTTCAGGGTATCGCGATATGCTTCGCGAGGAAAAAACGTTAGAGGCATATAGCCGGCTTGAAAACATTGATGAGTTTTTATCCGTCACTAAACATTTTGAACAAGTAAACGAGGACAAGTCGCTCGTTGCTTTTTTAACCGATTTAGCTCTTGTTGCTGACATTGATCAGCTTGACAATGACAGTGAAGGCCAGACAAGTGATGCGGTCGTTTTAATGACGCTTCACTCGGCAAAAGGGCTTGAGTTTCCTGTCGTCTTTTTAGTCGGACTAGAAGAAGGGATCTTTCCGCATAATCGTTCGTTAAATGATGAGGATGAAATGGAAGAAGAACGCCGTCTAGCTTATGTTGGCATCACTCGTGCGGAAGAACAGTTATTTTTGACGCGCGCACATATGCGCACATTATTTGGACAAACCCACGTGAACGCTCCATCTCGCTTTATTGATGAAATTCCTGAAGAGCTTATTGAATATGCACATAAGCGAGCAAAAAAACAATCGGCCTCTCCGCGATTATCTGTAGCTTCGCAAGGGGGATGGCGCGTAGGAGAGAAAGTGAGTCATAAAGTGTGGGGTATTGGTACAATTGTGCGCGTAAAGGAAAACGATGGGGATCAAGAGTTAGATGTTGCTTTCTCAAGCCCAATTGGTATTAAACGACTATTGGCGAAGTTTGCTCCGATTACGAAAGTATAGAAAGGATGGAGAATGTGGCACTGCACGACGTGGAAAAACAAATGGCTCAATTACGTCAACAAATCGAAAAATATAATTACGAATATTACGTGTTAGACAAACCGTCTATTTCTGATGCTGAATATGACGAATTGATGAGAAGATTAATAGAACTCGAGGAGCAATATCCGCAATATAAAACGCCGGACTCCCCTTCGCAACGCGTTGGCGGAGCTCCGTTAGAGTCGTTTGCGAAAGTGACCCATCGCGTGCCGATGCTTAGCTTAAGCAACGCCTTCAACGAAGGGGATTTGCGCGATTTTGATCGGCGAGTACGCCAAGAAGTCGGCGATGTGCGTTACGTATGTGAACTGAAAATAGATGGTTTGGCGGTATCGCTCCGCTATGAAAATGGTTATTTTGTACAAGGAGCGACGCGCGGGGACGGGACGACAGGGGAAGATATTACAGAAAATGTAAAAACCATTCGTTCGTTGCCGCTCCGCTTGCGTGAACAAGTGACGATTGAAGTGCGCGGAGAGGTATACATGCCGCGACAATCTTTTGAAAAGCTGAACGAACAGCGCAAAAGGAACGGGGAAGAATTATTCGCCAATCCACGCAACGCGGCAGCCGGCTCCCTTCGTCAGCTCGATCCAAAAATCGTCGCTTCCCGTCAGCTAGATATATTTGTATATGGTGTTGTCCATGCGGAAGAGTTAGGGTTTAATTCTCATAGTGAAGCGCTTCGCTATTTAGATGAGCTTGGGTTTAAAACAAATTGTGCACGTCAAGTATGCGAAACGATCGACGATGTTCTTTCTTACATCGAACGATGGCATGCAGAACGGGAAAAGCTTCCATACGATATTGATGGTATCGTCATTAAAGTAGATTCGTTTGCTCAGCAAAAACAACTCGGAGCAACCGCGAAAAGTCCGCGCTGGGCGATCGCTTATAAGTTTCCGGCTGAAGAAGTCGTAACGCAGCTCGTTCATATTGAATTGAGCGTCGGACGAACAGGGGTAGTCACTCCGACAGCTATTTTACAGCCGGTACGTGTAGCAGGGACGATTGTACAACGCGCTTCTCTTCATAATGCGGACTACATTCGTGAAAAAGATATTCGTCTTGGCGATTACGTGGTGATTAAAAAAGCGGGCGACATTATCCCGGAAGTTGTTCGTTCGTTACCAGAGCGGCGAACAGGGCAAGAGAAACCGTTCGATATGCCGACGCGTTGTCCAGCATGTGCGAGCGAGCTCGTACGACTTGATGATGAAGTGGCTCTCCGTTGCGTCAATCCGCAATGTCCAGCACAAATTCGCGAGGGGCTCATTCACTTCGTCTCACGCCAAGCGATGAATATTGATGGATTAGGGGAAAAGGTGATTACTCAATTATTTGAGCACGGCCTCGTTCGAAGTGTGGCCGATTTGTACAAGTTAACGAAAGAGCAACTTGTTGCACTAGAACGAATGGGAGAGAAATCAGCAACGAACTTGCTGCATGCGATTGAAGCATCAAAGCAAAACTCGCTTGAACGCTTATTGTTCGGACTTGGGATTCGCCATGTCGGCGCAAAAGCTGCCAAAACGTTAGCGGAACATTTTGAAACGATCGATCGCCTCCAACAAGCGACAAAAGAAGAATTGACGTCCATTCATGAAATTGGCGATAAAATGGCGGACTCGATTGTTACGTATTTTTCAAAAGAAGAAGTCAAACAGCTGTTGGACAGTTTGCGTTCACACGGTGTCAATATGGTGTACAAAGGTGCAAAACGATCAGCTGACGTAAATCCCGCATTTGCTGGAAAGACGTTCGTCTTAACAGGTACGCTACAATCAATGTCGCGAGCGGAGGCGAAAGAAAAAATTGAAGCGCTAGGCGGGAAAGTGACAGGAAGCGTCAGTAAAAAGACAGATGTTGTCGTCGCGGGTGAAGACGCTGGATCAAAATTAGAAAAGGCAAATCAACTTGGCATTACGGTTTGGGACGAAGCGCGTTTTCTTCAAGAAATACAACAATAAAAGCGGGTGTGAACGATGAAAAAGTTGATGACATTGCTCATTTGTGCGCTCCTTACTCTTTCAGCGTGTGCGCCAAAGTTTAATCAGGAAGAAAAAGTTGTGCAAGAAACAGAAAATAAAAAACAAAAAGCGATTATTCCAAAGTACAACATTTCTAACTCGTATTATCGTACCATTTTGCCGTTTCAGCCCGGAGAGGCGCGCGGACTTGTCGTTGAAAATGTGAACACAAGATTGGATATGGAAGAGTTTGAACTCGGCTTAATGCGCATTGCACAAACGAAGTTTTCTCCGTCACAATATTTGTTTCAACAAGGACAATACTTAGATCGAAAGACGATCGAATCGTGGTTGAAACGGAAACAAGGGAATGCGGAAGGGCTCAATCCCGCGCTTGGAAACGAAGGAACAAATGAAGAGAGAAATAAAAAACATCCGCTATACATCTCCCATATTTTAGAACATAACTATTTAGTTAAAACAGGAAATGACAAAGTGCAGTTAGGTGGCGTCGTCATTGGGTTGGCAATGAATTCTGTCCATTACTATGAGACGGAAGAAGGGTATCCACGCGAAGTAAAAATTTCAAAGAGCGATATGGAGAAGGAAGGGAAAAAAGCGGCAGAAGAAATTGTTTCTCGTTTGCGTCAAATGGATGGATTAAAGGAAGTACCTATAATTATTGGATTATTTGAACAGCAACCGAAGTCGTCCATCGTTCCAGGCCATTTTTTTGCAGCTGGCTATGTAGACAAAGGAAGCAATTCAATTAAAAATTGGGAAAATATTAACGAAGAATATTATGTCTTTCCGTCCGATGAAGCGCAAAAAAACCATCGTGACGACTTAGTGAAATTTTTAAACTTAAAATCGGATATTGAAGAATTTTTTCCAAATTATACAGGAGTCATCGGCAGAGCATTTTATCGTGACGACCAATTGCAACAATTGACAATTGATATTGTGATGCAGTTTTACGGAAAAACAGAAGTCATCGGATTTACGCAATACGTTACAGGTCTTCTCATGGAAAAAATGCCTGACTATATGCCAATTTCTGTTTACATTTCTTCCGTCCGTGGACCGGAGAGCATCATTATAAAAAATCCAGATCAAAATGAGCCGTTCGTTCACATCTATCAACCATAAAAAATTTGAATATGTATGCTCCATCCGTTAGAATGGGATTGTGTGTGGGAACGCTTTTGTAATTCCAACAAAGGGGGCTTTATCTATGGTACAACCTTATAAACACGAACCATTTACTGATTTTACAGTCGAAGCAAACAAAAAAGCGTTTGAAGAAGGATTACAAACGGTACAAGCTTATCTCGGTCAAGATTATCCGCTTGTTATTGGCGGCGAACGAATTATGACAGAAGATAAAATCGTTTCGATCAACCCAGCGAATAAAACGGAAGTTGTTGGACGTGTAGCGAAAGCGAATAAAGATTTAGCAGAAAAAGCGATGCAAGCAGCAGATGCAGCGTTTGCGTGGTGGAGCAAAACGAAGCCAGAAATGCGTGCAGACATTTTATTCCGCGCTGCTGCTATCGTCCGCCGTCGTAAACATGAGTTTTCAGCATTGCTTGTGAAAGAAGCAGGAAAACCGTGGAAAGAAGCGGATGCTGATACAGCGGAAGCGATTGATTTTATGGAATATTATGCACGTCAAATGTTGAAGTTGAAAGATGGCATCCCTGTCGAAAGCCGTCCAGGAGAAACGAATCGTTTCTTTTACATTCCGCTTGGCGTTGGCGTTGTCATTTCACCATGGAACTTCCCATTTGCGATTATGGCGGGAACAACCGTTGCCGCGCTTGTCACAGGAAATACGGTGTTGTTAAAACCAGCGAGCGCAACGCCAGTCGTAGCATATAAGTTCGTTGAAGTGCTAGAAGAAGCAGGTCTTCCAGCAGGCGTATTAAACTACATTCCAGGAAGCGGCGCAGAAGTAGGCGACTACTTAGTAGATCATCCGCGCACACGTTTCATTAGCTTTACAGGCTCGCGCGACGTCGGCATTCGCATTTACGAGCGCGCAGCGAAAGTGCATCCAGGACAAATTTGGCTCAAGCGTGTCATTGCGGAAATGGGCGGAAAAGATACAATTGTCGTCGATAAAGAAGCAGATTTAGAATTGGCGGCACAATCAATTGTTGCATCTGCTTTTGGCTTCTCTGGGCAAAAATGCTCGGCATGCTCGCGTGTCGTTGCGCTTGAAGATATATACGACCAAGTATTAAACCGCGTCGTTGAGCTAACGAAGCAATTAAAAATCGGCAATCCAGAAGAACAAAGTACGTTTATGGGACCGGTTATTGATCAATCGGCGTACAACAAAATTATGGAGTATATCGAAATTGGTAAACAAGAAGGCAAGCTAATGATAGGCGGTGAAGGAGACGACTCGAAAGGCTTCTTCATTCAGCCAACGGTATTTGCCGATGTTGATCCGAAAGCGCGCATTATGCAAGAAGAAATTTTTGGACCTGTTGTGGCATTTACGAAAGCAAAAGACTTCGACCATGCGCTTGAAATCGCAAATAACACAGAATATGGCTTAACTGGTGCAGTCATCTCAAACAACCGCTTTAACCTTGAAAAAGCGCGTGAGGAGTTCCATGTTGGTAATCTTTACTTTAACCGCGGTTGCACAGGTGCCATCGTCGGCTACCATCCGTTTGGTGGGTTCAATATGTCTGGAACAGACTCGAAAGCAGGCGGTCCAGACTACTTACTTCTTCATATGCAAGCAAAAACGGTATCCGAAATGTTTTAATAGAAAAACCCCTCTTGGCGAAAACGCTAAGAGGGGGTTAAAGTATACATCCTTCATATAATATGGAAGCGGGTGGTGATGGGCGATTGAGTACAAACATGTACGGATTAAAAAAGCAAACATTTTATATGATTGGGCGTAAAACCCCTATTTCAGGCTAGGGGATGTAAGCCCTAGCTGCAGGAACTGTGGGGATCGCCTACTAAATAACCGAAAAAACTTTCGGTGTTCGTAGGAATCCGCTATAGCTTTAGCCTAGCGGTAGTTCAATTGATCAACTATTAGTCGAAATGAAAAAACGAGTTCGTGAATTGGAAGAATAGGGGGAGAATGAGTGAAAAAATTTTTAATAGGAGTTTTGTTGTCGTTTGTCATGTTTGCCCTTTCGTTCTCATTATTTAGCGGTTTTTCTTTCTTTATTGCCATTTTTCCAATTGCAGTACTAGCTGTTCCGTTTATATGTGCGGTAACAGAGGCGCTCATTTTTTTTATCGATGAAAAATGGGGATTTAAATGGGATGGGGCTGTTGTTTTAGGGATCGCAACGATTACGACGCTTCCTTTTTATCCTTCTTGTGTTCTTGTAGCTTCAATTTATATAGGAGCATTGGGATATTATGTGGGGCGGAGAATCATGTAATTTCATTCATTTCTGGAAGTGATGTTACCTTTAAATGAAAGAAGTATATAAATCGAATTTCATAGAGAGGGAAATGCCCTCTCTATGAAAACAACCGATTTCTCATTTTGAAAAGTTCGCGTTCCGTCATCATTGTTTTATGAACGGTGAAATCAACGTCAAGTTGGAGGTTGTTAAGACGTTCGTTGAATTGTTTGTAGTGGGAGTCAATTTTTTCGTGCAGTGCGTGGATTTCTTGCTTCATTGCTGTCATTTCACCGCGCATATGATGGACATCCATCGTTAAAGCCTCGAGTTTCGCGTCCGTTTCGTCTTGACGATGGAGAAGAGCGTTCATAAGATCGTAAAGCTCTTTTTGTCCATTTTTTAATGCTTGTTGCTCTTCGCGAATGAGTTGCTGCTCTTTGCGGAATGCATTCATTTCCTCCCGCAACGAGTTTATTTCTTCACGGAATGTTTTCTGCTCTTCGCGAATAGCCATTTGTTCCTCACGAATAGCTTGTTGTTCTTCACGAATGGCTCGCTGTTCTTCGCGAATGGCTTGTTGTTCTTCACGAATGGCTTTTTGCTCTTCACGAATGTCCTGCAACTCTTTTTGGATGTCTGTGACGACGAGTAAAATTTTCTCCAATAATTGCTCGCTCATCTTCTCACCTCCTTTGCACATAACCATATTATAACATCATTCGACAAAAAAGAGGGATAAAAAATCCCCCTATGCTTCCACGTCTATAAATTGAAACGTTGAAACGTCAAATAAGCCTTGGTCGGTTAATTTCAGCTCTGGAATGACTGGCAATGCTAGAAAGGCAAGTGTAATAAATGGGTTAAATTGTTCTGATGCTCCAATGGTTGTTAAAGCGTTGTGAATTGTTTGTAGCCGCCCTAGCACTTCTTCATACGTTCTTGCTGTCATCAGTCCTCCAATTTCAAGCGGCAAGTCTGCTAACACATGTCCATTGTCGACGACGACAAGCCCACCGTTTATATGTTTTATATGTTCAATTGCAACGATGATGTCGTTATCGTTCGTTCCGATGGCGATGATGTTATGTGAATCATGAGCAATCGATGACGCAATCGCCCCTTTTTTCAGTTGAAAGCCGTTGACAATGCCGACTCCAACACCGAGACTGCGGTGACGTTCGACGACAACGAGCTTTAATAAATCCCGTTCGATCGACGGTTGAAACACGCCGTCTACTACATGAACTTCTGTCACGAGTCGCTTTGTATGTAAATGGTTTGGAATAATTTGTATAACATTCGCTTTATTCCCATGAAGAAATGGGATTTGTATATGTTGTTTCGTTATTTCTTTCGCATGAATAGATTGCGTAATGGCTTTGTCGATTGAATTAGTTTTTTCTACCGAAAATGTCGCTCGCCCGTTTTGAGCAACAAGTTTCCCTTTTTTGTAGACGTGTGTAATAGAAAATGCATGCAAATCTTCTACAAACAAAAAGTCTGCATCGTACCCGGGGGCGATCGCACCTTTCATATATAGACGATAACATTCTGCCGCATGTAATGTTGCCATTTGAATCACTGTAATCGGCTCCATGCCTGCTTGAATGGCAAGGCGGATGTGATGGTCAATGCTTCCATCCGTAACAAGTTCGTCAATATGCTTATCGTCTGTGCAAAATAAAAAGCGGCGCGCGTTATATGTATTGACAGCAGGGAGTAGTTTGTTTAAATCTTTTGCGACCGAACCTTCCCGAATTAGTACGTACATGCCTCGTTGAATGCGGGCGATCGCTTCGTCTATTGTGACACATTCATGGTCAGTATGGACATGTGCGCTTCGATAGACGTTAATAGCTGTCTCATCAAGACCAGCTAAATGTCCGTCAATGAGTTTCCCGGCTTCACGTGCGGCTGTCAGCTTGGCGAGCATTTGCTGTTTTCCGTGTAAAAGAGATGGGTAGTCCATCACTTCAGCAAGTCCGAGCACGCGCGGATGGGAGAAGAATGGGGCTAAATGTTCGGCGTGAAGCGTTGCCCCAGCATGTTCAAAAGCGGTTGCAGGTACGCACGATGGCAGCATGACATATACATCGAGCGGGATGTTATTCGAATCGTTTAGCATAAATTCAATGCCTTTCGTTCCTGCAACGTTGGCGATTTCATGTGGATCCGTAATGACAGTTGTCACACCGTGTGGAACGACGACGCGAGCAAACTCGCTTGGTGTGACTAGCGATGATTCAATATGGACGTGGCCGTCAATGAGCCCGGGGCAAACGTATTTTCCTTTTGCATCAATGATTGTGTGGCCGTCATATGTACCGATACCGACGATTTTTCCATCAACGATGGCGATATCTTCTTCTATTACGTTATGTGTAAAAACGTCCACAATTTTTCCGTTTTTAATGACAATGTCAGCGCGTTGCCTTTTTGATGCAACAGCAAGCTCTTTCATATATGTTCCTCCTCCCCAACTCGATACGAGGAGCAATCCTCGTAGTCAAACGATTTACGGTCGTTTGGTAGAAACTTTCGGACCATATTTCCGAAATTATACGAGTTGTTTTTCAAAAATTTTTTTCATTCTACAATGTTATTTGTTCTCTCGTCAATGCTTGATTTATGTCGAATAAACGATAAAAATTTATATTGTTTCATGAAAATATTTTGTTATATAATTCTAATAAGTTTGAAAAGTTAAATATTTTAATATGAGAAAGGAGATGATTGTTTTGGAGAATGTTGTTAGCTTTCTGAACGACTTATTATGGAGCCCTGTTATGATTTATTTTTGCCTTGGGGTCGGTCTTTTATTTTCTATTATTACCCGATTTTTACAAGTGCGTCATTTTAAAGACATGATTAAACTAATGTTTCAAGGAAAAAGTTCAGACGCTGGTGTTTCTTCGTTCCAAGCATTATCCATCGCTCTTTCTGGGCGGGTGGGAACCGGTAATATTGCCGGAACGGCGACAGCGATCGCTTTTGGTGGACCAGGCGCTGTATTTTGGATGTGGATGATTGCATTTATTGGTGCATCAAGTGCCTTTATTGAGTCAACATTAGCACAAATTTATAAAGTAAAGCAAGACGGACAGTATCGTGGTGGCCCGGCTTACTACATTGAAAAAGGTATCGGTTGGAAGTGGTATGCAGTATTGTTTGCGATTTCATCCATTATCGCAGTCGGACTGCTTATGCCGGGTATTCAATCAAACTCGATTGCGACAGGATTAAATAATGCTTTCGGTTTAAGTCCGACATTAACAGGTATTTTGCTTGTTGCTTTGATTGGCGCAATTATTTTTGGGGGAGTAAAACGCATCGCAACTGTAGCGCAATATGTCGTTCCTTTTATGGCACTTGCTTACATCTTACTGGCGCTTGTCATTATGGTATTAAATATTACACAGTTGCCAGCTGTATTTGCTTTGATCATAAAAAGTGCGTTAGGATTTGACTCCGCATTCGGTGGCATTTTAGGTATGGCGATTTCATGGGGAGTAAAGCGTGGCATCTATTCAAATGAAGCTGGGCAAGGAACAGGAGCACATGCGGCAGCAGCAGCTGAAGTATCGCATCCAGCGAAACAAGGATTTGTTCAAGCGTTCTCTGTATATATTGATACACTTCTCGTTTGTTCAGCTACCGCTTTTATGATTTTATTCACAGGAATGTATAATACTGTTGGTAAAGATGGCGGATTTATTGTTGAAAATTTACAAGGTGTAAATCCAGGTCCTGGTTATACACAAGCAGCGATTGAAACAGTTTTCCCAGGCTTTGGTGCGGCGTTTGTCGCTATTGCGTTATTTTTCTTTGCGTTTACAACGATTATGGCGTATTACTACATTGCCGAGACGAACGTTGCATATTTGATGCGTGGAAAAAATAGCACGTGGTTGATGACAGGATTAAAAATTATGCTTTTAATCGCAACGTTTTACGGGGCAGTCAAAACAGCAGATTTAGCGTGGGCACTTGGCGATGTCGGTTTAGGTGTCATGGTTTGGCTCAATTTAATTGCTATTCTTATTTTGGCGAAACCAGCGCTTCAAGCGTTAAAAGATTATGAAGATCAAAAAGCAAAAGGACTCGATCCTGTATTTGATCCAACGAAACTAGGTATAAAGAACGCTGATTATTGGGTGCATGATTTCAAACGAGATGAAGAGCGCGTGTCATAACGATAACGAGATGTCCAATGGGGCATCTCGTTTTTTTGTTCATCTAAAATGAATGGCAAATGTTGCTTCACTGCGCGAAAGTTTGGTATCATCATAGTATTGCGAAAGGTCGACAATATCGGAGGTGAAACATATGTCACGAATTTCAATCGAACAAGTAAAACACGTCGCGCATTTAGCACGTTTAGCGATTACAGAGGAAGAAGCAACAATGTTTGCGAAACAATTAGACGCCATTATTACGTTTGCGGAGCAGTTAAATGAGCTAGATACAGAAAACGTTCCGCCAACGTCGCACGTGTTAAATATGAAAAACGTCATGCGTGAAGATGTACCGACAGCTGGTCTTCCGCTAGAAGACGTATTGAAAAATGCACCAGACCATCAAGACGGACAATTCCGAGTACCAGCCATTTTAGAGTAAGGAGGGAAGAACATGTCATTGTTTGATTATCGTGTATCTGAACTGCACAATTTATTACATAAAAAAGAAATTTCTGTTTCAGATTTAGTAGATGAATCGTTTAAACGGATTGCCGAAGTAGAAGAAAAAGTACAAGCGTTTTTAACGTTAAACGAAGAACAGGCGCGAGTGAAAGCAAAACAGTTAGACGAAAAACTTGCAACGGAAAAGGAATTTGGTTTACTTTTCGGAATGCCGATCGGCATTAAAGATAACATTGTTACAAAAGGGCTACGCACAACGTGTGCCAGCAAAATTTTGTACAACTTCGACCCGATTTACGATGCAACGGTTGTAGAGCGTTTAAACGAAGCTGACGCAGTGACGATCGGAAAATTAAATATGGACGAGTTTGCGATGGGATCATCGACAGAAAACTCTGGCTTTCAACTCACGCGCAATCCGTGGGATTTAGAGCGCGTGCCAGGCGGTTCTAGCGGCGGTTCAGCAGCGGCAGTGGCAGCAGGAGAAGTGCCATTTGCGCTTGGATCAGACACAGGTGGATCGATTCGCCAACCAGCTGCGTTTTGTGGCGTTGTTGGGTTAAAACCGACGTATGGTCGTGTCTCGCGCTATGGGCTTGTTGCGTTTGCGTCTTCGCTTGACCAAATCGGTCCAATTACACGTACGGTAGAAGATAACGCATATGTACTACAAGTCATTTCCGGTTTAGATCCGATGGATTCTACATCCGCAAATGTTGACGTACCAGACTATGTTTCTGCCCTAACAGGCGATATTCAAGGGTTAAAAATTGCCGTGCCGAAAGAATATTTAGGAGAAGGTGTATCAGAGGAAGTTCGCCAGTCGGTGCTCGATGCCCTAAAAGTATTAGAAGGCTTAGGGGCAACGTGGGAAGAAGTATCGCTTCCTCACTCCAAATACGCCCTTGCGACGTACTATTTATTAGCGTCTTCGGAAGCATCGGCCAACCTTGCCCGTTTTGACGGTGTTCGCTACGGGTATCGCACAGATAATGCGAAAAACTTAATGGAGATGTACAAGCAAACGCGTAGCGAAGGATTCGGCAATGAAGTGAAACGCCGCATTATGCTTGGAACGTTTGCGCTAAGTTCTGGTTATTATGACGCATATTACAAAAAAGCGCAAAAAGTGCGGACGCTCATTAAACAAGATTTTGAGAACGTTTTTGAAAAATATGATGTGATTATCGGGCCGACGACACCGACGCCAGCGTTTAAAATCGGCGAGAAGACGAGCGACCCGCTAACGATGTACGCGAACGATATTTTAACGATCCCGGTCAACCTTGCTGGTGTTCCAGGTATTTCTATACCATGTGGCTTTGTTGATGGCTTACCGGTTGGATTACAAATCATCGGCAAACATTTCGATGAAAGCACAATTTATCGCGTCGCTCATGCGTTCGAACAAGCAACAGACTATCATAAACAAAAACCAACGTTGTAAGGGGGGAATGAGTGATGAATTTTGAAATTGTCATCGGACTTGAAGTGCACGTCGAGCTGAAAACGAAATCGAAAATTTTCTCAAGTAGTCCAAACGCATTCGGAGCGCCCCCAAACACACAAACGAGCGTCATTGACTTAGGGTATCCGGGCGTTCTTCCGGTGCTGAATAAACAAGCGGTTGAATATGCGATGAAAGCAGCGCTGGCATTAAACTGCGAAATTGCGACGGAAACGAAGTTTGACCGGAAAAACTATTTTTATCCAGACAACCCGAAAGCGTACCAAATTTCGCAATACGACCAACCGATTGGACAAAATGGTTGGATCGAAATTGAAGTGAACGGCAAAAAGAAAAAAATCGGCATCACGCGCATTCATTTAGAAGAAGATGCCGGAAAGCTGACGCATACAGGGGATGGCTATTCGCTAGTTGACTTTAACCGTCAAGGCACGCCCCTTATTGAAATCGTATCTGAGCCAGATATTCGTTCACCAGAAGAAGCGTATGCGTATTTAGAAAAATTAAAATCAATCATTCAATATACAGGCGTATCCGATTGCAAAATGGAAGAAGGTTCGCTTCGTTGTGACGCAAACATTTCCCTTCGCCCAATCGGTTCAGACAAGTTCGGTACGAAAACGGAATTGAAAAACTTAAACTCGTTTAACTTCGTGCGTCAAGGATTGGAGTACGAAGCAAAACGCCAAGAGAAAATTTTATTGTCTGGCGGTGTCATCCAGCAAGAAACGCGCCGTTTCGATGAAGCGACGAAAACAACGATTTTAATGCGTACAAAAGAAGGTTCGGAAGACTATCGCTACTTCCCAGAACCAGATTTAGTGATGCTTTATATTGACGATGAGTGGAAAGAGCGCGTACGTGCGTCCATTCCAGAACTTCCGGATGCGCGGAAAAAGCGATATGTCGAAGAGCTTGGTTTGCCAGAGTATGATGCGAAAGTGTTAACACTCACAAAAGAAATGGCGGATTTCTTTGAAGCAACGGTTGCAAATGGAGCGGATCCGAAGCTTGCATCGAACTGGCTGATGGTTGAAGTATCTGCTTATTTAAACGCAGAACAAAAAGAATTGCACGACATTGCTTTAACACCAGAAAGTCTTGCAGGCATGATTAAACTTATTCAAAACGGTACAATTTCGTCAAAAATTGCGAAGAAAATCTTTAAAGAACTTGTGGAAAAAGGCGGCGATCCAGAGCAAATCGTCAAACAACAAGGGCTTGTGCAAATTTCTGACGAAGCAACGTTGCGCAAAATTGTGTTAGAAGTGCTCGACGCGAATCCACAATCGATCGAAGACTTCAAAAACGGAAAAGACCGTGCAATTGGCTTTTTAGTCGGTCAAATTATGAAAGCAACAAAAGGACAAGCCAACCCACCGCTTGTCAATAAGCTATTGCTTGAAGAAATTAATAAACGATAAAAATAAAGCGGCATTGCCATCGGACAATGCCGCTTTATTTTTATAGGTGTACAAGCTTTTGTAAAGTGCTTTCGACTTTAAATACACGATTGTTTAATACTTGGATGCTCGATTCGTGGTCGGTGAGGGCAGGGAGTACTTTTTCTTCGAGTATGTTTGTTAAGCGGGTGATGTTTCCTTGCATGTTGTGGACATCGAGCGCGAGTGCATCGTATTTTGCGGCGAGCGCCTCTTGACCGTGACGAACCGCTTCACAAATCGCTTTCGTTTCGAGTGTTCGTTCATCGAGTAGTTGCACTTTTCCATCTAGCGCTTGAACTTTTCCGTCTAGTGTTTGAACTTTCTCGTCCAGTGCTTGTACTTGTTGGCGTAAGGAAGATACTTCTTTTTCAATAGCTTCCACCTTTTGCTCGACTGCTTCCACTCGTTTTTCTAGCGATTCGACTTTTTCTCGAGTTGCTTTTACTTCATGAAGAATTTCGTATAGCAGCTGTTCTACCATTTTGTTCACCTCCTTTTCGTTTCCATTTTACACGAATCGACAGCGAATGACTAGCGAACATATTCGTGTTTTAAGCAAGCTTCTTATAGGCGAGCACATTTTCCCAACGACGTTTAAGTAGAGAACGGCTGGCGAATCGATTACAATGATAGTAGATGAAGGATATAAGGGGAGCACAAGATGGATACGTCATGGCTAAAGCCGATTACGGAGGCGAAATATTTAGTAGTTGATAACGCGTACCGGTACCGCGCGATTTTACGCTATTTTTATACGCAACACGAACGAATGCGGCAATATTTGTTTCCAGAAGAAGTGTACGCTTTTTTAAAACAATTCGATGAATTTCAAGATTACACAGAAGAAGAGCTGCAACAAGACCTAGAGCAGCTCGTCAAATGGAGAAACTTAATCGCTAGACAAGAAACGGGTCATATTCGGACGATTGAGGAATTTAAAAAGAAACGGTTTCGCTATCAATGCAGCCCATATACGGTTGAAATCGAACGAATGATTCGTACGCTTGAGCAGCTAGGGGAGACGTTTGGCGGCTCGCTCGAAAAAACGCGGTTTGACCGCTTGTATGCGTCGCTTGTCCGAATGGAATCGATTATCCACGATGGATTTGCCGAAAAAAGGGAAGAAATGAATCAAGTGTGGGAAGAAACGTTTGATTATTTTAAAAAAATCATCCAAAATTCTGCTGACTATATTGCCTATTTAAACGGAGAAAACATGGAAGAACGGATGATGTCTGATTCATTTCTCGTCTATAAAGAACAGTTTACCGCTTATTTGCGCGATTTTATCGTCGCATTGCAAAAAACGTCGATGCAAATTGAAAAACTGCTCGAAGACTTGCCAGAGGACGGTGTTCGCCGTTTTATTGAGGAAGTGGTCGCTTACCAGCTTGCCATTCCACGCTTTGAAGGGGCGATTCTTTCGCGTGAACAGCTAGTAGAAGAGAAATTAGACACGTGGCGCAGTTTAAGCGAATGGTTTTTAGGACGAAACGGGCATGAAAGCGAACTGTCGTTTTTACAAAAGCAGACAAACGAAGCGATTCGGCGAATGACGCGCGTCGTTCAGCGCTTAGGGGAACGTCATCACCACTTCCGCAGCCGAAAAAAAGATTACTTGCATTTAGCGAAATGGTTTTCTTCATTAGAAACGATAGAAGAAGCGCATAAATTATCGGCGGTTGTGTTCGGCTGTTTTCATACAAAGCACATCGTCGCCGAAAACGATGCAACGGAAAATATGTACCGCGATATTTGGGAGGAACAGCCGGCAGAATGGCTCGTAAAACCGCGCGTTCGCCACTACCGAGAAAAGAAAAAGCCAGAAGCAATGATTGATCGGCGGAAAGAAAAAGAGGAAACGATGGCCGCCTACTTAGCAGCGAAACAACAGGAGGAAGAAGAACTCACACAGCTTATAAACGACGGAAAAATTGTACTTCAGGAGCTACCGGTCGTTGCTTCGCATATTCGCAAAACGCTGCTCGGGTGGATTGCAAAAGCGATGGGGCGAGAAGACCGGACGGTGCAAACGGAAAACGGATGGAAAGTGAAAGTAGTCCAACGTGAAGGGACGATTATACTGAAAGCAGAAGATGGTACGTTAATGATGCCAAATTACGAAATCCATTTGCTAGACTAGGAGAAGAGAGAATGGAAAAAGAGTTCGATGAGAAAGCGAAAGAAGCGTTAACGGCGCTGTTTGAACAGTTTTGGATTGTTCGGGAAAAAGAGCCGGAACTTTTTCAAAAAATACGGGAACGTGAAAAAGTGTTAAAGCGGTATGTGCAAGAGAAATTCGGCTATCGGCTCATTGTTCACCGCTATTTTGCTAAGCTCGAAAAAATACCAGCCGAACCAGAAGCGTGGATGGGAATGGAGTCGTTTCAAGAACCGCTCGACTACGCGTTATTTTGTTGCTTGTTAGCATATTTAGAAGGAAAAGCAGTCGAAGAAAAATTTTTATTGTCTGATGTATGCGAAGAAATAAAAGCGATGTATCCAGGCGAAACGGCGCTCGATTGGACGAACTACCAACATCGTCGCGCGTTAATTCGCGTCTTAAAAACAGCCGAGCAAATCGGGATTATACATCACGTCGACGGGGAAGTTGAGGCGTTTGCCAATCAAGAAGACGAAGAAGCGTTGTATGAAGTTCCTGTACTGTCCCGCTATTTTATGCGGTCCTATCCGAAAGACTTCATTCAATATGAAACGATCGAGCAACTGTTGGAGGAAGAGTGGAAAGTGTCACCCGACGACTACCGCCGCCACTTTATTTATCGGCAGCTCTTTTTATCTCCTGTTGTATATCGTCGGCAAAAAGACGACCCAAACTTTTATTATTTGCGCAACTTCCGCCATCGACTGCGCGATGACATCGAGGCGCATACCGATTTTCGCTACGAACTATATAAAAATGCAGCCTTGCTGACGATTCCAGAACGGCAACATGTGTATACGTTATTTCCAGATCAAAAGGGAACGTCGGATATTATCCTTCATTTTGCCTCTGTCGTTCGCGCTCATTTGGACAACTATCCACCGGATGAATACGGGCAAATCCACGTGACGATGTCCGATTTTCGGCAGCTGCTTCACCGGTGCAGCGAGCAGTATGGCGAAGGCTGGAGCAAAACGTATCGGGAAATGACGACGGCACAGCTCGCCTCTGAACTGCTCTCTGCTTTAAAAGACTGGAAGATGGCAGAATATGAACAGGAAACGGGCATGGTCGTGCTTTATCCGCTGCTTGGACGGCTTGTCGGTCAATATCCAGACGACTTTACAACGAAAGGAAGAGACGATGATGACAAATAAATGGGTGCTTCATCGCGCGGGATTAATTAATTTTTGGTATTACGACGAACAATATTTCGAGTTTGCCGACGGCAAGTTGTTGTTGCGCGGGACGAACGGTTCTGGGAAGTCAGTAACGATGCAAAGCTTGCTTCCTGTCTTATTGGACGGAAAAAAAACGCCCGACCGGCTCGACCCGTTCGGTTCTCGGGCACGAAAAATGGAAGATTACTTGCTTGGCGAAAAGGAAATTGTCGATCGCGATGAGCGGACAGGCTATTTATTTTTAGAATATAAGCGAATGCAGACGGAACAATACGTAACGACAGGGATTGGCTTACGGGCAAAGCGGCAAAAAAATATGGACTTTTGGGGGTTCGTCATTTTTGATAACCGCCGCATCGGTCGCGATTTATTTTTATATAAAACGGAAAAATCAGCGGATGGAACGGAAAAAATCCCGCTCACCAAACGCGAACTGGCGAATGTACTTGGCAACGGCGGAACGGTCGTGGATTCACAAAAAGAATATATGGAGCTCGTCAATAAGCACGTCTTCCGATTTGAATCGATGGAGGCGTTTCAAGAATTAATTGAGCTATTGATTCAATTGCGTAGCCCGAAGCTATCGAAGGATTTCAAGCCAACGGTCATTTACGAGATTTTAGAAAGCTCGCTCCCCGCGTTGACAGACGACGAGTTGCGCCATTTATCGGAAACGATTGAAAATATGGACCAAACGAAACAGCAGCTAGAGCAGCTAGAGCGCGATGAGCAATCACTAAAACGGCTTTGTGCGCAATATCGAGCGTATAACGAGTATATGATTGCGGAAAAAGCAAGCGAATGGATAAAGGCTGACAAACAAGTGAAGCGGCTAGCAGAAGAAGAAAAGCAATGGCTTGCGGAGGAACAGGAAAAGCAAGCGCACCTTGTCGCTTTGAGCGAATACATTCAAACGCTTGCAAACGAACAGGACGTATTGCATCAACGAGAATTAGAATTAGCGAGCCACGAAGTGTTTCAAGCGGCGAAAGAATATGAGCGAGTCCAACAAGAAATACGCGACATTCATGACAAGCAACAAAAACTATTGCGGCAAATCGATGAAAAAGAGCAGCTCGAACGCCGCTATAAGCGCCAGTTAGAAGAAGACGAAGACCGGCGGTATCAGATAGAAAAGCAACTCACGCAGCAAGTAGAAGACTTACGGCATGATGCGATGGAAAGTTCCTTCTCTTCCCATGCTCTTAACGAAGCGGACTTTGCTCGACAGCGCCAAACGAAATTTGATTTTACCGTCTGGAAGCGAGAAGGACAAGAATACGTTGAAAAACTAGAACAAACGATTGCGCTTTGGCGCCGCCATGATGAAATGAAGGCGCGCTATGAAGAAACGAGTAAAGAGGCAGGGGAGCTGCAGCGGGAAGTAGACGAATTGCGCCATGAAGAAGCGAAATGGCTCGAACTGTTAGAAAACGAAAAAGCGCGTTTCCAACAAGAAGTATTTCGCTGGCTCGAACAATGCCAAGACGTTTCCGTACCGGAACCCTCTGTCCAACTATTTTTACAGTGTCTTCACGAACTATACGAAACGTATCACGTCGATGAGATGAAGCAACCGTTTACGGAAGCGTATTACGAAGCACTCAATCGAAAAAACGAAGAAAAAATGAAGCAAAAGCATACGTGCACGTTATTAGAGGAAAAAATTGACGCAAAAGAAGCCGAATGGAACCAATGGAAAACGCAAAAAGACCCCGAGCTCATGCGCGATGAACAAACGATCGCAGCGCGGGCGGAGTTAGAGGAAAAAGGGATTGCTTTTGTCCCGTTTTATGCAGGGGTGGAATTTCAAGACCATGTACCAGAACCGCTTCGGGAGCGGATTGAATCGGCATTGTATCATGCAGGGCTACTTGATGCGTTAATTACAGAAACCGATGTCGAAGTAACGTGTGACCGAGTGATTGTTCCACGTCCTGTCGAACTGGCGCATACATTAGCAGACTATTTGCAGCCAGATGTAGATGAAGGATGCAAAGTGTCCAAAACGCGCATTAACGAAGTACTTCAAAGCATCGTTCTTGCCGATGGAGAAATGGACGGAACGTTTATGCTTCATGAAGAAGGGCGTTATACGCTCGGCTTAATCAAAGGGCATGCCCCGGCGCGGGAAAAAGCGTTGTTTATCGGACGCACTGCCCGCAAGCGTTGGCGGCTAGAAAAGATCGCCGCACTCGAAGCAGAACTCCACGAACTTCGCGCCCAGCTTCATGAGGGAACCGACATGCTAAAACAGCTCGAGCAGACGATTGCGCAAATAACCCGCTGGTTTCGTGCCTTTCCAACCGACCGCGACATGCGCGCAGCCTTTGAAGAACGAGAAAAAACGAAGCGAATGATAATAAGCAAACAACGCGAATGGGAAAAGAAAAACGAAAAGTTAGCCCAGCTTGCCCGCGATTGGCAACAAGCAAAACAAACGTTGCGCGAGCAAACCGAGGGGCTCGATTTAGAGTTTTCCAAGGACGGCTATGAACAGGCGCTTGTTTTTATGAAATCGTATATGCGTGGGCTTCATGAATTGCAAATGACCCATCGGGAGTTTCTCCATTTGCTCGACATGATTCATCATCGGACAGAGCAGTTAGAAACGTTGCAACAAGAAATCGATGAAACGAAAGGCGAACGGCATATGCTCGCAAAAGAGCAGCAAAAACTCGAACTGAAGCGGCAAGAAATCGAGCGGACGCTGCAACTAATGGGCGCAGAAGAAGTTCAAGCGGAAATTCAGCGCGTCCGCGACCGGTTGGCATTTTTGCAGCGAGAAATGCCAGCGAAAATGAACGAGCGCATTGCGCTAGAGCATGAGCTGAAAGCCATTCGTGAAAAATGCGAACAGCTTTCGGTGAAAGAAACGTTCGCAAAGCGGCTAGCGGAGGCATGGAAGCGGTCGTTTGCGCGAGAGCTTTCCCTTGAGCTTGTAGAGCTTCACGGTTCTGATTGGTTGGAAAAAGCAAAAGAAGCGATGCAGCAATACGGGGTGCTAGCGAAAGAAGCTCGAACGTCGCTTGTGAACCGATTAAATAGCGTCTTTTTCCAAGAGTCGGCGAATTTAACGGAATACCGGCTCAGCCAAGAGCCTGTCGCAGCTGAGGAGGACAATTTGTTTACGGATATCGAGCTAGATGAAGAAATGGAATTAAAAGTCTCCGGATGGAGAGAAAAGCAAGACCGCATCGTCCTTTTGCTTGATTATAAAGGGCAGCGCGTATCACCATTTTATGTATTGCGTGAAATCGAGCACGACATTTTCTTGCAGCGGGAATATATGAAAGAGCAGGACCGCGAATTGTATGAAGAAATTATTTTAAAAACGATCGGTCGAATTTTGCGCAGCCGCATTCAACGGGCGGAGCGTTGGGTAAAAGATATGAACGAACTAATGCAACAGCTCGACACGTCTTCTGGGCTGGTGTTGTTTATTCAATGGAAGCCGCGCACCGCGGAAACGGAAGAAGAGATGGATACGAAAGAGCTTGTCGAGTTGTTGCGGATGAACTCGCGGCTATTAAAAGAGGAAGATTTGCAGCGAGTGACGAAACATTTCCGCTCGAAAATTCATCGAGCGCGCGAATTGCTAGAAGAGCGCGGCCAAGGCAATACGCTCCACCAAATTATTAAAGAAGTATTAGACTATCGGAAATGGTTTTCATTTACCCTTCATTACCAAAAAACGAATGAACCGAAACGAGAGTTGACGAACCAACGGTTCTATCAATTTAGCGGTGGGGAGAAAGCGATGGCGATGTATATTCCGTTGTTTGCCGCGACGTATTCGCGTTATCAAGAAGCAGCAGACGATGCGCCGTACATTATTTCGTTGGATGAAGCGTTCGCGGGGGTAGACGAAAATAATATTCGCAATATGTTCGGGCTTGTCGAGCAGCTTGGGTTTAACTATGTGATGAACTCGCAAGCGCTCTGGGGCGATTATGATACCGTTCCGGCGCTATCGATTTGCGAACTCGTTCGTCCGAAAAATGCTTCGTTCGTGACGGTCATTCGCTATTATTGGAACGGAAAAATAAAGCAGCTTGTTACGGATGAAAAGTTAGCGGCAATGATGAGAGGGGGATCGCATTGAATCGGGTAGAGGAAGCGGTGCAATTTTTTCGCGGTGAACGTTCGTTTCACCGCCTTTTTTGCGAAATGAAAAAGAAATACGAATCGCTTGGTCGCATAGGGGGCACGATTTCCGTTTCGTCTTTTTCGGCGGAGGAAAAGGAAGCGATCGCGTCGTTTTTTGGCAAAGAAATGAGCCGCGTGTCGCTCGCGGCGTTTGAACAACAGCTTGCGAATACAAGGTTTGCCGGCATTTCTCTCGTGGAGTTGCTGTCATGCTATTTTGGCGAGCCGCTCGTAACGAAAAAAGAGCAACAACAAGAAATAGAGCGGGAAAAGGAAGCCTATTTTACCCGGCTTATGAATACGTATCGAGCACAGCGCGATTGGTTGATGGCGGTAGAAAAGCAGCGGTTTGTGCAATTAGCGTATCAACAAAACCATCACGCGTTAGAGGCGGCGCTTTCTGCTGTTTGCCGCGCGCTCGAACAGCTTCCGTCCACCTACGTTCGCTTGCCCGTTTTTGCGCAAAAAGTAGCGAACGATCCGCATATGTTTGATTTGCATACACTTGCAGGGAAGCTATTGCTTTCGGCGCTCGAATTTTATACGGACACCGAGTACGACCTTTCGGCGGTCGAAGACGTGAACGAACTATTGCAGTCGTATCGGCTGTTGCGGGAAGATGTATTAAACTTTGTGACGTGCGCTGGCGTGATGGCAGAAACAGAGAAAGGCCGCCATCCTGTTTTCGCTGCCGCATGTGCAACGAATACGGCGCTAAATGTGCCGTTACGGGAAGTGATGCCGCTAGTGCGGGCGTATCCGTCTGTAGGAAACAACGTCTTTGTCGTCGAAAATGCCGGTGTGTTTTCGACGCTGTTAGATGCGAACGTACCGCTCATTAGCACAAACGGTCAATTGAATTTAGCGACGAGGTGGCTGTTTGATTTACTCGTAAAAGAAGGGGTTACCCTTTATTATTCGGGCGATTTTGACCCGGAAGGACTAAAAATGGCGCAGCGCCTTGTCGAGCGGTACGGTTCATCTGTTCGGCTTTGGCATTACGACTGTTCTGATTATTTGGCGACCAAACCGACCGTTCCGCTATCCGATGAACGTTTGGCGAAACTGCAATCGGTGACGCTTCATGACTTGCAGCCAGTAAAACAAGAAATATTGCGGCGGAAAAAAGCAGGATACCAAGAGGCGCTTGTGGAACAGTTGAGGAGGGAGGTGAAGGGAAGGTAAAGGATCTATTTTTCGAATAATGCATTGACAGGCGTGAAGAAAAAGAATAAGACAAAGATATCAAATGTTTAAACTTTTAAACAAAAGAAAGGAAGAGGGGAATGGGACAAAAAGCGATCGAGGTGTTTCGATCGTGTATACCATTATTTCAAGCGCTAAGCGATCCTCATCGACAAGATATTGTATTGCTGCTTGCGGAACACGATAAGCTAACAGTCAATGAAATTACGAGGGAAGCGCAAGAAAGCCCCTGTCTTTAGACACGGGGATGAATTGCGTATTTTTTTTGATAAATTTATTAGATGTGTTTATTTTATCTATTGTTTATGGTATATTTAGTATAGAGGTGATTGTTTTTGGAAAACGAAAAATACACCCATAAAAAAGGGATTGTTTATCTCAATCAATATCATATTGTGTTTTGTCCAAAATACCGTAGAAAAGTGTTAGTTGGAGATATTGAACGAGATTTAAAAAAAATTTTTGAAGAAGTTGCCAAAGAACATGATGTACAAATCAAAGCAATGGAAATTATGCCTGATCATGTTCATTTGTTCATTTCTTTTGACCCTCGTCAACA
>NZ_FOJQ01000010.1 GCF_900111795.1 Anoxybacillus pushchinoensis | reverse complement strand
TGGAAATCGCCTGTAAATCGCCGCCTTCCCTTGTTTCAACAGCTTTCTTGCAACTGCTTCGTGACAAGGAGCAAGCGGACGTTTGTTTGTGTCTAACACAAAAACCATAGGGTTCTCCCCTTTCCTCTGCATAAAGCAGGTCATATTCTCCTCGACCATGTTATAGATGCTTGTTATGTGCAAGACACTAGCGCTACCCACCACGCTTGTTTAACCTTGCACGACAGAGGAACGGGCTGGAGAAGCACCCGAACGTGTCATGACATCTATAACGTAGGCTCTGTTTCAAGCCTTGGTCTGGTCAACATGGGGCTTACAAGCCCATGACTTTAGTCGTTGGGTTGTTGACCTCGAAGTTTAAAGTCATCTCATTTCATTATAGCACGTCTACATTGTTTTTTCCTTATAAACTGTGAATACAATTTGACAACTTTCGATCTTTCTTAAATGGCGCGCATTTAGTAAACTAGGAACAGATGCTGTTTTAAGTGTCGCATGGAATTGGGGGATTTTCAATGAAAAAACGTGGTATTTTTTCTGGCATCATCTTAATCGGTTTTGGGATGTATTTTTTACTTGAGCGATTTTCACTTTTTCCATCTTTCCATACGTGGCCAACGTTGTTGTTCATTACCGGAATCGCTTTTTTAGGTCAAGCGTACATCGGAAAAGACTACTCCGCTATTTTACCCGGCGTTGTGTTCACAGGAATTGGCGTTCATTTTCATCTCGCTTCGCGCCTTTCATCATGGCCGGATCATATAAGCATGGTCACCTTTATTATCGCGCTCGGATTGTTGCTACAGTACATAAAAACGAAACAAGCATTGCTTCCTACCGTTTTACTTTTTGTTTTGTCGATCATTTTTTTATTTTCACATCGGCTTCAACAAGTGTTTACATCCGTAACGTTTGATTCACTCATTCATATTTGGCCATTGTCGTTCATTTTGATTGGATTGTACTTATTATTCATAAAAAAAGGCTAACTATACAAAAAATGTGGGTCAATCACCCACATTTTTTACATCCATTTTTGCAATGCTCCCCACGCTTCATCTTTCCCTTGTCCTGTTTCAGCCGAAAAAATAATAAGTTCGTCATCTGAAATAAGACGCAATGTTTCTTTGGCGACTTTCTCATGTTGTTGCCATTTCCCGCGTGGAATTTTATCCGCTTTCGTTGCGATGACGAGCGTCGGAATGTTGTAATGTTTTAAAAACTCATACATCATCACATCATCTTTCGTTGGAGGATGACGCAAATCAACGATCAACAACGCTGCCTTCAGCTGTTCACGTGTCGTAAAATACGTTTCAATCATTTTCCCCCATGCTTCGCGTTCTGTTTTTGATACTTTCGCAAATCCATATCCCGGCACGTCAACAAAATAAAACGCATCGTTAATGCGATAAAAGTTCAATGTTTGTGTCTTTCCAGGTTTTGACGAAGTGCGCGCAAAATTTTTTCGGTTAATCATTTTATTAATAAACGACGATTTTCCGACGTTTGAGCGCCCAGCAAGCGCAAACTCTGGGAGCTGGCCTGCTGGATATTGTTCTTGCTTCACAGCGCTAATGACCATTTCTACGTTTGTAATTTTCATTTTTCTCCACCTACCAAAGCATGTTCAAGTACATCATCAATATGTGAAACGAGAACAAACTGCAATTGTTTTTTTACAACCTCTGGAATATCTTCTAAATCTTTTTCGTTTTCTTTCGGCAAAATGACTTTCTTTAACCCTGCGCGATGGGCGCTTAATACTTTCTCCTTTACCCCGCCAATCGCAAGTACACGACCGCGCAATGTAATTTCACCCGTCATACCGACAAAACGGCTCACTCGTTTTCCTGTCAACGCCGAAATGAGCGCCGTCGCTATCGTAATTCCTGCCGAAGGCCCATCCTTTGGTACCGCCCCTTCTGGCACATGAATATGAATATCTAACTTTTCATGAAACTCTGGATCGATTCCGAATTCTTTCGCCTTCGAGCGAATGTATGTAAATGCTGCTTGGGCAGATTCTTTCATGACGTCGCCTAGTTGACCCGTCAGCGTCAGCTTTCCTTTGCCAGGAGCAATCGATACTTCAATTGCCAACGTATCTCCACCAGCCGCTGTATACGCCAACCCTGTCGCCACGCCAACTTGATCTTCACTTTCAGCTCGCCCGTAATGATATTTCGGCTTTCCTAACCATTCGCTAACGTTTTTTTCTGTTATGACAACGCGCTTTCGTCCCTCAGATACGATTGTTTTGGCAGCTTTGCGACAAATGGAAGCCAGTTGGCGTTCTAAATTCCGCACACCTGCTTCACGCGTATAATAGCGAATGACTTGCATGAGCGCTTCATCGCGCATATGAAGCATACGCTTTTGCAAACCGTGCGCTTCCATTTGTTTTGGCAATAAATGTTCTTTTGCAATATGAAGCTTTTCAATTTCCGTATAGCTCGGAATTGTAATGACTTCCATTCGATCTAGCAGCGGACGAGGAATCGTTGCGAGCGTATTCGCTGTCGCAATAAACATCACTTTCGATAAGTCATACGGCTCTTCAATATAATGATCGCTAAATGAATGATTTTGTTCCGGGTCCAATACTTCAAGTAACGCCGCAGACGGATCACCGCGAAAATCGTTCGACATTTTATCAATTTCATCAAGTAAAAATACAGGGTTAATCGTTCCAGCTTTTTTCATCCCTTGAATAATACGACCTGGTAAAGCCCCGACGTACGTGCGGCGATGTCCACGAATTTCCGATTCATCTCGCACCCCACCGAGCGAAATACGAACGAAATGTCGATTTAACGTTTTTGCAATCGAACGAGCGAGCGATGTTTTTCCAACTCCCGGCGGGCCAACTAAACAAAGAATTGGACCTCGCAACGAGTTCGTCAGTTGTTGCACAGCTAAATATTCAAGAACGCGCTCTTTTACCGTTTCGAGCCCGTAATGTTCTTCGTTTAAAATATTTTCAGCGCGATGAATATCGTGAATATCTTCTGTTTGTTTCGTCCATGGTAACGCAAGCAACCAATCTAAATAGTTGCGAATAACTCCACTTTCTGCAGAAGCGGCCGGCACTTTTTCATAGCGTTCAAGCTCTTTTAATGCAGTTGCTTTCACGTGTTCCGGCATACCTACTTGTTCAATTTTCTCGCGCAACGATTCAATTTCGCCAGCTTTTCCTTCTTTCTCACCAAGCTCTTTTTGAATGGCCTTCATTTGCTCGCGTAAGTAATATTCTTTTTGCGTCCGCTCCATCGATTGTTTCACGCGTTGGCTAATTCGTTTTTCTAAATGCAAAATTTCTTTTTCGTTATGAAGAATTTGAATGATTTGATGAACGCGTTCTTTCACAGCAACCGCTTCAAGCAACCGTTGCTTTTCTTCAAGTTTTAACGGCAAATGAGAAGCGATAATGTCCGCCATTCGCCCCGCTTGTTGAATGTCCATGACAGACGTATAAATATCAGCGGACAATTTTTTAGAAAGCTTTATGTATTGCTCAAAATACTCAAGCATTGTGCGGCGCAATGCTTCAAGTTCCATATCGTCCTTTTCATTGTCGGTAAACTGTTCAATTTGCACGACATAGCAAGGATCTTCACTTACCCATTTTAATACTTTTCCGCGCGATATTCCTTCAACGAGCACACGAAATGTCCCGTTCGGCAACTTCAATAATTGCTTCACCCGCGCAACCGTCCCCATATCATATAAATCTTCAAGTTCCGGATCATCAATTTGTACGTCTTTTTGCGACGTTAACAACACGAGATTGTCTTCAACCATCGCTTTTTCTAACGCCTGCACGGATTTTTCCCGTCCAACATCTAAATGCAATACTGTCGTCGGGAACACAAGTAATCCTCTTAACGGCAAGAGTGGAATCACTTTATTTTTCTTTCTCGCCACAACCCGCACCTCCATCATACTTCTATTGCCCTATTGTATAGTACATTATAGAGTTTGTAAAATCTTTCATCGTAAAAAATCGACTTCAACGCTCCGTTGAAGTCGACTGCTTTCACATAAGTTCTGTTTTCGGCACATGGTGACGCATTGGAACAGAACGAACGTGTTCGCGAAATAAGAAAGAAAGAACATCACCGATATGGTCAACTGGAACGATTTCAATTTCTGTCACTTGTCTTAAAATAGATTGCATATTGTCACGTGGAATGATGACTGTTTTCGCTCCAGCTTGTTTGGCCGCTTTCACTTTCGGGAAAATACCACCAACTGGTTTAACGTTGCCGTGTACACCAATTTCTCCCGTCATTGCGACCGTCGGATCAATCGGTAAACGATAAATAGCTGAGTAAATGCCTATTGCCATCGCTACCCCAGCAGAGGGGCCGTCAATTGGAACACCACCTGGAAAATTCACATGAATATCATATTGGTCAGCAGGAACGCCGAACGTGCGTAAAACGGTAATCACACTTTCAATGGAGCCGCGCGCCATGCTTTTTCGCCGAATAGATTTCCCTTGTCCGCCGATTTGCTCTTCTTCCACAATGCCAGTCATATTGATCGTTCCTTTTTCTTTTGCTGGCAATACGGCAACTTCAATTTCTAATAACGCCCCGCTATTTGGACCGTGAACTGCTAGTCCGTTCACTAATCCAATTTTCGCTTCTGTCCCTACCTTTTTTTCATAACGTGGTGATAATTGACTCGATTGAATGACCCATTCAATGTCTTGACGTAAAATTTTAGACCGTTTCTCCGAAATAACAATACCCGCCGCAATTTGCAACGTGTTGACCGCTTCCCTTCCGTTGCGCGCGTACATCGCTAGCTCATTTACCGCTTGTTCTTCAATTGGAAGATTCACTTTTTCTGCTGCCTTTTTCACAATTTGGGCAACTTCTTCTTGTTCTAAATCTCTAAAAAATACTTCCATACAGCGTGAGCGAATAGCTGGCGGTATTTCATTTGGCGTGCGCGTCGTAGCGCCGACGAGCCGAAAATCAGCCGGTAATCCGTTTTGAAAAATATCATGAATATGATTCGGAATGTTTGGATTTTCCTCACTGTAATACGCGCTTTCAAAAAATACTTTGCGATCTTCTAACACTTTCAACAACTTGTTCATTTGAATGGGATGCAATTCACCAATTTCATCAATGAATAGTATACCACCGTGGGCGTTTGTCACCGCCCCTTGCTTCGGTTGCGGAATACCTGCTTGTCCCATCGCCCCCGCTCCTTGATAAATCGGATCGTGTACAGAACCGATGAGCGGATCAGCAATGCCCCGTTCATCGAAACGTGCTGTCGTTGCATCTAATTCAATAAATACAGCATCCTTTCGAAACGGAGATAACGGATTTTTTTTTGCTTCTTCTAATACGAGACGAGCCGCTGCTGTTTTTCCAACGCCAGGCGGCCCATAAATAATGACATGTTGTGGATTCGGTCCACATAACGCAGCTTTTAACGCTTTTATCCCATCTTCTTGACCGACAATATCATCAAACGTTTTTGGACGCACTTTTTCAGCAAGCGGCTCTGTTAATGAAATGGAACGCATTTTCCGAAGTTGCTCCATCTCTTTTCTCGCTTCTTTATCGATCGAAATTTTTTGTGTTCGTTGGCTTTTTAATAAATTTAAAAAGTATAGGCCGATCACGATCCCGAAAAACAACTGAATCATTAATGCGATATTCGTCCAATTCATGCTCGTTCCTCCTGCGTATGTATTGTACGCATAGTATCTCCGAACAAAAACAGAAATAAACAAAAAAACCGCCTTTCTCATCGAAAGGCGATTTTAAACTTAAGCGGACGTTTTTCTTTCATACTCGACGACCGTTCCATCTTGTAAAATGAGAAGCGGCGCTTTTTCTCCGCGTACCGTTTGTGCAGTAATGACACATTTTTTCACATCTTCACGCGACGGTAATTCAAACATAACATCGAGCATAATGCCTTCAATAATTGAACGCAATCCGCGTGCCCCTGTTTTCCGCTCAATCGCGCGTTTGGCAATTTCACGAAGCGCTTCTTCTTCAAATTCAAGTTCAACATCGTCAAGCTCAAGCATTTTTTCATACTGCTTCACGAGCGCATTTTTCGGCTTCACTAAAATATCAACAAGCGCGTCTTCATCAAGCGGCTGCAAGCTTGTAATCACCGGAAGACGACCAACAAACTCTGGAATTAACCCGAACTTTAATAAGTCTTCTGGCAACACTTTCGATAATAAATCTTTTTCTTCAACTTCAGCTTGCACATCAGAGCTAAAACCGATTACTTTTTTACCGAGTCGACGCTTAATAATTGGCTCTAAACCGTCAAACGCTCCCCCGCAAATGAACAAAATGTTTGTCGTGTCAATTTGGATAAACTCTTGATGCGGATGCTTGCGCCCCCCTTGTGGCGGCACACTCGCGATAGTACCTTCCAAAATTTTTAATAATGCTTGCTGTACCCCTTCACCAGATACGTCGCGCGTAATGGAAGGGTTTTCTGATTTCCGCGCAATTTTGTCAATTTCATCGATGTAAATAATTCCTTTTTCTGCTCGCTCAATATCATAATCTGCAGCTTGAATGAGCTTCAACAAAATATTTTCAACGTCTTCACCTACATACCCGGCTTCTGTTAGCGATGTCGCATCAGCGATCGCAAATGGCACATTTAAGATGCGTGCAAGCGTTTGAGCGAGCAACGTTTTTCCACTTCCTGTCGGTCCGATCATTAAAATGTTACTTTTTGCTAATTCAACATCGTCAATTTTACTGTTTGAATTAATGCGTTTGTAATGGTTGTATACTGCCACAGAAAGCGCTTTTTTCGCCTCATCTTGTCCGATGACGTACTCATCTAAAATTTCGCGAATTTCCTTCGGTTTCGGCACATCTTTAAATTCTACTTCTTCTTCCGATCCAAGCTCCTCCTGCACAATTTCAGTACACAATTCAATACATTCATCACATATGTATACGCCTGGGCCAGCAACAAGCTTGCGCACTTGTTCTTGCGTTTTGCCACAAAACGAGCATTTTAAATGCCCTTTTTCATCATTAAATTTAAACATGTTTTCACCCCTTATTCCTTTACGATCATATGTACATAAAAATGAAAAAACGTTATGTATTCGTCATTTTATCATAAATCTTTAAAAGTATGCCAATAAAAATGCAAATGTGCGTGAAAAGTTAGAAAACTTCCATAGTGATTTATATGTGGAAAGAACAAGGCACGTGTGGCACCTTGTTCTTTCTCCTCTCATTATGCAACAACTTTGCTGTTTTCAACAAGGAAATCGATCGCTTTGCGCATCTTCAAATCTTCTTTTAAGCCGTCTACTGTGCCTAAAAGCTCTTTTAACTTATCTACTGATAAGTTATATAAGTTAGCCATTTCTTGCAATTCTTTTTCTACTTCTTCTTCTGTGACGTCGATGTTTTCTGCTTTTACAATCGCTTCAAGCGTCAACGTTACACGAACACGTTTTTCTGCTTCTTCTTTCATTTGTTCACGAAGTGCTGCTTCATCTTGTCCAGAGAATTGGTAGTATAAATCAAGATTTAATCCTTGCATTTGTAAACGTTGTTCAAACTCGCGAATCATGCGATCTGTTTCATTTTTCACCATCACTTCTGGAATGTCCATTTGCGCATTTTCTGTCGCTTTTTGAACAACGGCATCGCGAAGTGCAGCTTCTGCTTCTTCTTTTTTCTCTTTTGTTAAGCGGTCTTTAATTTTTTCTTTTAGGGCATCTAATGTTTCTACTTCTTCATCTGCATCTTTCGCAAATTCATCGTCAAGTGCTGGAAGTTGTTTTGTTTTAATTTCATGCAATTTAATTTTGAACACCGCTGGTTTACCAGCTAATTGCTCTGCATGATATTCTTCTGGGAATGTTACTTCAATATCTTTTTCTTCTCCAGCAGCCATGCCAATTAATTGTTCTTCAAATCCTGGGATAAATGTGCCTGAACCGATGACAAGTGAATAGTTTTCTGCTTTTCCACCTTCAAACGGCTCACCATCAACGAATCCTTCGAAATCGATGACGACTGTATCACCGTTTTCTACCGTTCCTTCTTCTTTCACAACAAGCTCAGCATGACGCTCTTGCAGGCGTTTTAATTCTTGCTCCACATCTTCGTCTGTTACAGTATCGTCCAATTTTTCAACTTCAAGACCTTTATATTGGCCAAGTGTAACCTCTGGCTTCACAGTTACTTTTGCAGTGAAAATTAAGCTTTTTCCTTTTTCTATTTGCTCGATGTCGATTTCTGGACGATCGACTGGCTCGATGCCTGTTTCTTCAACAGCTTTTGCGTATGCCTCTGGCAATAAAATATCTAACGCATCTGCGTATAATGACTCAACGCCGAAACGTTTTTCAAATAGAGAGCGAGGAATTTTTCCTTTACGAAATCCTGGAATTTGTACTTTTTTCACTACTTTTTTAAACGCTTCATCTAATCCTTCATTCACTTTTTCAGCGTCTACTTCAACTGTAAGAACGCCTTGGTTACCTTCAAGTTTTTCCCATTTCGCCGACATGCTCATTTCCCTCCAACTTCAAAAATTCATGTAAATGAACTACATATATGTAGGCATACACGGTTTTATGTGTAATACAACCACTATATTATACCATACAATCATATACTTTCAACAGAAAGCCACAATTTTTCTACCTCATAAAGTTTGGCAACAAGCGGATGTGTACATATCATTTCGCCATTTTCACATTGTTGAACATATATATGTAGGGCATCTGCCCATTGTTGTACCGGCTGTTCTGGTAGAAATGGATATATCATAAACATGTAGCGAATCCATATTTGCTTGCTCCACTCGTACATCGTCGGATTTTGCTTTGCCCACGTTTGATCGACGATGTGAAGCACTTGCTCTGAAAATTGTTCTTGTTTTCGCTCATCGAGATAAGCTGGAACAACAGTCATCGTTTGGCCAAATTTTTTAACAGTCATTTGCTTCGTCACTTGTTCTTTTTTTAACGTCTGCAATATTGTCGTTTTTACAGCGGGATGGTTCGTTTCATCGCGCAAATAGCGAACAAACATAGGAACAAGATGCAACACAACATTCCGCTCCAGTTGCTGAAGGACGTGAAGTTGGGCTGTCCATTGATCGCTTTCGAAAATGGCTTCGTACTGTTTTTTCTTTTGTTCCTGATGTGAGCGAACCATTTTTTCACTAAAATGCAAAAGCGGTAACAATGAGGTGCAGTCGATTCCTTTTTGTTGCAACGTTTGAATAACTGCAATCACTTCATCGTACTGCTGCAAATGGACGAGCATAGAAATGTATATTGTCCAATCCCCTGTTCCACGCGCCAACAGCTGTTCGCACTTTTCTTTCGCCTCTTTGATTCGTCCCATTTCAAACAGGCAAACGACGAGCGCCATGTCCACATCATCGTCGTTCAAATTGAACTGCTGCAATTGTGTAAAATACGTATATGCTTCCTTGTATCGTTTTCCTTTTAACGCATCCATTCCTTCAGCCAACAACCGCTCTTTAATATAGGGGTGCGGAATGACTTTTCGATTTTTCACTTGTACCCACCTTCATGTACATTTATTTTTCAGTTTAACAACATTTGCCTATAAACTCAATAAAAAACGCCCTTGACAACTTGTCAAGAGCGCGATTGTTCATAAGCAACGATATGCGGCTCATACACGAACGTTAAGTCGATTTCGTCCCAACCTTTTAAAAGAAGCTGTTTTCGATACGGGTCAATGTCAAATGCGCTTGTAAATCCTTCGTCATCAAAGACGACTTGCTGCTCAAGCGAAATGGTGAGCTCATAGTCTGACCGTTGCGCCTGTTTCAATAAATACGCAACGTCTTCTTTCGATAGCTTAATAGGGAGTAAGCTATTTTTTAAACAGTTGTTGTAAAAAATATCCGCAAATGAAGGAGCAATAACAGCACGAAAGCCGTAATCAGCAAGCGCCCACGGAGCATGTTCGCGCGATGAACCACAACCGAAATTTTCATTGGCGACTAAAATTGTCGCTCCTTCATTTTCAGGACGGTTTAATTCGAACTGTGGATTTGGCGTACCATCAGGGAGATAACGCCAATCGTAAAAAAGAAATTTACCAAATCCCGTTCGTTCAATTCGTTTTAAAAACTGCTTCGGAATGATTTGATCCGTATCCACGTTGGCACGATCTAACCCCGCTACTTTTCCTTTATGAACAACGAATGGTTCCACTTTTTCCACTCCTATCGTACCGTTTCTTTATATAGCGTACGCACATCGACAAAATGGCCGTAAATGGCCGCGGCTGCCGCCATCGCTGGACTCACTAAATGCGTACGTGCACCTTTTCCTTGACGTCCTTCAAAGTTTCGGTTTGACGTTGAAGCGCAATGCTCGCCTGCTGGTACAGTATCTGGATTCATTCCGAGACACATGCTACAGCCGGAATCACGCCATTCGAAGCCAGCATCAATAAAAATTTGAGCAATTCCTTCTTCCTCCGCCTGCTTTTTCACTTGCTGAGAACCTGGAACGACGAGCGCTCGAACACCTGGGGCAACTTTTTTTCCTTTTACAATTTGCGCCGCTTCCCGTAAATCGCTTAAGCGAGAGTTCGTACATGATCCGATAAATACATGCTGTACAGCAATATCTGTCATTTTTGTTCCCGGCTTTAACCCCATATATTGCAACGCTAACCGTACTGCTTTTTGCTCCGTTTCTGTCGCAAACTGTTCAGGATAAGGAACCGTCCCATCGATCGGAGCGCTCATCGCTGGTGTTGTACCCCATGTGACCGTTGGGGCAATTTCACTTCCATCTATATGAATGACGCGGTCATACACCGCCCCTTCATCTGTACATAACTGTTTCCATCGTTCAACCGCTTGTTCAAACGCCTCACCTTTTGGCGCGTATTTTCTTCCTCGCAAATAAGCAAACGTCACATCATCTGGCGCAATTAATCCCGCCCGTGCTCCCGCTTCGATCGACATATTGCAAATGGTCATTCGCTCTTCCATTGATAGACGACGAATGACGTCACCTGTAAATTCGAGTACATATCCTGTACCGAAATCAACACCGAACTTACCAATAATAGCTAAAATGACATCTTTCGCCGATACACCTGGTGCTAGCGTACCTGTAACATGAACTTGCATCGTTTTTGGACGGTGTTGCCATAGTGTTTGTGTCGCTAACACGTGCTCCACTTCGCTCGTTCCGATGCCAAACGCTAGCGCTCCAAAAGCGCCGTGTGTTGACGTATGGCTATCACCGCAAACGATCGTTTTTCCCGGTTGTGTTAATCCAAGTTCCGGGCCAATGACGTGCACAATCCCTTGCTCTGGGCTGTTTAAATCGGCAAGCGGAATGCCGAACTCACGACAATTTCGCTCTAGTGCTGTCATTTGATTTTTCGCCACTTCATCTTCAACAACAAACCGATTCACCGTCGGCACGTTATGATCCATCGTTGCAAATGTTAAATCTGGGCGGCGCACTTTTCTCCCTTTTTGCCGCAATCCTTCGAACGCTTGTGGAGACGTGACTTCATGAACGAGATGTAAGTCAATATATAATAAGTCCGGTTTTCCTTCTTCACGATACACAACGTGTTCATCCCAAATTTTTTCGATAATCGTCTTTGGCGCCACCACAATCTCCTCCTACACATATACTTGCATAATTCGTTCGATCGCTACATCGTCTAAAATCGCATCTTTTACTTTTTCAACCATTTCCGTCGTTGATAGTACACAATCGCCTTGTTGAGCGATGTCTGTCGTTCGATACCCTGCGTCTAGCACTTGCTTGACCGCCTGTTCAATGATACGCGCCTCTTCTGTCAATCCAAAAGATAAACGAAGCATCATTGCCGCTGACAAAATAGTTGCAAGCGGGTTCGCTTTATTTTGTCCTGCGATGTCCGGAGCAGAACCGTGAATCGGTTCGTATAATGCTGGCCCATTAACAGATAAGCTCGCTGAAGGAAGCATACCGAGAGAACCTGTTAACATGGACGCTTCATCACTTAAAATATCACCGAACATATTTTCTGTTACGATCACGTCGAATTGTTTTGGAGAGCGAACGAGTTGCATCGCTGCATTATCCACGAGCATATGTTCAAGTTGAACATCTGGGAAACGTTTAGCCACTTGTTCAGCCACCTCTCGCCACATGCGGCTTGACTCTAGCACGTTCGCTTTATCAACGGACGTTACTTTCTTTTTCCGCTTTTGCGCTAGTGCAAAAGCAAATGTAATAATCCGTTCGATTTCTTCCCTTTTATAAAACAGTGTATCAACGACCGCTTCCTCCCCTTTTTCGATCCGGCGTTCACTTGGCTTTCCAAAATATAAGCCTCCTGTTAATTCACGAACGATAACAAAATCAGCCCCTTCAATCACATGTGGTTTAAGCGGGGAAGCGCCAGATAGACTGTCATAAAACGTAACTGGTCGAACGTTCGCAAACAAATTCATCTCTTTTCGAATTTGCAACAATCCTTTTTCTGGACGGAGATATGGCGGATTGCTGTCCCATTTCGGCCCCCCGACCGCACCAAGCAATACCGCATCGCTCTGTTTACACATGTGAAGCGTTTGTTCTGGGAGCGGCGTTCCTTCACGGTCAATCGCTTCTCCGCCAATCAAGCCGTATGAAAAATGAAACGTATGCCCAAAACGATCACCAATTGCTTGTAAAACATTGACCGCCCCCTTTGTCACTTCTTTTCCGATACCATCTCCCGGCAAAACAGCGATACGATACATAAAACATCCCCCTTTGTTATTGCGCCGCAAGCGCTTGTTCTTCTCGCATTTTTTCGATGACGAACATGCGATTTACCGCATGAATATATGCTTTTGCAGATGCTTCTAGCACATCTTGTGCCGTCCCACGTCCGCTTGCTTCTTTCCCATCGAGCGATACTTTCACATACACTTGTGCTAAAGCATCCCTTCCGCTTCCTACAGATTCAATGCGATAATCAAGCAACGTAACAGGTAATTGCAGCGCTTTTTCTAATGCGTTATATAACGCCTCGACGCTGCCAGCTCCTGTCGCCGCTTCTTGAATGTCGTTTCCTTCCCCGTTTTTTAATACGACCACTGCTGTCGGAATTTGATTGGTTCCGTATTGTACTTGAATAGAACATAATTGATAAAAGTTTTTATACGTATCTAACTTTTCATCTAAAATGAGTGCAATTAAATCATCATCCGTAATATCTTTCTTTTTATCTGCTAAATCTTTAAAACGGCCAAACAAACGATTGACCTCTTCATCTGTTAATGAATACCCAAGCTCTTGAATGCGTGTTCGAAACGCATGGCGCCCTGAATGTTTCCCAAGTACCATCGCATTCGATTGCACTCCAACAAGTTGCGGAGATATAATTTCGTACGTCGTTTTTTCTTTTAACACACCATCTTGATGAATGCCTGACTCATGAGCAAAAGCGTTTTTACCGACGATCGCTTTATTTGGTGGGACAATCATTCCTGTCAACTTGCTTACTAAGTTGCTCGTACGTTTAATTTCTTGTAAGTTCAAGCGCGTCTCTGCTTGATAGTAATCTCTACGAATATAAAGCGCCACCGCAACTTCTTCAATCGCAGCGTTTCCGGCTCGCTCACCGATCCCGTTCACCGTCCCTTCAATTTGCGTCGCCCCTGCCTCAATGGCTGCGAGCGAGTTAGCAACAGCCATTCCTAAATCATCGTGACAATGCGCAGATAAACTAATTTTTTCAATATTCCGAACATTTTCTTTTAAAAAGGAGAATATGTCGCCATATTGTTTCGGGGTAATATAACCGACTGTATCTGGAATGTTAATGACGTTCGCCCCCGCTTCAATGACGCGTTCAACAATCGTCGCAAGGAACGGAAGATCGCTTCGACATGCATCTTCTGCTGACCATTGTACAATCGGAAAATATTTTTTCGCGTAACGAACAGATTCTACAGCTGTTTCGATGACTTGTTCTGGTGTCATTCGCAATTTATATTGCATATGAATGGGCGATGTCGCGATAAATACGTGTAATCGCGGTTCTGCCCCGTCTTTTAACGCCTCCCATGCCGCGTCAATGTCCGATTGAACAGAACGAGAAAGACCTGTCACTGAACAGTTGCGAACCGTTTGGGCGATCGCTTGAATGGCTTGGAAATCACCTTTCGATGCGGCAGGAAAGCCCGCCTCGATGATATCTACACCGAGGCGTTCTAACTGTCGAGCAATTTCGAGTTTTTCATGCAAGTTTAAGTTGACGCCTGCAGACTGCTCGCCATCACGCAACGTCGTATCAAAAATGTTAATTTTTCGCACCAACCGTCACCACATCTTTCTGTTTAGCGTTGACAAACGGCATCATTTTTCGTAATTCGCGCCCAACAACTTCAATTAAATGTTCGTTTTCCCGACGGTTGATCGCGTTAAACTCTGGACGATTCGCTTCGTTTTCTAAAATCCACCCTTTCGCAAACTTACCCGTTTGAATATCTTCAAGCACTTTTTTCATTTCCACTTTTACTGCATCGTTAATGATGCGTGGCCCTGTCACAAAGTCGCCCCATTGTGCTGTATCAGAGATTGAATAACGCATGCCTGCCAAACCACCTTCATACATTAAATCAACGATCAGCTTTAACTCGTGTAAACATTCAAAGTATGCAATTTCCGGCTGGTATCCAGCTTCAACAAGCGTCTCAAATCCTGCTTTGACAAGGGCAGTTAATCCACCGCAAAGAACGGCCTGTTCACCGAATAAATCTGTCTCTGTTTCTTCTTTAAACGTCGTTTCAATCACGCCCGCTCGGGCTGAACCGATCGCTTTCGCATACGCAAGCGCCGTTTCTTTCGCTTCACCGCTCACATCTTGATATACAGCGATCAATGCAGGTACACCTGCCCCTTCCGTATATGTGCGACGCACTAAATGACCAGGCCCTTTCGGCGCGACTAAAAATACATCCACATCGCTCGGCGGAACAATTTGATTGAAGTGAATATTAAATCCGTGCGCAAACACGAGCGCGTTTCCAGACTGCAAGTTTGGTGCAATTTCTTCTTTATATACTTTCGGTTGATGTTCATCTGGAAGTAAAATCATCACAACGTCAGCTTGTTTTGTCGCTTCACTGACAGGCAAGACGACAAAGCCATCTTGCTCTGCTTTTTCCCACGACTTCCCTTTTCGCAGCCCAATAATCACCTCAACACCGCTATCACGTAAGTTTTGTGCATGCGCATGGCCTTGAGAACCGTATCCGATAATTGCTACTTTTTTCCCTTGAATGTAAGCTTCGTTTGCATCGCCATTGTAATATACTTTTACCATAATAAAATCCTCTCCTTTAAATAATAAATAGTGATTTATTTGTTGATGATGCGCGTTGTGAGCCGCGCGGAAACGCTGTTGTTCCTGTTCTTGCGACTTCCTTTAACCCGTATGGCTTTAATAAGTCGATAAGCGCGTCAATTTTTTCTGGTTCACCTGTCACTTGAACAACGAGACTATCTCGTGCTACATCGACAATCGCTGCGCGAAACGGTTCAATGAGCGTATAAATTTCACCACGTGTCGCTGGGGTAACCGCCACTTTAATTAAAGCAAGCTCTCGAACAATAATCGCTTGATCAGTAATATCAACCACTTTTAATACGTCAATCTGTTTGTTCAGTTGTTTTGTAATTTGTTCAGCAATGCGTTCATCTTCTACATTGACGACGAACGTCATGCGTGAAACACCCTCTGATTCGGTATGACCAACTGTAATGCTTTCAATGTTATAATGCCGCTTCGTAAACAAACCTGTAATACGGTTTAATACGCCTGGACGATTGTTCACCGTCATTGTAATAATTCGTTTCACCATTTCACCCCCACCATTTCATGTAATCCTTTTCCTGGGGCAACCATCGGATATACGTTTTCACCTGGATGCACATGAAAATCAAGCAAAACTGGTGCATTCGTCGCAAATGCTTCTTTCAATACGTATTCCGCTTCTTCTTCGGTCGTTGCACGCATCGCTTTCATCCCATACGCTTCTGCTAAGCGAACGAAATCTGGTTGATTCGGAATGAGGGAATGAGAATATCGTTTTTCGTAAAAAATTTCTTGCCATTGACGAACCATACCAAGCGCCTGATTGTTGACAATGACAATTTTAATTGGCAAATTTAGCTCTTGAATGACAGATAGCTCTTGTAACGTCATTTGGAACCCACCGTCACCAACGATCGATACGACCGTTGCCTCTGGCTGTGCCAATTGCGCTCCGATTGCCGCTGGCAATCCAAATCCCATCGTACCTAGCCCGCCTGATGTAACCCAACGGTGCGGTCGTTTGAATTTATAATATTGAGCGACCCACATTTGATGTTGGCCTACATCTGTCGTTACAACCGCTTCGCCATTTGTATATTCATGAATGAGTTCAATAAGCCGTTGCGGTTTTAATACACCTGGTTCATGTTTGTACATAAGCGGATATTCTCGTTTCCATTCATTCAACTGTTTGAGCCATTCGGATACGTCTGGGCGCTTTCCGTTTTGCTCAATTAGTTGCATGAGCGCTTCTTTTGCATCACCGACAATCGGTATTTTTGTTGGTACATTTTTTCCGATTTCCGCTGGGTCGATATCGATATGAGCAACTGTTGCTTTCGGTGCAAAGTGCGCCAAGTTTCCGGTCACTCGGTCATCAAATCGTGCACCTATATTGATGAGAAGGTCGCATTCATACAACGCCATGTTCGCTGTGTACGTTCCATGCATACCTGCCATCCCAAGAAATAGCGGGTGATCGGCCGGAAAACCACCAAGTCCTAAAAGCGTATGGATAACCGGAATGTTTTGTTGTTCGGCATATTGTTTTAGCTGCTCATGCGCATTCGCGTGAAGAACACCAGCACCAGCCAAAATAACTGGCCGCTTCGCTTGGCTTACTGCCTCAACGAGCTTGCGAATTTGTAAATGATTTGGCTTTGTTGTCGGCTGATACCCTGGCAGCTGTACATCTTGTTCGTAATCAAACTCCGCTTCTGCGACAGACATATCTTTCGGAATATCAATTAACACAGGACCTGGTCGCCCAGTCGTTGCAATATGAAACGCTTCTTTAATAATTTTTGGCAGCTCTTGTACGTCGCGTACTTGGTAACTATGTTTTGTAATTGGCATTGTAATACCTAATACATCCGCTTCTTGAAAGGCATCAGATCCAATGACGCTAGAAGCTACCTGCCCTGTAAAAACAACGAGAGGGATAGAATCCATCATCGCATCCGTTAAACCTGTCACAATATTTGTCGCACCCGGCCCCGATGTAGCGATGACGACACCAGGCTTTCCTGAAATGCGAGCGTATCCTTCTGCCGCATGGATAGCCCCTTGTTCGTGTCGTGTCAATACGTGAAATACTCCCGATTCGTACAACTTGTCATAAATCGGTAATACAGCACCTCCTGGATACCCGAAAATGACTTTCACGTTTTCTGCTTTAAGCGCTTCAATTAACATGAGCGCCCCACATAACGTTTGCTTTTTTGCTACTTTTTCTTTCACTTTCATATTCGCTGCCATTTTTTCACCCCTAAAAAAATGTGAAATAAGAAAAGCCTTCTCGCCCCTCCATCGGTCCATGTAGACCAAAGGGGCGAAAAGGCTTGCATCCTTTCCGCGGTACCACCCTTCTTCGTGGCAAAAGCCACCTCAGGAGCACGCGACTAACATCGCAGCGCTCGTTTTAATAACGAGTGACACGCACCCGTCCGCCCCTACTGAAATGAATTGTTCAGGACGGCGCTCCGAGGGGAGTTCACAAACGGAGACACCACCGGTTTTCAGCTTCCCCGGCTCTCTGTGGATGCCTAACCCGTCAGCTACTTATCCTCTTCAACGCTTTTTCTTTATTGATTTGTTACCCAGCATTGACATTTTGTGAAGCATATACTTTTACACCTTCAGAAACAACACGTTTGCGAAATTCTTCTAACAGTCGTTTCGTATGTTCGCCTGGCACTCCGTCACCGATAACACGACCATCGACCTTAACGACCGCAATGACTTCTGCTGCGGTTCCCGTTAAAAACACTTCATCTGCTGTGTACACATCATGACGAGTAAACGGCTCTTCTTTGACGACATAGCCGAGATCTTTAGCGATGTCGATAATCGCATCGCGCGTAATGCCTTCAAGCGCCCCGACATATCCTGGCGGCGTATATAGCACGCCATTTTTGACGATAAACACGTTGTCGGCTGAGCCTTCTGCCACGTATCCTTGATCGTTGAGCATAAGCGCTTCGCTCACGTTTGCTAAATGTGCTTCAATTCGCACTAATACGTTATTTAAATAATTTAATGATTTGACTTTCGGGCTTAATACATCTGGACGATTTCGTCTCGTCGCTACTGTAACAACTTCGATACCTGTTTCATATAAATGTTTTGGGAAGATTGCTAACGGCTCGACGATGACAACAACTTGCGGTTTCTTGCATTTATATGGATCAAGGCCAAGGTCGCCGACGCCGCGTGACACAACAACACGAATATAAGCATCTTCAAATCCGTTTTTTTGCACCGTCTGGACGATAATATTTGTTAATTCTTCTTTTGTGTACGGAATGTTTAATAAAATGGATTTTGCTGAATTGTATAAACGGTCAATATGTTCTTTCATTCGAAACACGTTGCCGCTATATACTCGAATTCCTTCAAACACCCCATCCCCATAAAGAAAACCGTGATCGTATACAGAGATTTTTGCATTTTCTTTTGTCACAAATTCATCGTTTAGAAAAATCCACTGTTCACTCAATGCTTTTCCCCTCTTCCCCTGCTCGCCGTCTCTTGCCTCTTCTGTTGATTACGACTTTTGTTAGATTTATTTGAAAATTATCATACGCTCATTTACGAGAACAGTCAATACCATTTCATCGAATTTTTTGATTATTTCGATTAGTTAAAACGTTTTGTATCCGCTTACATAATTGATACATCAAGGAAAAGAGTGAAAATAAAAAATTTGAACATTTTTTGACTAAACAAAAAAATCCCCTTGCCTATGCAAGAGGATCGTCAGCGTCCCAGGAGAGATTCGAACTCCCGACCGACGGCTTAGAAGGCTTTGTCGTCCCGCACTCCGTTTCGTTTACTCAAGATGCGGTTCGTGCGGTACGCTGATGTGTATTCAATGAAGAACGCTCAAACATGCTCTATCCAGCTGAGCCATGACATATAAAAATGAAAATCCCCTTGCCTATGCAAGAGGATCGTTAACGTCCCAGGAGAGATTCGAACTCCCGACCGACGGCTTAGAAGGCCGTTGCTCTATCCAGCTGAGCTACTGGGACATATCGTGGTTTGGACAATTGTTATTGTAATGATGTTTATGAAAAATGTCAATAGGGGCGGTGGGATTTTCTTGCCCCTATTGTATTTTATATGTGGTTGTTAGGTCATCCAGCAGTTGTCCGTCTATATTGTAAAAATATACAGTTGTCGTGTTGTCGTTGATATGCAGCATGGCGTATGTTTTTTCGCGACGCATGCGCGGTAAGAAAATGCTTCCTGGATTAATGAAAAGAACGTCATCGATTTGTTCACACCCTGCAATATGGGAATGGCCGAAGCAAACGATGCGTGCCCCGACTTCTTTCGCTTTATAATACGCATTCATCATCGTCATTTTAACGTTATACAAGTGCCCATGTGTAATGAAAAAACGAACACCGTTTCGTTCTTCCACGAGATCGGTTGGGAAACGGCGTTCGTAATCGCAGTTTCCTCGCACAACAAGCATGCCTTGCAACGCCTCATGGTCGCTTGGTAACTCGGAATCACCGCAGTGAATGATTGCATCAACATGTTGTTTGTGACGTGAAACGATCGTCTGTAATTCTTTGGTTAATCCGTGGCTATCGCTTACAATTAATACGTTCACGACTCATTCTCCTTTTCAAACAGCTTGTCCCATATATGCAAAAGATGTTGTAGCGCTTTTGCCCGATGGCTAATTTCATTTTTCTCTTCTTTCGTCAATTGGGCCATTGTCCGTTGTTTTTCAGGAACAAAAAAAATCGGATCGTACCCAAAACCGTTTTCACCAACCGGTTCTTCTGTTATATATCCTTCACATACGCCATCTACTGTCGTCACATCTCCGTTTGGTTTGGCAACAGCGAGCGCACAATGAAAGCGCGCTGTTCGTTGTTCAAAAGGCACACCTTGTAACTTTGTCAGCACTTTTTCCATGTTTGCCTCGTCATTTTTTTCGGCGCCAGCATAGCGTGCCGAGTATACACCCGGCTCGCCATGCAACGCATCAACGATTAACCCAGAATCGTCTGCAATGACCGGTTCATGAAACATGTTCGCTATTGTCGTCGCTTTCAATATAGCGTTTTCTGCAAACGTCTTTCCTGTTTCCTCAACATCTGGCACGTCATCGTAGTCAAGAAGCGAACGAATTTCGACTCCCTTTTTGGCAAACAGTTGCTGAAACTCAGCGATTTTCCCTTTGTTTTTTGTGGCGATAATCATTCGTTTCACTTCGTTTCTTCTCCTTCCGAACGGTTTTGTACAATTTGTTCAGCGAGCGAGCCGAGCGCTTCTTTTTGCAAGGCGATAAGTTCATAAATGCCCTTTTCAGCAACAGTTAGTAAATCGAGCAACTGTTCATATGAAAATGTTGCTTCTTCCCCTGTTCCTTGAATTTCAACAAAGCGACCCGATCCAGTCATGACAATATTCATATCGACATGCGCTTTCGAATCTTCTATGTAGTTTAAATCTAAAATAATGCCATGTTCTTCATCAATGCCTACAGATGTGGCAGCTAAAAAGTCTGTAATAGGGAGCATCGGCAACTTTTTGTTTTCGACCATTTTTCCGAGCGCTAACGCCATCGCAACGAATGCACCAGTTATTGAAGCGGTACGCGTTCCACCATCCGCTTGAATGACATCACAATCAATCCAAATCGTTTTTTCACCTAATTTTTGCAAATCGACAACCGAGCGAAGCACGCGACCAATTAATCGTTGAATTTCCATCGTTCTTCCAGATAGTTTTCCTTTACTTGCTTCGCGAATGTTTCGCTGTTCTGTCGCACGTGGAATCATCGCATACTCCGCAGTAATCCACCCTTTCCCGCCTCCGCGCATAAACGGCGGAACTTTATCTTCAATGCTTGCTGCACAAATGACTTTCGTATCACCAACCGAAATAAGCACAGACCCTTCCGGATGTTTTAAATAGTTCGGTTCAATATGTACGGGACGAAGTTCGTCATTTGTTCTGCCATCTACTCTCACACAAAATCCTCCTCAATATATGATCACGAAATAAGAGGCAGGAACACTGCCTCTCGACGATGAATCTTTATATAGTATAGCAAAAAATTGGTTTCAAAAACTACCTGTGTTCACATTTTGCGGTCTTGTTACCGGTTCTGATAACGGTTTTCCACTTTCATCAACTAATTCTGCTTTTCCGTTTACTGTAATCGCGACGCTCTCTACCCCTGGCTGTTCTGTTAAAGATAAAACTAAACAATTAAGCACATGAGTCGACACAACATTTTTCTCCACGCTACCGTAAATTGCTTCGTTAAAGTTTAACGTCACTTTTCCATTTTCGTATTTCGGTGCTTCTAACAACTTCGCATCTGCTTGCAAATCACTTAACAGCCCTGAGCCGTAGCTTGGCCCTTTAATCAACTCATTCACAACAGCCGCTAACTCATCTTGCTCGCTATTTGGTACGCGGCGTGTAACTGGCACATAATACGTCTGTTTGCCGTCTTGTGCTAAAAAGTAGACGATGATCGGATGCGTATTTGTAATATCAACAACACCGTTCGTTTCAATGTTAATTCCATCGTCTCTGCTCAGTTCGTCGCTAATTGGTGTTCCGTTGACCGGCATAACATTTTGATCATGGCCGTTCATGCGAATTTTTACACGTTTTACATTATCAAATTGTGTTACTGTCCACGTAATAGCTTGTAAAATGCGCTTTTCATCTTCAGGACGATAATTCGCAAATTCTTTTGAAAAATCAACGACGAGCGTACCATCTTGTTTCAAATTGACGCTTAACACTTGCGTGTCAGCCGGTAACACTGCGCGAAACCCGTTCGGAAGCAACTGTGAAATCGGACCGTTTTCTACTAAATATTCGAGCACTTGTTTAGCTGCAGCATTCGTTTTTGGCAACGCAAATGTTTGCGGAACGACAAAACCGTTTTTATCAATCAAATATAATTCGCGTTGTACCGTCTCTGTCGCTTTTTCTTTTTCTGCCGTTTCTTGCTCTTGCAGCTCCTTCTCATCTTCTACGTATGTTACATCTTTTGGTGGATCAATTTCCTTTGTTGCTTTTTCACCTCCAAATAGCCCACATCCTGATAACATAAAGATAAACATTGTTACAATGACCCACGCACGGCGCATGGACTCCCCTCCTCACACGGTTTGTACTACTATGTATACGAGCCGTTCAAAAAAATAGAACAAAAAAGCCCTTCGCTATATGCGAAGGATTTTACGATAATTGGATCGTTTCGACATGTTCAATCGGATGACCAAACCATTTCGATGCAATGTGTTGAAACATTTCTTTTGGTCCGGTTGTTAAAAATATATGCTTTCGACGTTTATTTCCAGTGTACAACAAACCGCTATGATGCAAAATCGTGCTCACTTCCCGCGCCGTTTCATCGCCAGAACAAATGAGCTTCACGTCATCCCCCATATATTGTTGAATAAGTGGGCTGAGTAAAGGATAATGTGTGCACCCTAAAATAAGTGTATCAATTGGCCGATTTTTTAATGGCTCAAGCGATTGAGCAACAATTTGCTTCGCTTCCTCCCCTTCAAACTGTCCACTTTCAACCAAGGGGACGAATTTCGGGCACGCTAAACTCTCCACGTTTACATCGCTATTAATTGACTTTAATGCATGTTCGTATGCTCCGCTCTGTACTGTCCCGATCGTACCAATGACGCCGATATGATAATTTTTCGTCATTTTTAACGCGGTGCGAGCGCCGGGATGGACGACGCCAATGACAGGAATATGAAGCGCATCCCGAATTTCCTCAAGCACAACCGCCGTTGCTGTATTACAGGCGATCACAAGCATTTTGATGTCGTAGCGGAGCAAATAATTGGTCATTTCCCACGTAAACTGTCGAATTTCTTCGCGTGGTCTCGGACCGTACGGACAACGTGCCGTATCTCCTAAATATACAATTTGTTCTTTTGGTAGCTGGCGCATGATTTCACGCGCAACCGTTAATCCACCAACACCCGAATCAATCACTCCAATTGGTCTTTCCAATGTATTCGCCTCATTCTTTGTTGATGTATGACAAAACATTTTTCATTATAGCACACATCAAAGCAATAGAAAACCGGCTGCCTGAGACGACAAGGCAAGCCGGTTCTCGTTATAGTTCAAGCTCCCCCATTCGAAGCAATTCGACAACAGCTTGCGAGCGCCCCTTTACCCCAAGCTTTTGCATCGCATTCGAAATGTGGTTGCGAACTGTTTTTTCGCTAATGAATAGTTCACTAGCAATTTCTTTCGTTGTTTTGTCTTGCAGTAACAATTCAAATACTTCCCGTTCCCTTTTTGTGAGCAGCGGCTTCTGATTCAATTGGATAACCCTCCTTGCTTTTACCAGACCTAAACGGATGGGTATATATTTAGTCAACATATCGTATGCAAGAAAGGGTTGAACGGTTACATGTTTTCTATTAATCGCGCACGGGCACTTTCGTCCCAAGGCACCCCTTTACCTGTCGTTTTCGACATTTGAACCATCGTCCCACGACCTGTAAATGCGATTGCTCCATTTTGTTTTTTTCCAACATAATGTAAATCAACAGAAGAATTCCCAATATGAGCAACCTTCACCCCAATTTTTAGCTGCTCACCAAAGTATACTTGTTGTAAAAAATCACATTGTAAGTTGGCGACGACTGGAATAGCATCTTGTTCTTTTCCAACCCAGTCCCCCATAAAACCGAGATGCTCAAAAAACGCGATGCGCGCTTCTTCAAAATATACAAAAGGGATCGTATTGTTCAAATGACCAAACATATCCGTTTCTGAAAAACGGACACGCACCGGATGAAAAAAAGAAAAACGTTGTTCCCACTCGTTTATGTTATCAATATAAGATATTTTCAATTTTCCTCTCCCCCTCTATAAAAGCGATCGAGCTTATGAAACATAAGGCCGACTCTGTAAGAGCCGACCTTGTATTTACACTTCATCGCTGCCAAAGAAATTGCGGAACATTTGAATCGTTGCCGCCCGGTTTAATGCCGCAATAGATGTTGTAAGCGGAATACCTTTCGGACAAGATTGCACACAGTTTTGTGAATTTCCGCAATTCGCTAGTCCACCATCACCCATAATCGCTTCAAGACGCTCCGCTTTATGCATCGCTCCTGTCGGATGTGCGTTAAATAAGCGCACTTGCGAAAGCGGTGCTGGACCGATAAAATTTGATTTGCTGTTGACGTTTGGACAAGCTTCTAAACATACTCCGCACGTCATACATTTGGACAATTCGTATGCCCACTGGCGTTTACGCTCTGGCATGCGCGGCCCTGGGCCTAAATCGTACGTTCCGTCAATCGGAATCCACGCTTTCACTTTTTTCAACGAATCAAACATGCGGCTGCGATCCACTTGCAAGTCGCGAATGACTGGAAACGTGCGCATCGGTTCTAAGCGAATCGGCTGCTCAAGCTGATCAATAAGCGCTGTACACGACTGTCGCGGCTTCCCGTTAATAACCATCGAACACGCACCGCAAACCTCTTCTAAACAGTTCATTTCCCAAGCAACAGGTGTCGTTTTTTCACCTTTTGCATTGACCGGATTACGGCGAATTTCCATGAGCGCCGAAATGATGTTCATATTCGGACGATACGGAATAACAAATTCTTCGTCATAAGGGGCGGTATCCGGACGGTCTTGTCTTGTGACAATGATCCGAATCGTTTTATTTTCGCTCATGATTTCACTTCCCCTTTCTTTTTCGTATAATCGCGCTTGCGTGGTTTAATGAGTGACGTATCCACATCGCGATAATGGAACGATGGACCATCCGGCGTGAAACTTGCCATTGTTGTTTTTAACCATTCTTCGTCATTCCGCTCAGGAAACTCCGGCTTATAGTGCGCCCCGCGGCTTTCGTTGCGGTTGTACGCTCCAAGCGTAATGACGCGAGCTAACTGCAACATGTTATAAAGCTGGCGCGTAAATGACGCCCCTTGGTTGCTCCATTTGGCTGTGTCGTTAATGTTAATGTTTTTATACCGCTCAAGCAGCTCTTGAATTTTCTCATCTGTTTTTAATAGCTTGTCGTTGTAACGAACGACCGTTACGTTATCTGTCATCCATTCGCCAAGTTCTTTATGCAAGACGTAGGCGTTTTCTGTTCCATCCATCGCCATAATTTGAGCCCATTTTTCTTCTTCTTGTTTTAAGTAGCGATCGTATAAAGAAGAAGGCATCGCATCCGCTGACTTTTCAAGCCCCTTCATATATTCAACCGCTTTTGGCCCTGCGACCATACCGCCATAAATAGCGGAGAGCAACGAGTTGGCACCTAGACGGTTTGCTCCGTGCATGGAGAAGTCGCATTCCCCCGCGGCAAATAGTCCTTTAATATTCGTCATTTGATCATAGTCAACCCATAATCCACCCATCGAATAGTGGACGGCAGGGAAAATTTTCATTGGAACTTTTCTTGGATCTTCACCCATAAACTTTTCATAAATTTCAATAATGCCGCCTAACTTAATATCGAGTTCTTTCGGATCTTTGTGCGACAAGTCTAAATAAACCATGTTTTCGCCATTAATACCGAGCTTTAAGTCGACGCACACATGGAAAATTTCACGCGTTGCAATATCGCGCGGTACGAGATTTCCGTAAGCCGGATATTTTTCTTCTAAGAAATACCAAGGTTTTCCGTCTTTATACGTCCAAACTCGTCCGCCTTCTCCACGTGCCGATTCACTCATTAAGCGAAGCTTATCATCGCCCGGAATCGCTGTCGGGTGAATTTGAATAAATTCCCCGTTTGCATAATACGCACCTTGTTGATAAACGATAGAAGCGGCTGATCCTGTATTAATGATCGAGTTTGTGGACTTCCCAAAAATGATCCCCGGACCACCTGTTGCCATAATGACTGCATCGGCAGGGAACGCTTTAATCTCCATCGTCGTCAAGTTTTGCGCAACGATACCGCGACAAACTTGTTCATCATCTAAAACTGCGCCTAAAAACTCCCAACCCTCATATTTTGTCACAAGCCCAGCGACTTCATGACGACGCACTTGCTCATCGAGCGCATAAAGAAGCTGCTGTCCTGTCGTCGCCCCTGCATACGCTGTTCGGTGATGTTGCGTTCCGCCGAAGCGACGGAAATCAAGCAATCCTTCTGGCGTGCGGTTGAACATAACACCCATGCGATCAAGCAAATGGATAATGCCCGGTGCAGCTTCACACATCGCTTTCACCGGAGGCTGATCAGCTAAAAAGTCTCCCCCATACACCGTATCGTCAAAATGTTCCCACGGCGAGTCGCCTTCCCCTTTTGTGTTGACCGCACCGTTAATGCCACCTTGCGCACAAACAGAGTGAGATCGTTTAACGGGAACTAATGAAAACAAATCTACTTTCACGCCTGCTTCGGCAATTTTAATCGTTGCCATTAAGCCGGCAAGACCTCCACCAACAACAATAATTTTTCCTTTACTCATGTCTCCTCACTCCTCCAATGTTGTGGATTAAACGAATGCTAAAATCGCTCGTATACCGACGATCGAAAGCGCGACAAAAATCCCCATTGTCACGTATGTAGAGATTTGCTGTGAACGAGGAGTCACTGTAATGCCCCAGCTAACGAAAAACGACCATAGCCCGTTCGCAAAGTGAAATACTGCAGAAACAATTCCAACGATATAAAACGCAAGCATAAACGGGTTGGCAACGATGTTTGCCATCATGTCATAGTTTACTTCTGCACCAAATGCAGCTTGGACGCGCGTTTCCCATACATGCCAGACAACGAAAATAAGCGTAATAATCCCCGTTAAGCGTTGCAACATAAACATCCAGTTACGGAAATATCCGTAGCGACTTACATTGTTTTGTGCTGTAAATGCGATGTACAGCCCGTAGATGGCATGGAACAATAACGGAAGAAAAATAATGAAAATCTCCAAAAAATAACGAAACGGTAATTGCTCCATAAATGCTGCCGCTTTGTTGAACGCTTCTGCTCCTCTTGTTGCAAAATGGTTAACTACTAAATGCTGCGTTAAAAATAGCCCGACTGGAATGACTCCAAGCAACGAATGAAGTCGACGGTAAAAAAACTCTCGATTTTGTGCCATACATAACCCCCCTTAAAATGATCATCTTTCGTTTCTACGCGCTCCCATCCGCATTTACTAGACAATGATCAATAGAGGTGTAAACACTTCCATTTCCATTGATTATTGTCACATTCATTGTACTCCCACAATGTAGGAGCGTCAAGAAAAGGTGTTCACAAAATATTCAATCATTTCAAATTTTAAAACAACTATAATTCTAGTGAAATTCGAAATGAAAAAAAAGTCAATACTGTTTTTCACGTCATCATTCGATATAATGAAAAATAGAGAGGAGAATGATCGTGAGCGGATATGAACAATGGAAACAAACGAGCATTTCTGCTTTTAGCGACTTTTTATTTCGGCAGGAACTACTACCAAATTTGTTCGGAAAAGAGACTCCGTTTATTTTGTATTGGGCTGGAAAAGATTTAGCAAGGAAGTATCCGCTAGCTACAATGGATGACGTCATCGCCTTTTTTGAACATGCCGGTTGGGGAAACCTATCGCTGCTTGAGGAGAAAAAGGATAGCTGTGAGTTTCAATTAGATGGGTCGCTTGTCGCCATGCGTTTCGACTATAGTGGAGAATGCACGTTTCAACTCGAGGCTGGCTTTCTTGCTCAACAGTTTGAACAACAAAAAGGATATGTGACAGAAGCATTCGAACAACAAAAGCGACGCACAAAAACCGTTTTGTTTACTGTAAAATGGGATCGAAAAGATAAAAGCTGACCGATGATGGTCAGCTTTCATACGTTTGAAGCGTTTCGTAAATTTTTTGGGCAACATGTTTCGGAATGTTTGCTTCTTGCAATTGCTCCACCGTTGCTTCTTTCATTTTTTTGATTGATCCAAAATGTTGCAGCAACGCTTGTTTTCTTTTTGTTCCGACACCTGGAATTTGATCGAGAATCGAATAAAAGGCAGATTTCGATCGCACTTGACGATGAAATGTAATAGCGAAACGATGTACCTCTTCTTGAATACGTTGCAGCAAATAAAATTCTTGGCTATTTTTCTCTAGCGAAACAACGCCCGGGGGATCGCCAAATAACAAATGAGATGTTCGATGTTTCTCATCTTTCACTAAACCCGCAACAGGGATCGATAGTCCGAGTTCACACTCGAGCACTTCTTTTGCGGCTTGTATTTGCCCCTTCCCGCCATCGACAATGATTAATTGAGGAAGTGTCAACTGTTCGCGCAACACGCGGGTGTACCGTCGACGGATGACTTCGCGCATCGACTCATAATCATCAGCACCTTGGACGGTTTTTATTTTATATTTCCGATATTCTTTCTTTTCTGGCTTTCCGTCAATAAATGTGACCATAGCCGCTACAGCGTCTGTTCCTTGAATATTTGAGTTGTCAAACGCCTCGATTCGTTGCGGTGTTTGAATGCCTAGCACCTCACCTAAACGCTCAACCGCTCGAATCGTTCGTTGTTCATCTCGCTCAATTAAAAAGAACTTCTCTTGTAGCGCCATTTGTGCATTTTTACATGCTAAATCGACAAGCTCTTTCTTTTTTCCACTCTTCGGCTGCGTGACATGCACATGAAGCAAATTCATCGCCATCTCGCCATCAATTTCCCGCGGCAACACAACTTCACGCGGTTTTAAATGATAATCTTTACTGTAAAACTGTCCTAAAAACGTTAAAAATTCTTCCTCAGCCTCTTGGTATAACGGAAACATCGAAACATTTCGCTCAATCAGCTTTCCTTGGCGCACGAAAAATACTTGTACACACATCCATCCTTTATCGTAAGCATATCCAAAAATATCGCGGTCAACAAAATCGTGTAAAATCATTTTTTGTTTTTCCATTAACGATTCAATATACGCAATTTGATCGCGGTATTCTTTTGCTCGCTCAAACTGTAGCTGTTCCGCTGCCTCCATCATCTTTTCCGTCAATTGCTCTTTCACTTCTTTATATCCGCCATTTAAAAAGCGAGTGATCTGCTCGACGATTCGTTTATTTTCTTCGTCTGACACTTCATACTCACATGGCCCTAAACATTGCCCCATGTGATAATATAAACAAACTTTTTTCGGTATTTTTTCGCATTTTCGCAACGGATATAAACGATCGAGCAGTTTTTTCGTTTCGTGTGCCGCGTGGGCGTTCGGATACGGCCCAAAATATTTCCCTTTATCTTTTTTCACCGTACGCGTAATGATGAGGCGCGGATGTTTCTCCCCTGTAATTTTAATAAACGGGTAGCTTTTGTCATCTTTTAACATGACGTTATATTTCGGATCGTATTTTTTAATTAAATTCATTTCTAAAATGAGCGCCTCTAAATCGGAGGACGTCACGATATATTCGAAATCAGCAATTTCGTTCACTAAACGGAGCGTTTTTCCGTCATGTGTACCGGTAAAATACGAGCGAACACGGTTTTTCAACACTTTTGCCTTCCCGACGTAAATAACCGTTCCGTGAACATCTTTCATTAAATAACATCCTGGTTGATCAGGTAAAATCGCTAACTTTTCTTTTAAACGCTCATTCACGTTTTTCCTCCTCTCTCCAACTTGGCGAAAAACTGACGAATTTTTTCAAGGTCACTCATACATGTTATGAGATATATCTTTTTTAAACTATATAAACGATTTCTAACCTAAACTCTATAGAAAATTATATATTTTCTACAATTAATTGTATTATATACAAAAAAAGACCTCGGCATATGATCCGAGGTCGATAAATTATAAATGTTTGCTTAGAAGACCGATAAGCGATTCTTTCGGTTGGAAACCGACTGTTTTATCAACGACTTCACCGTTTTTAAAGACAAACAGTGTTGGAATGCTCATCACACCATATTTTCCTGCAGTTTCAGGGTTATCATCAACGTTTACTTTTACAATTTTTACTTTGTCACCGAGCTCACGATCCACTTCTTCTAATACAGGTGCAATCATTTTGCAAGGTCCGCACCATGGAGCCCAAAAGTCCACGAGCACAACACCATCTTTTACATCATTTACAAAAGTTGAGTCTGTTGCATTTACAATTGCCATTTGTTCATTCCTCCTCACATATTTCAATGCCATGCACATAGTATACCATTGAACGTATTCATCACGCCAATGATTTGCTTCGCTTCTACTATTTCCATCCCACGAAAAAATATGCCGCAAAGAAAAGGCAAAGCATGATGCTCTGCCTTATGCATGTACTTTTATTTTTTTAAATTCTTCAATTAAAAGCGGAACGACTTCGAATAAATCACCGACAATTCCGTAGTCTGCCACTTTAAAAATGTTAGCTTCTGGGTCTTTATTAATCGCTACAATGACTTTTGAGTTCGACATTCCTGCTAAATGTTGAATAGCTCCTGAAATGCCGCATGCGATATATAAATCTGGCGTAACGACTTTTCCTGTTTGACCAATTTGAAGCGAATAATCACAATATCCTGCATCACAAGCCCCACGTGATGCTCCAACCGCACCGCCAAGCACGTTCGCTAATTCTTTCAACGGCTCAAATCCTTCGGCACTTTTCACGCCGCGACCGCCGGCAACGATCACTTTCGCTTCAGATAAATCGACGCCTTCCGCTGTTTTTCTCACAATATCACGAACGATTGTGCGTAAGTCTTTAATGTCTACTTGCACATCGACAACCGCACCTGTGCGACTTTCATCTTTTTCAAGTGGAGCGATATTGTTCGGACGAACAGTCACAAACATAAGACCGTCTGTCACGATTTTCTTTTCAAACGCTTTACCAGAATAAATCGGTCTTGTAAAGACGATATTTCCACCTGTTGCTTCAACAGCGACAACATCAGACACAAGACCAGACTGCCATTTAGCCGCAAGTTTCGGAGATAAATCTTTGCCGAGTGCAGTATGTCCAAATACAATTCCTTCTGGCTTCTCTTGCTCGACAACAGCTTGCAATGCTTGGGCATAACCGTCTGGCGTATACGTCGCCAATTTTTCGTGTTCAACAACAATCACTCGATCCGCACCGTAAGCAATCAGCTCAGGAGCTAATGAGCGAACGCTCGCTCCGACAACGACAGCGACAACTTCCCCGCCTTCAGCGATCGTTTTTGCAGCGGAAATTGCTTCAAATGATACGTTACGCAACGCACCGTCACGCACTTCTGCTAATGTTAATACTTTTCTTGCCATGCTCCCCATCCCCCTATTAAATGACTTTTGCTTCTGTATGAAGAAGTGAAACGAGTTCTTTTACTTGATCGGCAATATCTCCTTGCAAAATTTTTCCCGCTTCTTTTTTCGGTGGTAAAAAGATTTCAATCGTTTTCGTCTTCGCCTCTACATCGTCTTCTTCCAAATCTAAATCATCGAGCTCTAACTCTTCAAGCGGCTTCTTTTTCGCCTTCATAATGCCCGGCAATGACGGATAACGCGGCTCATTTAACCCTTGTTGTGCTGTTACTAATAATGGTAAAGATGTTTCAATAACTTCCTCGTCACCTTCAACATCGCGCACAACTTTCACGTTTGTTCCGTCAATTTCTAACTTCGTAATTGTCGTGACATAAGGAATACCTAGCAATTCAGCAACGCGTGGTCCAACTTGTCCAGACCCGCCGTCAATCGCTACATTTCCAGCTAAAATTAAATCAGCTTCTTTATCTTTTAAATATTCCGCAAGCACTTTTGCTGTTGTATATTGATCGCGATGCTCTACGTCATCTTCAATGTTGATGAGCACTGCCTTATCTGCTCCCATCGCAAGCGCAGTACGAAGCTCTTTTTCCGCATCTTCGTTGCCAATTGTGACAACTGTTACTTCCCCACCATGTTGATCACGTACTTGAATTGCTTCTTCAATCGCATATTCATCGTACGGATTAATAATAAACTCCGCTCCTTCTTCATTTACTTTTCCGTTTTGAATGACAATTTTTTCTTCCGTATCAAATGTACGTTTCATTAATACGAAAATATTCATACGTCTCTCCTCCTTTTATTTTCCTCGGAACTGAGGTGTTCGTTTCTCAATAAATGCCGCAATACCTTCTTTTGCATCATCAGTCACAAACACTTGTCCAAACAGTTGCGCCTCTTTTTCAACACATTCATGGAACGTTTTTGTGCGAGCTTCATTCACAAGTTGCAACACCGCTTGAACAGAAATCGGGCTCTTTTGAGCAATTTTTTGTGCAAGTTGCTTCGCTGTATCAAGCAACTGTTCTTCTGGTACGGCTTTGTTTGCTAGTCCCCATTGAACAGCTTCTGTACCTGTGATCGGTTCGCTTGTCCACATCATTTCTAGCGCTTTTGCCATACCGACATGACGCAATAAGCGTTGTGTTCCTGCAAATCCCGGAATGATGCCGAGCTGCAATTCTGGTAAGCCAAGTTTGGCGTTTTCTGCTACGATGCGCAGATGGCAACTCATAGCTAACTCGAGCCCTCCGCCAAGTGCAGCACCGTGAATCGCTGCAATAATTGGTTTCGGAAACTGTTCAACTTTTTCCATTATTTGTTGACCGGCACGAGCAAGTTCCGCTGCTTGTTCGCTCGTTTCAATCGCTGTAAATTCTTTAATATCGGCGCCAGCGGAAAAAAATCTTCCTTCCCCATGAAGAATAATGACACGTACTTGATCATCTTCCTTAAAGGCATCAAGTCGTTCTGAAAGCTCTTTCAAAACAGAAGATGCTAAAGCGTTTGCTGGTGGACGGTGAAGTGCTAAAATCGCCACATACCCCTCTTGTTGAACGGAAAACATGTTCCCCCTCCTTCGTGTATATCGGAAGGTTGTCGTGTTTACACACAACAACCTTTCGTTAACAATTGATGAACCGGTTTCGCTAATGCAACGAGATCATATTTTTGCTCATTCATTACCCATGTTGTCACCATTTCGTCAATCGTTCCAAAAATCATTTGACGAGCGAGACGTACATCTAAATCTGAACGAAATTCCCCTTTGTCAATTCCTTCTTGCACAATGCGATCGACAACTTTTAAGTATCGTTTCAAAATTTCATTAATTTTCAGACGTAACGATTTATTCGATTGGCGAAGCTCCAATTGGGTAACGATCGCTAAATGTGGATCTGCCGCTAGCATTTCGAAATGCTTTTGAATCAACAAGAACAACTTCTCCGATGGGCTCGAAATTCCTTCTATTTCTTCTTTAATTTTTTCAATAAAGTAGCCCATTTTTTCTTGGAACAATGAGATTAAAATATCTTCTTTATTTTTAAAATACAAGTAAATTGTACCATCAGCTACACCTGCTTGCTTTGCGATTTTCGATACTTGCGCTTGATGGTAGCCGTTTTCAGCAATGACAATCACAGCTGCATCAATAATTTGCTTAAACTTTGGTTTGTCACGTTTCAACTTTGCATTCTCCCTTTCAAAAATATGAATGAATAATCATTCATATTTTTATTTTAAAGAGAGGCAAAAAGCATGTCAAGAAAAAAACAATCGCCGCTCATTTTTGTTTTTCTTTTTCTTCTTCCACAAGCGCACGGCGCAATATTTTACCAACTGCTGTTTTTGGCAATTCTTTTCTAAATTCATAAATGCGCGGCACTTTATAAGCAGCTAATTTACTTCTCATAAATTGGTCAAGTTCTTCTTCTGTACACTGTTCTCCTTCTTTAAGCACAATAAACGCTTTCACCGTCTCACCACGATAAACATCTGGTACACCAATGACGACTGCTTCTTGCACTTTCGGATGCTCATACAACACTTCTTCTACTTCGCGTGGATATACGTTATAACCGCTTGCGATAATCATATCTTTTTTTCGGTCGACGACAAAGAAATAACCTTCTTCATTCATATACCCTAAATCGCCCGTATACAACCAACCGTCACGAAGTGTCGCTGCTGTTTCTTCTGGTCGGTTCCAATATCCTTTCATTACTTGTGGACCACGTACAACGATTTCACCAATTTCATTTATGTTTGCTTTCTCTCCCGTTTCTAACGAGACGATCATCGCCTCTGTGTCTGGCCAAGGCACACCGATACTTCCTTTGATTCGTTTTCCGTCCCAAATAAAGTTGGAATGCGTCACAGGGGATGCTTCGGTTAAGCCGTAACCTTCAATAATCTTCCCACCTGTTACTGTTTCAAATTGTTCTTGCACTTCAACTGGAAGCGGAGCTGAACCGCTAATACATACTTTAATTGACGATAAATCATATTTTTTTAAATTCGGGTGGTTGAGCAGCGCAATATAAATCGTTGGAGCGCCTGGAAATAGCGTTGGTCGTTGTTTTTCAATTGTTTTTAACGTCGTTTCGACATCAAACTTCGGCAATAAAATCATTTTATATCCTTCCATAATGGATAAGTTCATGACAGCCGTCATCCCGTATACGTGGAAAAACGGAAGTACACCAAGAATCGATTCATTCCCGCGTCCACATTTATACATCCATTTCGTGCACATGAGCGTATTGGCTGTTAAATTATGATGTGTCAACATTGCGGCTTTCGGAAATCCAGTTGTTCCGCCTGTATATTGAAGAAGCGCAACGTCTTCTATCGGATCCACATCCGTCTCTTTCACTTTCCCACTCGCAAGCGATAAGGCTTTTGTGAATAAGTGGCAATCTCCCTCATGTTTGACGCGTACACTCATCCCTGTTTGCTTCTTTTGAACGAGCGGATACAATACATTTTTTGGAAAAGGTAAGTAATCCTTTATGCTCGTTATGATCATATGCTCAATTTTTGTATGCGCTTTCACCTTCATGATGCGCGGATAGAGCAAATCGAGAGCAATAATGATTTTTGCACCACTGTCATTTAACTGATATTCCAACTCTCGCTCCGTATATAACGGGTTCGTTTGAACAACGATGCCACCAGCAAACAAAATAGCGTAGTAACTGATGACAGCTTGCGGACAATTCGGCAACATAATGGATACACGATCCCCTTTTTGTAACCCGAGCTGTTGCAAATATGAGGCTAGCTTGATCGCTTGCTCATATATTTCTTTATATGTCAGCTCCTTCCCCAAAAAGTGAATAGCTGTTTTGTGCGGAAACTGTTCCACCGCTTCCCTCAAAAATTGTTGCAACGGCTTGCGCGGATAATCAATGGAATGAGGAACTTGTTGAGGATATAACGCTAGCCATGGCTTCTCCATATCGTTTCCCCCTTTGTTATAAGATTATTTATATTTTATAATATTTTCAGAAATTTTTGTATAAAAAATAAAGAAAGGATGCCTTTTGACACCCTTTTATGCGAAAAACATCAAGTATATGACACCAACAAGCAAAAATACACCGCACAATACGAACAATACTTTCGCTAATTTTTCCATTTTTTTCTCCTCTCAACGTATACTTGCCCCGATTACAAACGATAAACCGATCGAGATGATCATAGAAATAAATCCTACCGCTCGATTATCGTTAGCAATCTCCTCATCAACATTAAATTTCGGAGTTAAAAACTCGTAAATAAAATAGCCAATGAGCAGTAAGACGAAGCCGTAAACTCCCCATCCGATCATCGTTAAAAGCGAATCGTGATGGTCAATCGCGTAACGGAAAATATTTGCAATACCAAATATTTTCCCCCCGGTTGCCATCGCTACTGCCATATTTCCTTTTTTGATTTCTTCCCAATTTTTATATTTCGCCACAAGTTCAAAAATAGCTAAAAATAAAACTAAACATAAAATAACAACGCTAAAATTAGCGGCAATATGAATCATTTCATTTTCCCAAAAAGCGCCCATAGTTCCTCCTGTTATTTTAATTCGACGATGGTGACGCCTGTTCCCCCTTCAGTCGCCTCACCAAAACGAATGCTTTTTACTGAGCGATGGTTTTGTAAATATTGTTGTACCCCTTTCCGAAGCGCGCCTGTTCCCTTTCCGTGAATAATAGAGACGCGTGGATACCCAGCAAGGACCGCATCATCAATATACTTTTCGACACGAAGTAACGCATCTTCATATCGCTCACCTCGCAAATCCAACTCCAGCGGAACGTAGTGATCCCTTCCTTTAATCGTCGCTATCGGCTTCGTTTCGATCGGCGTTGGACTGCTTACGTACTGCAAGTTCTCTTCGTGCACTTTCATTTTTAAAATGCCGATTTGGACGATCCATTCTTTATCCGATACTTTTTCAATAAGCTGCCCTTTTTGATTCAGATGAATGACTTTCACTTCATCACCCGGATGTAAAGGATGGTTAAGTTTTTGCACGGTTTTTTTCTTTTTTGTGTTCAGTTGTGGAATCGCTTCTTCTAACTTTTTACGTGCATGAATAAGTTCGTGTTCTTTTAAGACAGCCGCTTGCTGTTTTTGCATATCGCGCAAATGTTGAATGACTTCGTCCGCTGTTTTCATCGCTTTTTTTACAATTTCTTCAGCTTGCTCTTTCGCTTTTTCCAACAAGCGATCGCGCTGTTCATTCAGCTCGTTCCACTGCCTTTCTAGTTCATTTCTCAATTGCTCTGCTTCGTGGCGGAGCCGCTCAGCCTTCTCCCATTCTTCCTCAGCCCGCTTCTTGCTCTGTTCTAGGGAAGCAATCATATTTTCAACTTCATTGCTTTCGGCGCTAATGTACGTACGGGCACGCGCAATAATATGCTCGTCTAATCCGAGGCGACGAGAAATGTCGAGCGCATTGCTTCGTCCTGGAATGCCGATCAATAGTTTATACGTTGGACTTAACGTTTCGATGTCAAATTCGACACTTGCATTCATCACACCTCGGCGATTGTAACCGTATGCTTTTAATTCTGGATAGTGCGTTGTCGCTACGACGCGCGCGCCTAAGTTGTGCACTTCGTCTAAAATGGCAATCGCTAACGCAGCACCTTCTTGCGGATCTGTTCCTGCTCCAAGCTCGTCAAACAAAACGAGGCTATGCTCATCCACTTGTTTTAAAATGTCGACGATATTGACCATATGTGACGAAAACGTACTTAAACTTTGTTCAATCGACTGTTCGTCTCCAATGTCAGCATATACGGAACGGAATACAGCCAATTGTGATCCGTCTAGCGCTGGAACGTGTAGCCCTGCTTGCGCCATAATCGTAAATAAGCCGATCGTTTTTAAAGTGACCGTTTTTCCCCCTGTATTCGGTCCTGTAATGACCATCGTCGTGTAATCGCTTCCTAGTTCAATATCATTTGGGACAACTTGATCAGGCGAAATGAGCGGATGGCGAGCTTGGATGAGACGAATATATCCGCGCTCGTTCATCGTCGGTTTTGTTGCTTTGATCGCCTTTGCATATTTTGCTTTCGCAAACAAAAAGTCAAGCTGCGCAAGCACTTCAACGTTTTCCATAATTGTTGTCGCTAACTCGCCAACAAAAGCTGACAATTCACTTAAAATTCGCTCCACTTCTTGTTTTTCTTTCATGCGCAATTGTTGGAGCTCGTTGTTTAATTCGACAACCGACTGCGGTTCGATAAACAATGTGGCCCCAGATGACGATTGATCATGTACAATGCCGCCGTACGTATGGCGATATTCTTGCTTTACTGGAATGACGTAGCGATCATTGCGAATAGTGATAATCGCATCCGATAATGTTTTTTGCGCAGATGATGAGCGAATAATGCTCTCTAGTTTATCGCGCACCCTTCCTTCAATCGCACGCAACTGTTGGCGCAATGAACGCAGGCGGTCGCTCGCCCCGTCAAGTATTTCCCCACCTTCATCAATACAGCGGTATATATGTTGCTCAAGCTCAATGAGCGGAACGATTTGCTCGGCATATGCCATCATATACGTAAGTTCTGCCTCTGTTCCTTCTACAAATTTTTTTAATTGTCTCGCCGCTCGCATCGTGCTTGCAACATCAAGTAATTCATGTGGGCTTAACACCCCTCCGATACGTGCGCGCTTCGTTTGTGGCCGCACATCAAATATGCCGCCGAGCGGCACGTGGCCACGTAAACGGAGAACGGTCGCCGCTTCGTCCGTTTCTTCTTGCCAACGCACTACTTCTTCAAAGCATGATGATGGCTTAAGCGCTTCGACTTTCTCTTTTCCTAACGAAGATGATACATGTGAAGCAAGCTGTGCTTTCACTTTATCAAACTCAACAATGTGTAACGTTTTTAAATGCACTGTCAACCCTCCAGCTGTTCATTTTCGCAAAAAAGACTTCAACTGTTCAATATCCCACGTATTAATAACTGTTTCTTTTCGAATCCAACCTTTGCGCGCAAATGCAACCCCGAGCTTCATATCATCGAGCATACGAACGTTGTGCGCATCCGTATTAATGGCGATTTTCACACCAAGCTGTTGAGCCTTTTGTAAATAGGCATACGTTAAATCGAGACGGTGTGGATTCGCATTCAGTTCTAGCACCGTATTTGTTTCTTTCGCAAGTTGAAGCAATTCGTCTATGTTTACATCGTATCCGCTACGTTCACCAATTAACCTCCCAGTTGGATGAGCAATCATGTGCACATACGGATTCAAAAGCGCCTCTTTTAATCGCTTCATAATCGTTTCTTGCGGCTGTGAAAAAGCAGAATGAATCGATGCGATAACAAAGTCTACAGTTTGTAGTACATCATTTGAAAAATCTAACGTACCGTCTGGCAAAATATCCATTTCAATACCAGATAAAATAACAAAGTCATCATATGTTTCGTTCAATCGAGCAATTTCTTCTTGCTGTCGCTTAAGTCGTTCAACAGTCAACCCATTCGCGACTTTCAAAAATTGCGAATGATCCGTAACTGCCATATAGCGGTATCCTTTTTTGCGGCATGCTTCCGCCATTTGTTGAATCGAAAACGCCCCATCGCTCCACGTCGTGTGCACATGCAAGTCTCCACGTATATCGGATAAGGAAATGAGCGGTGTTCCGTCGTACGCATCGACTTCTTTTCCGCTTTCCCGCATTTCTGGCGGAATAAACGGCAAATGAAAGTAAGCAAAAAATTGTTCTTCCGTTTCAAACGTTTTCACTTCACCTGTTTGCACGTTTTCTACGCCATACTCGCTAATTTTTCTCCCCCGCTCCTTCGCTAACTGGCGCATGCGAACGTTATGATCTTTCGAACCAGTAAAATAATGAAGTGTCGTCGCAAAATGTTGGGGCGAAACGAGGCGAAAATCAACGTTGACAATATAATCGTATTGCAGTTGTAGCGATACTTTCGTTTCACCGTTAGCGACAACGTCATGAATGCGTTCTAGCTGCAATAACTGCTTGCGAACGAGGGCATCATCTGTCGTGGCGATAATAAAATCTAAATCTTTTATCGTCTCGCATACACGCCGCAAGCTCCCTGCCCTTGAAAAGCGGACAATGCCATTCATGTTCTCGAGCTGTCGTTCGATATCGGAGGCGACTTCAAGCATAAAGGCAATCGGTAAACGTTCAGGGCGTGCGTCCATATGAGCGAGCGCCGCTAAAATGTTTTCTTCTGTTTTTGCACCAAAACCGCTTAATTGCCGCACACGTTGGGCTAAACAAGCTTCTTTTAACGCTTCTATATCGGTCACGCCTAGCTCATGATACAGTTTGGCAATTTTTTTGCCGCCCAATCCCGGCAATTTTAAAAGCGGAAATAGCCCTGCTGGAATTTCTTTTTTTAACTGTTCAAGCACATCGGACGTACCCGTTTGTAACCATTGTTGCAACACAGCAGCCGTTCCTTTCCCGATACCAGCAATGGACGTAAAATCATCAATGTCGGTCAAAGCACGTTCATCACGTTCTAGCGCTGAAGCTGCTTTACGAAAAGCTGACACTTTAAACGGGTTTTCCCCTTTAATTTCCATATATAAAGCGATTGTTTCAAGCAAACGAATCGCTTCTTTTTTGCTTTTTTCCATTTGATCCCCTTCCTTTTGACGAAAAAACTTCTCGCAAATGGAGAAGTTTTACGCCATATATTGCACGAGCATCTGCTTTACAAAATCCGATAAAATCGGTGTATGTTTGACGATTAAACTTGCGATGAATGAGTCGCGAAGCGGTTGTTGAATCGTAGAAACAGGGACGAGCGCACTGACATATAAAAGCACGAATACAAGCAAATATACTTCAACAAACCCAAGTGCTCCGCCAGCCCAACGGTTTACGCTTTTTAAAAGCGGCAGCTGAGCAACAAAATCTAGCATGGAACCGATAATTTGCATCACTATTTTCGTCACAAAAAACAGCATCGCGAACGCAATCGCACGATAGTATGCTTCATCTAAGTTAGTGCTTTCAATGAGCAATTTCATCGTTTCACCATCTCCAAAGCTTGGATATGGCACCCATAACTTCAGCCTTGGAGCTAGTTCGGCATAATATTTATATGCAACGATAAACGCAATCAAAAAGCCTGTCATATGAATGAATTGCAAAATAAATCCTCGTTTCAACCCGATCATTAGCCCCATAAGAAGGATGAAGCAAATGAGCAAATCAATCATCGCTGTCATCATCCTTTTCTTTATTCATTTTTCGCAAAAGACGTTCGTATTCATCTTTTAGTTTAATATATTCATGAACGATATTCACAGCCGTTAGTACAGCAAGCTTGCTCGTATCAAGCGTTGGATTTTTTGCGCTAATTTCACGCATTTTATCATCAACGATGGAAGCAACGAGCCGAATGTGACTAGAACTTTCTGTTCCAACAATCGAGTATTGCTGTCCGTATATGTCTACTGTGATACGTGTTTTATGCTGATCCTTCAAACCGTTTCCCCCATTCAGCCGATCTCCCGTTTCGGCAAAATTCTACCTTTTATCTTACCACGATTTGCAGATATATGAAAAGATATACGAAAATAAGAGCGGCATGATCCCGCTCTTATTTATAGCCATTCCTTTAATTGTTTGATCGTTCCGTCTTTTTCAGCTACATGTTCCATATATGTGAAATGCAATCGCTCTTTATGAAGAAGAAACATCCTTCTTGCCCATTCACAATCGGAGCTTGATTTCCAATGTACGCAAGCTCGCAAACGGTCTAGTATAATATCTTCAATTCCAATGACATAAACAGACAAACCATCTTCTAACATCAACTCAATTACTTTATCATCATCAGCATCTTCCAACATATCATTTGGAATTTCAACACTAACAAACAATTCATCATGATACCAGTGTCTCCCCGACGGAACAAAACCAAGTTGAGTGAGCAATTGCCCTGCTTTTTCACGATCACTAACAATTAAGTCAATGTCTACGGTCGTATAATCGCCGCGCGTATATATTTCCACAGCAAGCCCCCCAACAATAATCGGGCGTATGCGATACGGCTCTAACAGCTTAGTTAAAATGGCTGTAACTTGAACCATTTTTTCAAAAGATGTTTTCGTTCGAAGGAATTGTAGCTTTTCTTTCGCCTCTTTAATCGAATTCATAATACCACACTCGTTCGTTCAAATATCGAATTTTTCCTTCTTGTTCAGCTTTTTTCCATCGTTTTATGCATAGTTCATCTAATATACGCATTTCTTCTTTGTCGCGTGGGCGCAAACGCACACGTTGTTTTCTTCCGGCTGCTAATATTTCTCGCTCGACGCTTCCTTTGCGTGAAAAAATCCAATCGTTTAGTTCAGACATATTCATTTTTCTCACTTCGTTTCACTCCAACAACTATTTTTCACATTATATCACAAAAGAGCGGGCATGATCCCGCTCTTATTTTATAAATGGCCACCAGTTGGCCCGCCCAAACGTTTTCGCCATTATTGGAATAAATAACGGCAAAACGACAAGGGCGTATAAAAATAACCCTGTTAAAACAATCGTTGCAATTTGTAATAGCGACAAAACCCCGGACGGATACATCGCCGCAAACGTTCCTCCTAAAATGACAGCGGCAGAAATAATGACCGTTCCCATATGGCGCATCGCTTCAAGCATCGCTTCTTGCACCGTTTTGTCACGGTATTCGTTAAAGCGGTCCATTAAGAAAATGCTGTAGTCAATACCGAGCGCCATTAAAATGACGAATGCGAAAAACGGAACAGCCCAGTTTATCCCTTCGTATCCGAGCACATCGACAAACACAAGTTCAGTAAACGCCATCGATGTATAATATGTTAAAATTAGGGATAACATTAAATATACTGGCATAATAAACGAGCGAAGAAGAATGATTAAAATGACAGCAATGCCCGCAAGCATAAATACAGATGTTCGGGCATAATCAGCGGCAGAAATGTCGCGCAAATCGGAATAAATGCTCGTCACGCCACCAACGCCCACTTTCGCATGCTCAAGCTTCGTACCGTTCACCGCCCGAGCGATCGCTTCCTTCACTTGTGCGATTTTTTCCATCGTCGTCGTTTCATACGGATTGGATGAAAAAACAACATCAAACGTTATAACTTTTCCATCTTTCGACATATATTCTTCCTTCGCTTGGGCAAATTCCTTGCTCGTCAACAATTGTGGCGGCATATACCATCCCGCCATTTCTTCATCTGGTGCGTTCGCTAGTTCTGAAACGTACTGTTTCGCCGACTGTAATCCATTTTCTACTTGTTGTAAACCATCGACACTTTGGTTTAATCCCGAAATAAGTTGATCCATTTGGTTGTTCAGTTGCGAAAAGCCAGCTAATAGCTGCTGTTGACCCTCGTTCACCTTCGCTAATCCATTTGTCACTTCTGGCAATCGTTGCACGATTTGACCTTGACCATCCGCTGCTTGCTCTAATCCGTGACGAAGTTTTCCAAGTCCATCGATCAATTGATCCATTCCCGTAATAAGCGCCCGCTGTCCATTCGCTACTGTCGCAAACGATTCGTTTGCTTGCTGTAAGCCGCGTTGAATACGTTGCAGAGCGTCGTTCACTTGAACGAGCGCACTAGATAATGCGTTCATTTGTGTCCCCATTTGTTCAATCGCTTGCTTCACGCTCGCATATTCGGCATCTTCGCGCAAACCGGCATGACGGTCTTCAATGCGATTGAGCGACTGAGAAAGAAGCGGCAGCTGTTGGGAAATAGTGCGCAATCCCCCTTCGATTTGTTCGTATTGTTCGCTCAACTGACGTAGTCCACCAGTTGCTTGTTCATATCCTTTTCGCAACTCGTTTGCCCCATCATGCACTTTTTTCATATTCGCTTGTATCGTCTGTAACCCTTTTTCAAGATCAGCAGCTCCGATCGCTCCGCTTCGCACCCCATCTTCGAGCTGCTTCAATGCTTGCTGCAAGTCGCCCACTCCTGTTTTTAGCTTCATCGTCCCGTTAACAAGTTCGCGAATACCTCCGGTCGCTTGCTCTAGCTTCGGAGCTGACTTCGCCATTTCGCCGCTCGCTTCACTTAAACCAGAACGAATTTGCCCGATGCCGTCCGCTCCTTTTCCAAGTCCATCTTTTAACTGTTCCGCTTGCTTTGTCACAAACAATTGATCAATTGGCTCTCCAAGCGGGCGAGTTACTGAACGAACAGCTTCCACACCATCAATATTTGCCACTTCGCGACTAATTTTTTCAATTAAGTAGTAATATTGTTCATCATCCATCGCTTCATCATTTTTCATGACGATTTTCGTCGGCATCGCTTCCCCTTCACTAAAGTGGGCTGAAATGATGTTAAATGCTTTAACAGACGCGTAACGATCCCCGATTTCCGCCATCGAATTAAAAGAAAGCTTGCCGTCATACGTCAATAAAATCGGCAATGTCATAACTGCCACGATCGCAAGCGCCCATAGTGGACGAGCGAAAGAAAAACGACCTGCGATATCCCATAATTTGCTCGGCTTATGTTCAAGCGCCCCTTTCATCGGCCAAAAAAGTTTTTCACCAAGTGTAGCCATAAAAAATGGTACAAGCGTAATAAGGGCAACAAGCAATACGACGACACCGACTGCTACAGCTGATGCGGACTGATACAGTTTAAATGTTGACAGCCCAATTGATGCAAAGCCGATCATGACCGCCAGTCCGCTGAAAATAACCGTCTTTCCAGCCGTCTTATACGTGGCGATAATCGCTTCTGTTCGGTCTTCTCGTTTCGCTAATTCTTCTTTAAAGCGGCTTAACAATAAAATACAATAATCCGTTCCAATCCCGAACAAAACGGCAACTAAAAATGTTTGCGTAAACGTAGAAAGCGGAAAGTCCACTCGATCGACAAGAAAAGCAACAACAGATTGCGATACGATATACGTCAATCCAACCGTCAGCAACGGCACAAACGGAGCAACGAGCGAACGAAATACAAGAAATAAAACAATTAAAATAAACACGACCGTAATGCCTTCTGTTTTTTTCAATCCTTCTTGTGAACTTTGTACGACATCTTCGTCAATCATCCAGTTGCTCGTATAATAGTGCGGCACTTGAATATGTTTGATTGCATCATAAAGCGCTTTGCTCATTTCTTTTGCTGTCCGCCCATTTCGTTCTAATTGGAGCGAGACAAGGACAGTCGTCCCGTCTTTTGCAACGAGCTTTTCTTTCAATTGATCATTATCGAACGGCGACACAACTTGCGTCACTCCGATCGCCTTTTTGTTCGCTTGCAGCTGTTCAATCGCTTTCTCGATTTCTTTCCAATCTTTTTCTTGTAATCTTTCTTTCCGATGGAAAACGAGGACAGCGCTCATTTCTTCTTCTTTCTTTTCTTGCTTTTGCACTTCTTTTAGCAGTTCGCTTGCGAGCGAAGATGAATAGCCGTCTGGAACCGTAATTTGCCCTTTTTCACGCACAAGTTGCCCCATATTCGGAGCGGTCATCGCAAGCACGACAGCTACTATCATCCAAGCGAGCAAAACGACCCATCTCCCACGAACGATCGCTTTCATTTGTTTTCCTCCATTTCTTGCAAAATAATTGCTAACTTTTCATACGTTTGAATAAACTGCTCAATTTCCTCATACGAAAGCTTCGTCATCATCGTCTGAACAAGTTCGTACACTTTTTGTTCTGTTTCAATAAGCCATATCTTTCCTTTTTCTGTCAGTGTAAGAGAAATGACGCGACGATCGTCTCCATCTTTTCCTCGTTCAATCATTCCTTTTTCAACGAGGCGATTCGTCATCGCAGTAATCGCGCTTTTATTCACCGCAAACACGTCCGCTAATTCCGTCGATGTACACATCCCTCGTTTATATATGTAGCGCAATACATAATATTGATCGTGCGTCACATCGTCTAATTCACATTTCATTAGTGCAGCCCCTCGCTTATTTACGAGAAACGAAACGGATAAATAACGCTCAATAAATTGTTGTATGCTTCGCTCCATCGGTCAATGCCTCCTATCGAAATAGTTCAATTGTTTAACTATTTAGTAATATAACGATAAAACACGGAATGGTCAATGATGAAGTGAGGTGTGATATAATGGTGAAAAAAGTGAGGGATACGCGATGAAGCCAGAATCATCCAAACTGTATACGTATACCGATTATATTCAATGGGACGGGCGTTGGGAGCTCATTAACGGAAAGGCTTACAACATGAGCCCTTCTCCAACATGGGAGCATCAATTTGCTGTCATGGAACTATCGTTTGCGTTTCGTTCGTACTTCCAAAATAAAGATTGCTACGTTGCCATTGCTCCGTTTGATGTTCGTCTCTCTGACAGCGATGACTACATGCATGCAAAACATGTCGTACAACCAGATATTTCTGTTATTTGCAACAAAAACAGCTTAACAACAAACGGTTGTTTAGGCGCACCAACACTTATCGTCGAGGTTCTTTCTCCGTCTACAGCGTTAAAAGATCGAAACGAAAAATTTAAGCTATACGAACAGTTTCATGTGCAAGAGTATTGGATTGTTGATCCTTTGTATAGAACAGTTGAAGTATTTGGATTAGAGGATGGTTTTTTTAAAAAAAGAGAAGCATTTGGAGAAAATGACACGATTACATCTTTCCTATTTACGGATTTTTCTCTCGAAGCGAAGCGATTATTTTTTCAATAAAAAGGCAGCCAGTAACCGCATAACAAGCGAATTGGGCAGCCTTTTTCTTTTTATCGTTTAAGCCGCGACGTCGCGTTTTTGGAACATCCACCATGTCACCGCATTGAACACGACAAAATACACAAGCAGCACCGCAAGCGAAAAGGACATTGCCTCGTGGAGTTCATTTACAGCGCAGCGAAACAAAATATTCCCCTTGATACCGTGAAAAAACAGATCCACGTTGCATAAGGGGTGCCCTGTTTGTTCCTTTTTCAATTGGTAATTATTGTTATAAAAATACTTAACTACAGTAGTTTATTTAAACACGATTTAAATGCGTGTCTTTAAAATGTGTTGGATACTTTAATCCATAACCAATCATCCTATCCATTCCGATATGGGCAGACCATATTAAACCTATCTCTAAAACAACTTCGTTTGATAACAATACTCCTAAGATAACAACTCCAATTGGTAAACTATATGTATGAAATAAATTATAAAGCACTGCACCAACCTTATTATTGAATAAATAACCTATCATTGATATATCTGGAGCTAATAACAAAACGAAAAACAAAAGCCAACTAAATTGATTATAAGAGTAAAAATAAAGACTTAACAATAGGATAGCTACCCCTTCTAGGTGTAAAAGAATTTTATTCATAATACCCTCCTTTCATCTCCATTATATCCCTTCTCTCTTTCTTTTTCACCGCCAACATGGTGTCGAACCCCGCCATTTTTTTGTCGGATACCGACACGAAATGGCGGACTTCAAAAAGAAAATGCCCTCACCGATCCGGTGAAGGCATTCACAACATATGATGCTCTGGAATGAGCCCTAATTGTTTTGCTTTTTCCACTGCTTCTATTCGTGAAGATACGTGCAGCTTTGTGAAGATGCGCGATAAATGTCTTTCTATCGTTCGTTGGCTCGTGTGATGTTTTTCTGCAATATCTTTATTACATAAGCCGTTAGCAACTTCCATTAATAGTTCTTGCTCGAGAGAACTCAGCACAGCCAGTTGTCCGTTTTCATCCATATTTTCTTTTGCTCCACAACGGCACAGCTGACGCAGAACATGTACAGGAATGACCGCCTCATCTCGTAGCGCACAGCGAATCGCTGTCACCAATTGCTCGCTTGATGCGGTTTTACTGACAAAGCCTGTAATGCCTGATTCAATGAAATAATTTAAAAAAGGAACAATATCATATCCGGTATAGATGACAATTTTCGCAGTTGGCTGTTTTTCGAGAATTCGTTTACTCAATTCGATACCGCTCATATCCGACATACACCAGTCAAGTAAACATATATCATACGCACGTTGCTCGATCATTTGTTCTGCTTCGCTCGCAGATGTCGTAATGTCTACTTGAAAATCTCCTTCACGTTCAAGCACATTTCTCGTACCTTCGCAAACAAGGAGATGATCGTCGACGATTAAAATGTGAATCATTCCGTCAATTTCTCCTTTCCGTACGTTTATAATGGAATGGTTACCGTTATCTCTAATCCAGATCCATGCGATGACGCGATTTTGCATGTTCCACCTAATCCTTGCACACGCTCTTTTATTCCAAATAATCCTAAATTACCATGATGATCATTTGATTTTTCCATCTCTATTCCTACTCCATCGTCCACATAACGAAGTTGAACAGCCTCATCTTGTGCATCCAATACGAGGTGGATCGTTGATGCTTGAGAATGTTTTACGGCGTTGTTTAACAATTCTTGTATGATCCGATACATCGCCAGTTCCTGTTCTTCTCCTAATTTAGCTTGTATGTGAACATTCCACTTTACTTTTATATTCGTACGTAAATGAAATCGGTCAATAAGCTGCGAGATTGCTTGTTTTAGTCCCATCTGACTCAAAAACGGCGGTCTTAATTCATGGCATATTTCTCTTGTTACATCAATAACATTGAGGAGCTCCTCGTCGATATCGTTTAGCTGTTTTTGTATATCTTCTACGTACAGAGGTTGAACAAGCAAGTTTTCCACTTTTCTTCTTAACAAAATTAAATCTTGAAGCAATGTATCGTGCAAATCGATCGCCAGTTTTTTTCTTTCCCTTTCTGACCATTGGAACATCAACCGAGTAAACGAAATCGAATGTTCTTTCTCTTTTAATCGATCTAACTCTTTCAATAGATCCTCCACTTTTAACATGTTTTCGATCGTCATGCTCGTATAATAAACAATGGTAGATAGCCAATCTTTTTGCTCGGTGCGAAATGAAAGAGGATGTTTCTTTTTCCCTACTAGCCATAAAGGTGTTTGACGAAATGAACCGATAAACATGACAAATAAGGAGCGATGTTCCATTACGCGACCGATCGAAAGTGGGGCACCATTTATTTTTTTGACGATATTCGCCCAATGTGCTTCATTGTACTCAAAAGAAAGCGGTTCGTTTATGGACTGAATCACCTTTATTTTTTCCACGTCCAAAATTTCTTGCAATTCCTTTTCCAAACAATACATGGCTCCTTCTACTGTACGCTGTTTTTTCAGTTGTTCACTTATGCGATACAAACTCTCTTCATAAAAATGTTTTTGCATCCGTAATTTTGCTCGCCATTTGCGGTCTAACCATTCTTTTATGTAAAAAGCAGCAAGGACGATGATGTAAATGATAGAAAATAAAACAAAAAGTTCAGCCCATTTGCTAGAGCGATGGATCCATTGATTGTACACAATCATTATAAAAAAAGATGGGAATAATGCGAACAAACCGAGATACTTCAACCGCTCGATGGAAAATGGCAGTTGAAACAGTTGATCTGTTGCCATTAAATAAAAGAAAACAGTCGGTAAGGCGAAAAGAAAGATAACCGTTAATTCCGCTGGCAATATCCATTTTTTCATTACTAGCATAGGAAGGCTATAAAAGAAAAGAAACGGGATCGTCGATAAACTAATTGCCAATAACAATCCTTTTATCGTATGTTGCTGTTCATCTTTTTTTAGATCAACGAACCCTTTTCCTAACAAAGCGAGAATGGTAACCGTATTGATAAAAAATGCCGTCAATAACACTTCCACTTCACTTATCGAACGAAACAGTATAGACATCAGTGAAATAATAAACATCACAATGTTAAACCAATAAAGGGAAAAGACGATTTTTTTCGCAAACCATACTTTCTTTTCGTTTTCAAAATAGTTGTAAACAAAATGCAAAAATAGCGGAGGCAGCATGAAAAATGCACCGCTGAATATTTGCCTTCCAAAAGGCGCATGCTTTGCTGATAAGCTGGCACTGATATAACAAAGCCCTGCCGATAACAACAAGTAAATCAGCACGATCGCCGAGTTATTATTTGGTCGCGAACGAAGCAAAAAAACGCTTAAACGAACAGCGAATAGAAAAAAACCCGTCGGCAAAAGAATATAATACAACCACTGTTCCGTTCCATGCGCTAGATAGTCAATCACCAAAGTTTGGATTTGATTTCCTCTTTGAATAGTGATTGCTTTTGCTTGTTCAATCGTTTTGTATTTCTGAACCGTAAAGTGGGACAGCGGAGGCTTTCCATCTATTTTTAACACTTGATCATGAATATGAATCCCATGTTTTTTTGCCCAGCCAAACTCATAAAGATCGTTAACAACCACAGCGCCACTCTTTGCGACTACATCCATGCCGATCAATGGATGTTTCACATTTAAAACGGTTAAATATAGCGCTAAAATCGAAGCAAAAATCATCGCGATGACTGGTCGTTTCATTGTGATCTACATCCAATATCCAAGCGGTCTAGTCGATTCGCTAAACACCTTTATCACCGCTTTTATCTCTAACTCACTTAAACCAATTAAGCTCACCGTACCATTTTGTAATTTTTCGATGACTTCCGGATGTTCTACTAAAAAGCGAATGATTTGTTGCATCGCAATCCCCCTCCAACATTCTTAAATAAATGTTTTCAGCACAGATTTATACGCATCATCTACATCTAGTTTTTCGATTTCTTGCCACGCTTTTTCCTTGTAAATTTGGCTCATCACTTTCGCATAATAAATCGCTCCTTCCTGTTCCATTTGCTGAAGCGCTTTTTCTTTTTGGACATACATCTCGTCATAGTCTATCTCGTTGTTGAAATATTGTTTCCATAAGTTATCGTGCTTGCTTTCTAGCATATACAAAATCGGAAGCGACTTTTTCTTTGCTTGAATATCCGCTTTCTTATCCCAGTTGTATAGCGCATCAAGATCATTATCGATTTGTGCTGCAATACCGATGTAGCGAGCATATGTTTCAATCGCTGCGATGTCCTCTTTTCCTGCTAATAAAGCGCCTATGACACAAGCCATCGCAACAAGAGAGCCTGATTTTTTCTCTACCATCTTTATATATTCTGCTTCTGTCTGTACGTTACACGCCACATCAGTCTGTTGTCCATGTACACTCTGAAGCAAGCAAGACGTAACATATGATAGTGCCTTTAATTTCTTTTCATCAGCAATGTGCAAATGAGCAATTACTTGCTGCCCTAATAACAAAAGCCCAATCGCAGTATGTACAGTAATCGCATCATCTTTTAATCGATCTTGATCAACTACGTCATCAAGTAAATCGCCAGCAAGCACGATTAATTCAACAGCTGCGGCGATATAAATGAAGGGATATCCCTGTTTTGAAAACATGTCATGGTGCAAATTGGCTAATCGACCAAAAACCAAATCGCTCTCTTTCATATGTTCCTCAATTGCCATCAACATGTGCGCCTTTAGTTGTGGTTCCGACATGAATAGTTCCACAATTTCTTTCATCTGTTTCGCTATTTTTCCCTTTTCACTCATCCGATCGCACCTTGCACAAATATTTACAAATAGGGAACATTCGACAAGTTCAATGAAATTCCTTCCTGAAAAATAAAAAGACTTGTCGAAGATTGTGACAAGTCTTTTGTACCACTTGCTATCCGATAGAATGATTAGCATTGCAATAAAACTCTATACTTGTTGAAATCGTATATGTTGCACCATTATAGGAATATTTTCCTGACACTGTAATGACATATGTGCGACCACCATCAATTAATTCCGCATTATATCCTGTCTGTATCCATGTTCCACTACCAGATGCTTTCGAGGAGATCGATTTAACTCCTGAAAACAGTTGTCTTTTGTGAACATCACTATACTGAGTTTCAAAAGTTCCTGTCACATACAAAGTTTGAACGGTTTGTCCAACTTGGATCGTGGTTGTTTTCGTCTTTGATGCAATCGATTGAGGAGTAACCGTCCCCGATTCTTTTATCCCCTTTTGATTGGAATTTGCCAATGAACCTTTTCCTATGCCAAATAAAATTCCTCCAACAAGTATTACCGTTACTGCTATGCTTACAAATTGACGAATCATTTTAAAAATTCCTCCTTTCGTTTTGATAGTTTGATTATACTTCACTTTTTTCCATTCTTCACCGCCAACTTGGTGTCGAACCCCGCCTTCTTTTGGCGGTGTGCACGCCAATTGAGCTGATCGAGTCGCTACCGCAGGGTCGGGGGAGAAAGGCACATGTTGGATCCTCATTGATGCCGAAAAGATATCGTCATGATAATATGCTTCGATATGATCGAAATCCGTTTTTCCTGTGGCAAGCAAGCACATCATCGATCGAATGACGTCGCTATGGGAAATGTGCACCTCTCGACGAACGGTTGGAATCCGAAGCTCGTTTACTCGTTTATCCAGTTTCGTTTGATGGAGTAAGTAGACAATGAAAGCAAGCCTAGGGCTTGGGGTAATCGCTTCATCTGTCAATACAAAACGAATCGGGAAATCTTTCATGACATTCACCTACTTTTGATGCGTCAACGTTGTTTTTCCTTATGGTATCAATGGTTCGCATCTATTGTAAAAATGCTTTGTCACGGATTCAGATATTCAACTACAGAACCTTATTTTTTATCATCCTTCGTTACTTTTGAAAGTTTAAAAATACCAACTAACAGACAAATCATACTTCCTGCCCATAATGCCCCTGATTCACCTAAAAGAAGGGAAATTTCTTCTGACGCCATCGGATGATTAATGTCAAAAGAAATTGCTTTTAATGCCAAATATACAGCAATAAAGAACGATACAAAATGCACGAAAATCCAAAGAAATGCTGCTCTTTGTGTGGTATTCCTTCTCCAAAGAAAAATTAATGTAATAATTGCAATGAACATTATTGTGGAAAAACCACCAATTAACATGTTCATCACTTCTTCTTCCAAAGGCAGATGCCGATGCATGTTAAGAACACCTCACATAATAGATAAATTAACTCGTAGTGCTAGTTAAGAACTAGCACTACGAGTTTGATTAGTTTTTTACAAACATCATATATTTCTGAAAAGATTTTTGACGATCTCGATCATCTTTCACCAGTTTATAGGTTGTAAATTTATGTTGGTAAATTTACTTCAACTACAGTTACTCATTTTTTTCGATAAACCAATAGAAATTAGGGATATTTACATCAATATGGATTTTTTCATTTTTATCTTTTAGTTTTTTGAAATCAATAGAATTTAATACTTCCTCTTCAATAACTTTCTTTGATATATCTGCTAGGAATACATTATTATCTTTACTTAACTGATTAAAAGCTGTTTCATCAGTTGAGATGTTTCCTTCAATTGAGTAGATACCTACAACTTCTGCACCGTTTAAAAATTCTTTCAGCTTATCTTTTGGTACTAAGTCATTTTCGCTTGGAATTCCGCTGATCGTCCCCAAATTGCCGTTTTTGTCGATAGTGCGAATATAAAAACGTTCTACTTCTATGTTTTTATCCTTTACAAACTCTTCAAAGTTGTTTAGTTTCAGTGGAGAATTAAGGGTAATTACTGCAGGTGTTTTTTTGTATCCCTTGTTATGCAAAGATTTTAGATACTGAGTCATTTTTTCACGATATTCTCCCAATGATTCCTGATCTAGTAATTGAGATTGGACAATAAGATTTACCTCTACCTCCGCACTATGTTCTTTTTCTTTCACAACTTCAACCTTAATTTTCCCTGATCTTACGATATTTTTCGATTCTATTAATACTTGATAGTATTGTTTTTTTGCCTCTTTCTTTTCATCATTATTTTCCGATGCGTAAACAGCGCTACCAACAAATCCTGTTACAAGAGCCCCCGTTAAAAGGGCTCTTGAAAACGAAATTCTCATTATAAGTTCCCCCTTTATAGTGACCAATTATAACTATTTAGATAGTCATAATGATATCCTTCCATCTCTCCGCTAAAAGGATTATAGATTGAACGCTGAATAATAAAATCCATTTTCCCTGATTTACCAGATGCACTTTTCCAAGAAGTCTGAAAATAATATGCCTTATCAGCATAAATAGTTGCATCACCTGTTTCATATGCTTCAGCCTCTTCAGCTCTACCATCTCCATCATCGTCATCTGTATCAAAGCCGACATTTGGAAGGTTTGATGAGAACCACCCACTATGCGGAACATTGTCTGTTGTATTGTTAATTTCAAAAGTCAAATAGTATGCAGCATTATGAATTGCTGCCGCCTCGCTGTCAAATTTTACATTATTGAGATAACCTACTACTTGGGAAGAATCACTGGAAGAACGATAGGCACCCAATGACCAAATATAAGGTGACCAAGAAAAATCAGCCCCAGTAGTATAGTCTGTGTCACGTGCTTGTCCAATCTCTGGCGATAATAATGCTACTAATGTTAGACACATAACTCCTAGCCTAGTTATTTTCCTTTTCATAACAGTACCTCCCTCACGAATATTTTTCCTATTCAACCTCATTATACCTCCATTTTCTCCCTCCTTCACCGCAAACTTGCTGTCGAACCCCGCCATTTTTTTGACGGTGCGCCCGCCAATTTTGGCGGACTGGACAAAAAACGCCCTCACCGATCCGACAAGGACATAAAAACCCCCATCCAATGCTTATGCATTAGATGGGGGATTCGTTTTATCCGCGCAATGTGGCGCCGAATTGTTGTTCGACCGCTTTGATGACTTGTTCGTGAACGTTTGTTACTTTTTCGTCCGTTAATGTCCGCGATGGGTCGTAGTAACGAAGCGCGAAGGCGATCGATTTTTTGCCTTCCGGGAGGCGGTCGCCTTTGTAGACGTCGAAAATCGATACATCCTTCAACAGTTCACCGCCTGCCTCGATAATCGCTTTTTGCAACTCACCCGCAACAATATGCTCATCGACGACGAGCGCAATATCGCGCGTAATGGATGGGAAGCGCGGAATCGCTGTATAGCGAATGTCATCTACTTCCGCCTTCAGCAATGCTTCAATGTCTAGTTCAAACACATACGTTTCTTTTAAATCAAATTCTTTTTGCACGACCGGATGTAGCTGACCGACAAAGCCGATTGTCTTATGATCTAATAAAATTTCTGCTGTACGCCCTGGATGAAGGTGCTCGCGTTTTGCTTGCTTATATTCCACGCGGTTCTCTAATCCTAGCAAGGCAAATAAACCATCTAAAATGCCTTTTGCAACGTAGAAGTCAACCGCTTTTTTCTCTCCTTGCCATAAATGCGCATGCCATACTCCTGTCAAGACGCCGGCTAACCGCTCTTTTTCGTTTGGCAACTCGTGTTCATTTGTTGCTAAATATACCGAGCCGATTTCGTATAGCGCTACGTTTTCGACTTGGCGGGCACGGTTGTAGCTTGCCGCTTCTAGCAAGTGCGGCACTAAGCTTTGCCGTAAGACGCTTCGTTCTTCGCTCATTGGAAGAGCAAGACGAATCGGTTCCGCCGTTTCAAGCGCAAACATCATTGCTTTTGCTTCGTTTGTGAGCGAGTACGTAATCGCTTGGAACAAGCCTGCATCTTCTAAATAACGGCGCACGTGACGACGTTTTGCTTGATATGGCGTTAATTTCCCCGGCTTTGCTTCGCCGATCGGCAATGTCGCAGGTAAATGGTCGTAGCCATATAGACGCGCCACTTCTTCAATGATGTCTTCTTCAATTGTAATGTCTGCACGACGCGACGGAACGGTAATCGTAAACGTACCGTCATGTTCTGTAAACGCGAATTGCAAGTTTGTTAAAATATTCACAACTTCTTCTTTCGTAATCGTTGTGCCAAGTACGTTATTGATACGGTCTAATGTAATCGCGACAACAACATCTTTTTGTTGCAGTGTGTTCACTTCCACAACGCCGCCAACGACTTCTCCGCCAGCATATTCCGCCATTAAAGCAGCGGCTCGGTCAAGCGCTTCTTTTGTCCGCGCTGGATCGATTCCTTTTTCAAAACGTGTGCTCGACTCACTGCGCAATCCGTGATCTTTGACCGCTTGGCGAACAACCGAACTTGCGAAATACGCGGACTCAATAAACACGGTCGTTGTGTCATTTTTTACTTCCGAGTTCGCACCGCCCATCACACCAGCTAAAGCGACAGGCTCTTTCCCGTTCGTAATGACGAGATGGTTTTCTGTAAGCGTGCGCTCTACATCATCAAGCGTCACGATCGTTTCACCGTTTTTCGCACGGCGAACGACAATTTCTTTCGAACCGAGGCGATCATAGTCAAACGCATGAAGCGGTTGACCATATTCAAGCAAAATGTAGTTCGTAATATCAACAACGTTATTGTGTGGACGAATGCCAGCTGCCATTAAACGCGCTTGCATCCAAAGAGGGGATGGACCGATTTTCACGTTTTTCACAATGCGTCCCGCATATAACGGATTATCTTCTTGTGCATCGACCCGTACAGAAATGTAGTCATGAACGTTTTCGTCGTTTTCTTTCAACTCAATGGCCGGAAGCTTCACGCTCCGCCCTAAAATCGCTGCCACTTCATAAGCGACGCCGATCATGCTTAAACAATCAGCACGGTTTGGTGTTAAACTAAGCTCCAACACTTCATCATCCAAGTAAAGTAGTTCTAGCGCATCAGCTCCGACCGGCGCATCGTTTGGGAAAACGAAAATACCATCGGCATATTCTTTCGGAACGATTTTCGACTCGACGCCAAGTTCTTGCAGTGAACAAATCATACCGTTTGATTCTTCACCGCGCAGTTTCGCCCGTTTAATTTTAAAGTTGCCAGGCAATACTGCACCCACTTTAGCAACAGCGACTTTTTGTCCTTTTGCCACGTTCGGCGCCCCGCAAATGATTTGCACCGGATTCTCTTCGCCAATATCGACTAAACATTTGCTTAATTTATCAGCGTTCGGATGTTGTTCTCGCTCGAGCACATGCCCGATGACGACACCTTGTACTCCTTTATTCCGTACCTCGACGCTTTCTACTTCAATGCCTGCTTTTGTGATACGATCTGCTAGTTGGTTTGCTGTAATTCCTGTTAAATCGACATATTGTTGTAGCCATTTATATGAAACGAACATCGCCAACCCCTCCCTTTACACCCGATTAAATTGTTGCAAGAAACGAACATCGTTTTGGTAAAAATGGCGAATATCATCAATGCCATATTTAAGCATCGCAATACGCTCTGGACCCATACCGAACGCAAAGCCTGTATATTTTTTCGAATCAAATCCTGCCATCTCCAGCACGTTCGGATGAACCATTCCAGCGCCTAAAATTTCGATCCAACCTGTTCCTTTGCATACGCTACATCCGTGTCCACCGCAATTGGCACATGATACGTCCACTTCAACAGACGGCTCTGTAAATGGGAAAAAACTTGGACGGAAGCGAATGTCGCGGTCTTCTCCAAACATTTTGCGCGCAAATTCGCGCAACGTTCCTTTTAAGTCGCTCATGCGAATGTTTTCGTCCACAACGAGCCCTTCAATTTGCGTAAATTGATGCGAATGTGTCGCATCGTCGTTATCGCGACGATATACTTTTCCCGGGCAAATGATTTTTACTGGACCGCGTCCTTGATGTTTTTCCATCGTGCGCGCTTGCACCGGAGACGTATGTGTACGCAATAAAATTTCCTCTGTAATATAAAATGAATCTTGCATATCGCGCGCTGGATGACCTTTTGGCAAATTGAGCGCTTCAAAGTTGTAATAGTCTTTTTCGACTTCCGGTCCTTCAGCAATCGTATAGCCCATGCCGATAAATAAATCTTCAATTTCTTCAATGACGCGCGTTAACGGATGATGATTGCCACGTTTCACCGGACGCCCAGGAAGCGTCACATCGATCGCTTCAGACGCTAGTTTTTTCTCAACTTCTGCTTGTTCAAGCGTTGCTTGCTTTGCTTCAAGCGCTGTTTGAATCACTTCACGCACTTCGTTCACAAGCGCCCCCATAACTGGACGCTCTTCAGGCGACAGCGCCCCCATGCCGCGCAACACTTCTGTAATTGGGCCTTTTTTGCCGAGATATGCGACGCGCACGTCATTGAGCGCTTTTAAATCGTTTGCCTGTTCAATTTTTTCAAGTGCTTCTTGTTGAAGCTGTTGTAACCGCTCCTTCATAAAAACCCTCCTCTGATCGATATAATAAAAAAACTCGCCCCTAATATAAGGGACGAGTGCACTCGCGGTACCACCCTTGTTAGCTATGCGATCAACATAGCTCACTTCATTGTGATAACGGTCTACACCGGAACGCCTTTACATTTTGCACGCGCAAAATGGTCCAAGCGCCAACTCCCGAGGTGAATTCACTTGCTTGAGCCATAAAAACGCTCGCAGTCTATGGCGTTTTCTCCCTGAATGGCGATCGGCAAGCTACTCTTCTCGATCATCGTTTTTTATATGATGAAATTCTTCATTTATTATAAGCAAATGTACAATGCGGTGCAAGGTCATGATACAAACATGCGTTTATTTTTTGTGCAAATAATATAGTAAAACTCCTGTTGCAACGGCTACATTGAGCGATTCTGCCTTTCCGTAAATCGGCACATATAAGTTCGTTGTCGTCTGTTGTAGCCACCGATCATTCACTCCGCTTCCTTCATTTCCAACAATTAATGCAAACGAGGAGGAAGGGGATACGGAACGATAGTCCACCCCGTTTTGCAGCGCTGTTCCGTAAATAGGAATATGTTTCGTTTGGAAACGGGCTATCCATTCCCCTATGTCCCCTTTGACAACAGGAAAATGAAACAACGAACCTTGCGTGGCGCGAATCACTTTTGCATTGTATATATCTGCACTTCCTTCCCCAACAACGACAACGTCTATTCCTGCAGCATCTGCTGTGCGAATAATCGTCCCTAAGTTTCCGGGATCTTGTACTGCATCAACGAACAACGCTGTTTGCACATCATCCACGTTCCAATGCATTTGTTTACATACCGCTGCAATGCCTTGCGGTGTTTCTGTGTCGCTTATCGCTTTTATCACTTCATCGGTCACGATCGTCATCGGAATATGAGAAATATTCCAACTAGCTGGAATGGCCGCATGCTCAACAACGATCAATTGTTCAATGTGCACACCGCTTTTCACTGCTTCTTCTACTAAATGAAATCCTTCAATGAGAAACAGACCGGTTTTGTCGCGCCCTTTTTTCGTTAAAAGCTTTTTCCATTGTTTCACCCGCTCGTTTTTCGGCGATTCAATTCGCTTCACTCGTTTTTCCCCCAATGTTTCGCAATAAATTCATCACGTCCAGATGCCGCTCGGTCTTCCTTATAATGTTTTGGATTTTTCTTATGGTAGTTTTGATGGTAGTCCTCAGCTGGATAAAATGTCGTCGCCGGTAAAATGTTTGTCACAATCGGTTTTGAAAAACGTCCACTTTCTTCTAATTGTTTTTTTGATTGTTCAGCTAATGCTTTTTGACGTTCATTATGATAAAAAATTGCTGTTCGATATTGTGGACCACGGTCATGAAATTGACCGCCATCATCAGTCGGGTCAATTTGACACCAATACAACTCTAACAATTTTTCGTACGGAAACACATGCGGATCGAACGTAATTTGCACCGCTTCGTAATGCCCTGTCGTTCCCGTTTTCACTTGTTCATACGTCGGATGCTCGACATGGCCGCCTGTGTATCCAGAAACGATACCATAAATGCCATCAAGTTCTTCAAACGGAGTAACCATGCACCAAAAACATCCGCCAGCAAATGTTGCTTTTTCCATGTTTCTCTCTCCTCTTTTATGAATAGTAGTTACCATTATAGCAAAAACTACTTACGCAATACATAAAGAATGGAGTGAAGACGATGGACTTTAATTTACGTGGTGCCGTTATGGCAAACGTGGCAAACAGCTCAAAAGACCAATTAGAACATACGATCGTCGATGCGATTCAACAAGGTGAAGAAAAATATTTACCTGGTCTTGGCGTTTTATTTGAAGCGTTATGGAATCACGCAACAGAGGAACAAAAACAATCGATGCTTGAAACATTAGAAGAAGCCGTAAAAAAATAGCCTTCGCATTGAAGGCTATTTTTTAATCAAACGTAATTTCTTTCACTTTTTCTTCATCGAGACGCTTAATGACTTCGACTAGTAGTTTTACCGTTTGTTCGTAGTCATCGCGGTGAAGAAGGGCAGCGTGAGAGTGAATGTAGCGCGTTGGGATAGAGATCGTTAACGCTGGAACGCCGCGCATCGTCATATGGATCGCACCAGCATCTGTTCCACCGCCTGGCATCGCGTCAAAACGGTATGGAATGTTCATTTCTTCTGCGACACTAATGACAAATTCACGCAATCCTTTATGAGAAACGAGCGTTGCATCGTATAAAACGATATGCGGTCCACCTCCGAGTTTTCCCATCGCATCTTTTTCTGATACACCTGGTGTATCACCAGCAATGCCAACATCAACCGCAAACGCAATATCTGGTTCGATCGCAAAAGCAGATGTTCGCGCACCGCGCAAGCCTACTTCTTCTTGCACTGTACCAACGCCATACACGACATTTGGATGCTCCACATCTTTTAATTGTTTCAACACGTCAATAGCAACAGCGCAACCGATGCGATTATCCCATGCTTTCGCAAGCAACATTTTTTCATTGTTCATCACTGTGAACTCAAAATAAGGAACGATCGCATCGCCAGGGCGCACTCCCCACTCGATCGCTTCGTCACGGCTCGAAGCTCCGATGTCAATAAACATATCTTTTATTTCAACAGGCTTTCTTCTTGCTTCAACTGGTAAAATGTGCGGCGGTTTCGATCCGATGACGCCTGTAATGTCGCCTTTTTGCGTCACGATCGTCACGCGTTGAGCGAGCATGACTTGGCTCCACCAGCCGCCAAGCGGTTGGAAACGAATAAAGCCTTTTTCATCAATTTGCGTCACCATAAAACCAACTTCATCTAAATGACCAGCAATCATCACTTTTGGTCCGTTTTCTTTTCCTGCTTTTTTCGCAATTAAGCTGCCGAGGCGGTCCGTCGTCACTTCATCCGCATACGGAGCGATATACGATCTCATCACTTCACGTACTTCCCGTTCATTCCCTGGAACGCCTTTTGCATCCGTTAACGCCTTCAACATCGTTAACGTTTCATCGAGCTTTTTCACATCTGTCACTCCTCTCTATGTACAACATTCATTATACTAAACATTTCGATAGTTGTTAATAATTGTGACTTTGTCGTTCATGATTTACTTCGTTTTTCGCGATGTACGCACGTTCAATTTGCTGGGCAGTAAAAGAGAGAGCATGAGCAAGCTGAGCGTACGCATATACTAGTTGATTGTATGCTTCTTCATTTAGCTGCCCACCAAACGCGTGAACCGCCTCAAATACGCGTAAAAATTGATCAACAAGCGGTCGGCTTTCTTGTACGTTTGGCCATTGTATACCCTCATGTAAAGAAAGGTCGAGCCCGAGCGATAAAATAAAGTGAAGACCGTCAACATATTCTTCTAAAATCGTTTCGACTGCTGCTGGTGGCTTCGAGCTCCAAAATTTAAAACAACGTGTTTCATTCGCAAGTTCCCCGATTTCAACAAGAAGAGCTAACAATTTCCGTTCAACTAAACGTTCACCACGCAATCCGCGCTCCGTCTCAATTCGTTCGTCCAATTGCCGCTGCATATCGAATAATTTTCTTATATCCATTTTTTCTCCCCCTCTTACAAAAAGGTATTGTCAAAAGTTTTAAAGACATACCCTAAGTTTTTATTGATTTTATGCGGTTTTCGACAAAAAAAGCTTGCCACCCCTGCTGTTTTTGGTACGATTGAGGTAACCACACACCCAATCCAAACAAAGGAGTGACAAGCTTGTTACCTCAATTATTAATCAAATGTCTTCAAATAATCAAGACCCAATATCAAATCATTATTTATTTACTAGGTGTACTTTTTGGAAAGTCCCTCACAGACTGGGATGACGAAGAACCGGTGAATCAATCGTATCAGAAACTCCAAGTCGATGAACTGCCTGTCATCGAAACGCTTCCGCGTTTAGACTATCGTCATCTTCTTGTCGAATACGAACAACAACACGGAAAACCGTTGAAGCCGATCAAGAGGCACGCGAACACGAAAACCACGGTGCCTGATGCATTGACGTGTCCACAGTGCCAAGCGCCATCTAATTATGTGTACGCCAACAACGGAGGTAAAGGGCAGTATCAATGCAAAGTGTGTCGTTGCCGTTTCAACCATCGTAGCCGTTTTGCCAAACAAGTGATTTTTCGGTGCCCACATTGTTTAAAGGCACTCGAGAAAATCAAAGAGCGCAACGATTATTACATCCACAAATGTAAGAATGATGATTGCTCGTTTTACCAAGCAAACTTGCGACAGATGACACCTCAGGAAAAAGAACAGTTTCAACATGCGCCGTATGCCTTTAAAGTTCGATACATTTTCCGTGAGTTTCTCTTTGATTTTCAGCCGTTGGCACCGTCGTCACCGATACAGTCGAAGGTGGATTTGTCGCGTCTTTCCGTGTCTTCGCATACACTCGGACTCATCTTGACGTATCACGTCAACTATGGGCTCTCCGCGCGGAAAACAGCGAGGATCATGAAAGACATTCATGGGTTGTCGATTTCTCATCAGACCGTCATCAACTATGCCAACAGTGTTGCGCTGATCGTCAAACCTTTCATCGATCACTTTCCTTACGAACTGTCTGGTTCTTTTTGCGGCGACGAGACGTATATCCGCGTCAAAGGGTGCTGGCATTACTTGTTTTTTATGTTTGATGCCGTGAAAAAGGTCGTGCTGTCTTACCGGGTCTCTCCACATCGGGATACACTCTCTGCCATCCGTGCGATCGATGATGTTCTCAAGAAACTGCCGTCCATTCCTGAAGATTTGTCTTTTGTCGTCGATGGCAACCCGATCTACTTGTTGGCGCAGCACTTTTTCGCCCAACAAGGGATTTCTTTCGATGTCCGTCAAGTCATCGGGCTGACAAACGAGGATCCTGTGTCCGAGGAATATCGACCACTTAAACAGATCATTGAACGATTCAACCGAACGTTTAAAGGCAACTACCGACCGACTCATGGGTTTGGCGCAGAAGAAGGCTCGGTTTCCTTTGTCACACTCTTTGTGGCGTATTTCAACTTCTTGCGTCCGCATAGCGCGTTAGAAAAACGGGTACCGGTCGTCATCCCAGCATTAGAGAGCCTTCCGCATATGCCGGCACGTTGGGCAAGGCTCATTGTCATGGCTCAAGAGATGTTGACCCAACAAGCTGCATCCTAAGGACGGATTCGGCGGAGCGTACCCTTGACCATCCGAACCTCGCCAAAGGTAAAATCAGGATAGGGCAAGGGCTGCTTTCCTATGCCCTTCTTTTCTGCCCTTGCCCTTACTGACCGTTTTTCTCCTTTGGCGAGTGTTGGTCAAGGGCGAATCCAATTCCACTATCCTCTTTATTTTCCTTCAACAGGTAGACCATGATGACTTTTCATAGATTTTTTGACGCTACC
>NZ_FOJQ01000063.1 GCF_900111795.1 Anoxybacillus pushchinoensis | reverse complement strand
GGACGTTTGTTTGTGTCTAACACAAAAACCATAGGGTTCTCCCCTTTCCTCTGCATAAAGCAGGTCATATTCTCCTCGACCATGTTATAGATGCTTGTTATGTGCAAGACACTAGCGCTACCCACCACGCTTGTTTAATCTTGCACGACAGAGGAATGGGCTGGAGAAGCACCCGAACGTGTCATGACATCTATAACGTAGGCTCTGTTTCAAGCCTTGGTCTGGTCAACATGGGGCTTACAAGCCCATGACTTTAGTCATTGGGTTGTTGACTCTCCCCTATCGTTTCGATAATAATCATCGTCACGCCAATAACGACAAAGTAAACTCCTAAATCAAACAGCACAGCTGTATGAAGAGAAGTATAATCAAGCAACGGTAAATGAACGTATTCGTACGCATGCGTTAAAAATGGGCGGCCGAGAAACATGCTCATGACTCCTGTTCCAACTGCAAACAATAGTCCGATTGCGACTAGCCATTTATAATTGATCGGAACCATTTTTCGAACCGTTTCAATGTCGAACGCCAAAAGCAACAACACGATCGCACCAGCAGTCATCAATCCCCCAATAAATCCACCGCCCGGATAATAGTGCCCAGCAAAAAACAGTCGGACGGAAAATAAAACGATGATTGGTACGACGACAGCTGTGATTGTTCGCAAAATGACATCATTTCGCCTCATTTTTCATCCTCCTTCGCTAGCCGCAATTTCACCATTGCGTAAATACCTAAAGCAGCAATCGCTAACACACATATTTCAACCAACGTATCAAAGCCACGGAAATCAACTAAAATGACGTTAACCATATTTTTCCCGGCCGCTTTTTCATACGTATTGTCCACATAATATTGTGAAATCGAATCGAAATGCTTTCCTGCGTAAGCTAAAAAGGCAATGACGCTGACCGTCACCCCGACCGCAATGGAAATGAGTGCATGCCCTAAATGAAAGCGTACGCCCTCACGCTTTTTGCTAAACTTCGGCAAGTGATAAAAACAAAGTAAAAAGAGCGCAACGGAAATCGTTTCGATCACAAGCTGCGTCAACGCTAAATCAGGCGCGCGAAACAGAACGAAAAACAGCGCAACCCCATAACCGACTGCCCCTAGTGAAACGATCGCTGTTAAACGCGATTTAGCAACAACTGTTGTCGCTGTTGCAACGACCATGGCAACTGCCAATACGATTTCATACACTCGCACAGACGCCAAATGACTTAAATCGATATGCCATTGTTTTTTCAAACCGACCGTGAACAGAAGCAAAGCAACACTCGACGTAAAAATGTACACTAAATACGTGCGCATCGAGCCGGTCATGATGCGCGACATGAGCGACTGTGATCCCCTTTCCATCCAAATGAACGATTGGTCATAAACGAAATTTAAAGACATGCGTTCGGAGAGGCGATTATATAGTCCGCTCCATTTCGAAAACGTGCGATACAGCAGCATTCCGAGCAATAATACCCCAATCGTCATAAAAAGCTCAGGGGTAAAACCGTGCCAATGAGAAATATATATATCGATTTGTTCGTTTGGTGCAAACAATCCATATAACACCGCATATACGGCCGGAGCTAATACGGAGTCGGACAACACGTTCGGCACAATGCCAATGACTACAACGAGCGACGCTAACACGATCGGTGCAACGAGCATGCCAAGCGGCGCTTCATGCGCTTCTTTTTCTAATAAATGTGGCTTGTACGTTCCAAAAAATGTTCGACTCAATAACAATACGCTGTATAAAAACGTAAAAATGCTCGCTACCCAAGCAACAACGGGTAAAATAACGGCCCATGCTTGTACGTCTTTTGCACGCAACATGGCGGTAAAAAACATTTCTTTACTTAAAAAGCCGTTAAATGGTGGCAAGCCTGCCATCGAAAGCGAGCCGATCAATGCGATTGTAAACGTGATCGGCATGATCGTCATTAATCCGCCAAGCCGTCGAATGTCACGCGTCCCCGTTTCATGATCGACGATGCCGACAACCATAAATAAACTACCTTTAAACGTCGCGTGGTTGAACAGATGGAAAATCGCTGCTAAAACTGCGACCATAAATAAATTTTCTTCCATCCAATCGTAATGAAACGCAAGTCCACCGACGCCTAAAAGCGATGTAATGAGCCCGAGCTGGCTGACAGTTGAGTAAGCTAAAATTGCTTTTAAATCGGTTTGTTTCGATGCTAAAAACGATGCCCAAAATAACGTTACAAGACCGACGAGCGCAACTGTCCAAACCCAAAGAGAAGATACGGCAAAAATAGGTGTCAAGCGCGCAATTAAATAAATGCCTGCTTTCACCATTGTCGCTGAATGCAAATATGCACTAACAGGCGTTGGTGCTTCCATCGCGTCAGGTAACCAAATATAGAATGGAAATTGGGCTGACTTCGTAAAAGCACCAAACAAAATAAGGAAAAGTGCAGGAATAAAGAGGGCATGTTCTGTTAACGAGACTTGCATGAGCTCACGAACGCTATACGTCCCACCTGCGATGGCAAGGGCAACAAATCCCCCGAGCATAAGCAATCCACCAAACATTGTAATAAACATCGATTTTTGCGCCCCGTAGCGCGAACGATCACGTTTATACCAATAAGCGATGAGCAAAAACGACGAAATGGACGTCAACTCCCAAAAGACGTATAACGCAATGAGGTGATCGGATAACACGACCCCAAGCATCGCGCCCATAAATAAAAGCAAGTAGACGTAAAAGTTGCCAAGCTGTTCTTTTTCTTTTTGTAAGTAGTAAATGGAATACAGTACAACGAGCGAACCGATTCCGGTAATCAATAGGGCAAACAACAAACTTAATCCATCGACATATGCGTCGAACGAAATGTCGAGCGACGGAATCCAAGGCATCGTTGCTCGAACAACTTCATATTTGCGCACTTCGTCCATGTAAGACAAAAAATAAATGAATAGCGCGATAGGGAGTGGAAGAACAAACCATCCGACATGAAGCGAACGAACAAATTTGTATAAAAACGGAACAAGTATCGCCAACAAAAATGGCGCCAACATCGTCATATGTAATGTTGACATAAAAAAATCAACCTCCTTCTGACATAGCAATCCTCTTTTTTTTGTACGAGTCATATGTATAAAAAGTTTCATTTTTTTTCACAATAAATGATAAAAGAAAGAAAGGAGTAACGCAATGATTCTTTTCCTTATGTTGACCATTATGATCGATAACTATGAAACAGTGGGGAAAAAAATTGAGCCTTCCATTTACGCGACGGTAAACGAAAGGCATTATGAGCCGTTTCAACCGAGACAATACATTCGTAAAATCGAAAAGCATGAGGAAAAAACAAAAAAATAAAAAGAAAACACCCATTTAGCTAGGTGTTTTCCATTGCTCGCCTAACGTGCGAATCGAGTCGATGACGGCATCTAATTTGCCTTCAATCCGATGTAGCAAATAAAACGTCACCGCGATCGGAAAACCGACATCGGAAAGAAGTGACAAATATGCTTCCATCTTCTCCCCTTCCTTCCTCGTTTTAGCTTATATACAACAAGGTGCCCCAGTTACGGGACACCTTGCACCATTTAGGCAAACGTCCATTGTGTCACAGTTGTGTCAATGAGGCGCGCTCCCTTTTTCGCGATGAGATCGCCTCCGCTCGATGGAAAGACGTTTGCCGCAATGATCACGTCCATCACGTTAGCAATTTCCGTTTGCGTCACATGTTCACGCGGTTCATCAATCGTCAAACGAACGGTCTTTCCTTCCTCATTTACAAACTGCAATTCGAGCGTTTTCACTTCTTATCCCCCCTATTCGCCTAATACGTGCACATCGGTGCGATATACGTGAACGAGCGGAGCGCTTTGCAAAGAGGCAAGCGCTTGAGCGACAGAGACGAGCGAGCTTTCCGTTGCGTTCGGTTTAATGACGTACGTTTTATTTTTATACATCGGCTTGCCCGTTTCCGTCACCCCGACTTCAAACGTTAACCGAAGTTGTGAACGTTGAATCACGCCTCTCCCCTCCTTTCACCTATTACTATCGCAACGACGGCCGCAAAAGGTTAGGGACTACACCCATTTTTCTGCCCACGTTTGGACAGCTTCCATTACGATATGCAAATCTTTCCCTTTTTCTGTTAGTTCATATTCAATGCGGACAGGTTTTTCTGGGTATACGTGGCGAACGACAATTTGTTCTTCTTCCAATTCTTTTAGTCGTTCCGTCAACATTTTTTGACTAATGTCGGGAATGCTTTCTGCTAAATCTTTAAAACGAAGCGGTCCGCGAAATAAGACGTGAATAATAAGTCCGTTCCATCGCTTCCCGAGCAGTTGAAATGCCGCTTCAATTTTCGGACAAACGTGCGAATGTTCCATCGATTCATCACCCTATGCATGAAATTTGACAAACTTATTGTAACTATATTAGCATAAATATTGTTACTGACAAAAAGTAAGTAAAGATATTTTTGTGTGTATAAAAGGAGGATATATATGCTTTCGGTTATTGAACAACGAAAATCGGTTCGTCAATATGACCCAACTGCAACAATTTCAAAAGAACAATTAACGAAGCTTTTACAGGCGGCAGGGAAAGCCCCGTCCGCTTGGAATTTGCAACATTGGCATTTCATCGTCTTCTACGGAAAGGAAGCGCAACAAAAGCTCCTTCCGATCGCCTATAACCAGCGACAAATCGTTGATGCGTCTGCGGTCGTTGCGGTGCTCGGCGACTTACAAGCTCATCAAAAAATAGATGCGGTGTACGATCCGCTCGTCGCAGAAGGAAAGATGACGAAAGACATTAAAGAAACGCTCGCTAAACAAATTGAAAGCGCGTATACGAATGCGCAATATGCCCGTGACGCCGCCTTCACAAACGCATCGTTAGCTGCCATGCAATTGATGCTTGCTGCCAAAGCAGAAGGGTTCGACACATGCGCCATCGGCGGTTTTGACCCACAAGCATTTATGAAAACATTCCATATTCCAGACCGATACGTTCCTGTCATGCTAATTACGATCGGAAAAGCGGCCGCTCCTGCCCATTCGTCGTACCGTTTACCGATTGATGAGCTCACGACATGGATACAATGATGATAAAAATGACCCGTTGTTACGACGGGTCATTTTTATGAAGCGGCAACACGATATGAACCTTTGTTCCTTCGCCGACTTTGCTTTCGATGTGCATCGTTCCTTTATGTTCATGAACGATTTTCATGCTCGTCGTTAAGCCGAGACCCATGCCTTTTTCTTTTAACGTATAAAACGGTTCCCCGATATGTTTCAACCGTTCTTGTTCAATGCCTTTTCCTGTATCTTCGATGATGACATACACGCAGTCAGCTTCATCTTTGGCGGAGATGGTGAGCGTTCCTCCTCTTGGCATCGCTTCTAATGCATTTTTCACGACGTTCACAAACACTTGGATGAGTTCATTTTTATCTCCGTATACGACGGCAGACGTGCGCGGCTCGTATTTTAGTTGCACGTTTTGCAAAATCGCCTCGTACGTAAACAGCTCGATGACATAATCGATAACATCGTTTAAATAAAGTGGTTTATACGCTTTCATTTGCGGCTTAGCGAGCACGAGAAGTTGGGTGACGATTTGATTAACGCGCTCAATTTCGTCTAACATAATTTGCACGAACCGCTCATCTACTTGTTTCGTTTCTTTCATCATTTGTAAAAAGCCTTTAATCGATGTGAGCGGGTTGCGAATTTCGTGGGCGATGCCTGCCGCCAATTCGCCGATAACCGATAGTTTTTCTTTTTTCAATAACAGCTGCTCCGCCACTTTTTGTTGCGTAATGTCGCGCCCGATGACGACAAGTCCTTTTCGTTTCCCATTTTCGTAAAATAGCGGCACTTTAATGACGTCAAACGTTTTCATTTCACCGTTCGGCGTCGGAAACGATTCTTCTGCGCGCGTTACCGTTTTCGCTCGCCACGTTTCTTCATCGGAATGAACGCAATACAATAGCGCTTCGCGAAAATGCGGGGTATATTCCGCGAGCTCGGCATCCGTTTTTCCTTTATAATCGACATGCTCGAGCCCGTATAGCTTCAACCCAAATTCGTTTACTCTTAGCCAGCGTCCTTGTCCATCTTTAAACGATACGAAATCAGGCATCGCATGAATGAGCGTCAACAATTCTTGCTCCCTTTCGCTCATTTGCTTTAACGCGCGATTTTTTTTTAAGGCGATATACATAAATACCGCCGATAGCACGACAAAAAGCGACCCTTTTAAAGTTTGCACGTATGGCGCGATATGTGATGGAATAGGCAACTTGTCTACATACAAGTCAGTCAATATAATCCAAGCGAAACTAACAATTACATAGAGAAAAACGGCGTATTTCATTTGACAACGGAACCTTTCTTTTTACATTTCCCGCATCCATTGCACGAGCTTCGCCGCAAGCGATCGAACATATTGTTCGTCTAACACGCGCCGGAGCGAGTGATGTAAGCGTGATTCAATATTCGCTAAATCGTCATAAGTCACTTGCATAGACCATTCTAAATAAGGAATGGCGACAACGATATATTGTTCCTTTTTATTTTCGTAAATGTATACGTTTTGTTGTGACGATTGTTCATTTATGATCGTTTTTCTTATTTTCATGTCGCTCATACCTTTCCACTTTTTATCATGATAGCACAAAATTTTCCCATTGTTCAAAACATTTTTTTCGTAAACGCTCCATTTCCCTACCGTTTTCCGTCCCATATTCCTTATTTCCTTAAGGAATATGATGCATATGCGAACATGTCAACCGGTTCGTTCGCTCTATTTTCCGATTCGCGCCAAACGAGCCGCTTTGATAAGCTAAACGTACCGCGGAATCATCGAGGGCGCGCTTTCGGGAAAGGAAGCACATATGTCGTTTGAAACGGTCGTCGAGCAATATCGTCCGCTTATTTCTTACATCATTCGCAAGCTGCATATTCGCCGTCACGTCGTCGATGAGTATATGCAAATCGGGCTCATCGCACTTTGGGAAGCGTACGAGCGATACGATGAGACGAAAGGATCGTTTCATTCGTTTGCGTTTAAAATGATTCGTTGGCGCATCATATCACAGTTGCGTAAAGAAACGAAAAACGTCGCCGTTCCGTTATTAGACGAACAAATGTTGAAAGAAGACGTTGATTTTTTTACCGACATCATATGGGAAGACGCGATGCGCGACATGACGCCGCGCGAGCGAATATGGCTCGTTCGCCACGTCATCGAAGGAAAGACGTTGAAACAAATTGCCGATGAAGAAGGCGTTACCGTCCATGCGGTGAAACAATGGCGCATATCCGCTGTAAAAAAGCTGAAGCGATACGTTAACTGCGCGGCTCATCCATGTAGTAATAAATGACATCACCGCCGCGCTGGGCGACGCCGCGAAAATGTTTGAAATCTTCTTGTTGGACGAGCACATGGCGAAACGTTAAAAAATGTTCTTTTTTCACAAGGAGATGTGGAATGTTTCGCGTGCGTAACTGTTCAATATGTTGTTTCGCTTCTTGCTCAGTCACGTTCATCCCTCCCTTTCTTTGTTTTACCGCGCTTCAATGGGAATGTCAATACGATGTGCGAATGCCTAATTTTGTTATATTGACACACGTCTATAAAAAACGCACATACAATGTTGGTGGATTCTAAATGAAAGAAAGGAAGATGAACGATGAATGACTGGAATATGTATGAAGATTTCCGCACGGATCAACAAATGATGCCACAACAAGCGCAGCCGATGCCGCAAATGATGCCGATGCCACAAATGATGCCGCAACAAATGCCTCAAATGATGCCAATGCCACAAATGATGCCAGGCGATTGCGGCTGTGGCACGCCGGTCGGACCGATGTGGCCGCAAATGCCGTTCCCGCAAATGCCGTTCCCGCAAATGATGCCGATGCCGTATTGGCCACAGCGCTAAAACTGTTTTCTAGTTAAAAATGCCCTTTACGAATGAGGAAAAATCATGCAGAATAAAAAAAAGGTTTAAAAATTCAAAAGTAAAGGGGATTTTCAATGAAAAAAGCGCAAATTGGCGATGTCATTGAATTTAAAAATGGGCTGCGGGGAATCGTTGAAAAAGTAAACGAAAATTCTGTGATTGTCGATTTAACGTACATGGAAAACTATAAAGAACTCGACTTGCAAGAACGAACGGTCGTCAATCATAAAAACTACAAAATTGTGGAATAACGAGAAGAGGGCTGCTTATTGTTGACGAGACAGCCCTCTTTTTTGTTCACATTGCCCTTTCATTTCGCTACATTCGTAAATGTGCACCCCTTGTTTTTCCGAAAGCGCCGCGTAATACATCGCTTCTGCCACTTGTTTTGCCGCAATCGGCTTATATTTTTTCCATTTGCCGACAAACGCGAACGAAAAACCGTAACAAAACCACTCCGCTGTTTTTTCGGCGAGGCGAAATTCTTCGCGCGCTCCTGTCAACAAAGACGGACGGAAAATATGAAGTGAACGAATCGTCAAGCGTTGCAACGCTTCTTCCGTTTCCCCTTTGACGCGATTGTAAAAAAACATCGAGTGCGGATCAGCACCGATCGCAGAAACGAATAAAAACGTTTTGACGTGACATTTTTCCGCCAGTTTTGCTGCACGCAACGTATATTCGTAATCGACTTTAATAAATTGTTGTCTCGTTTTTGCTTTTTTCATCGTCGTCCCTAAACAGCTAAATACGTCATCCACGTGGAAATATTCTTCGTATTGTTCCAGTTGATCGAAATGGACGATGACTTGCTGTAATTTTTCATGTGTACAAGCGATAGGCTTTCGCACAAACACCGTCACCCGTTCATAATGCTCTGAACGAAGCAATTGCTCGAGAAGCTCGCCTCCGACCAATCCGGTTGCTCCGATCAAAAGAGCAGTTCTCTGTCTCAAATGAAGACCCCCCAAACGAAAAAAGGTTCATAACAATTTGTCATTATATACCCGTTTACGAAAAAAAACTAGCTATCATTTTTGAATTTTTTAAGGCTGACTTATGCAAGCCAGCCTTTCGTTACCGATTATCTACTTTTTCAGGATATAAATCGTGATTTAACAAACGATATTCTGCCATTTGTTCATATTTCGTTCCCGGGCGCCCCCAGTTGCAGTAAGGGTCGATCGAAATGCCGCCGCGCGGCGTAAATTTGCCCCACACTTCAATATAGCGTGGCTCCATGACGCGAATTAAGTCGTTCATAATAATATTGACGCAATCTTCATGGAAATCACCATGATTGCGGAAGCTAAATAAATATAACTTGAGCGACTTACTTTCAACACATTTTTTATCAGGAATGTAACTAATATAAATTGTGGCAAAATCTGGTTGATTTGTTTTAGGACATAAACTCGTGAACTCCGGACAGTTAAATTTTACAAAGTAGTCGCGATCAGGATGCTTGTTATCGAACACTTCAAGAATGTCTGGGCTGTATTCGAATACATATTTTGTCCCTTGGTTTCCAAGGAGCGTGACTCCTTGTAGTTCTTCATCTTTTCTCATCGCTTTCTCCTCCTTTAGTTATACGCCACGGCGATTGCCCCACAATAACGTATGCAGTTGCGGCAATACACAAACGTCGTTCATATGCTTAGACTGTATGACTTGTTCAACGAGCCATTCAAGCTTTTGTAATAGGTTTAGGCGAAGGGTCACATCGTCTGCTTCATGTATATGATCGTTGCCTACTTGCACGTAAAACGGAACGGACGGATAACGTTGATGCACATACGTCGCATAAGAAAAATCTTGATCGTTAAACACGACGACTTTTAAGCTCACCCGTCCGCGATGCGTAGCTAAACGATCCATAATCATATCAAGCGTCGCAAAGTTTGTTTCCATGTTTGAACTTGGCGGCTTTGGTGAAATCGTTAAATCGTCGATATCGTCAAACGAATCGTGCCATACGCTTCCTTGCGTTTCTAATCCAATGCGTACCCCTTTTTCTTTCAAATGGGTAACGAGCGCCGAAAGCCCTTTAAGCAGCGCAGGATTGCCGCCGGAAATCGTCACGTGGCCGAAACGGTCATCACCGAGTTGCTTTAGCTGTTGCCAAATTTGTTCTGGCGTCAGCCATTCTACTTCATGTTTCGCCGAACCGTCCCACGTAAACGATGAATCGCACCAACGGCAACGGTAGTCGCATCCCGCTGTGCGCACAAACATCGTTTTTTGTCCGATGACCATCCCTTCCCCTTGAATGGTCGGCCCGAATATTTCAATGACCGGGATGCGCTCCATTATTGTTTCCCTGCTTTCGGACGATATACGACGTAGCTTGTTGGGGACTCGCGCACAAACACTTGCACGCACGTCGGACGATTTGGCAACGTGTCTAAGTGGGCTTGAACGATTTCGGCAATTTTCCGCGCCACCACTTCTGTCGTCGGAAAATGTTCCGCCTGCGTGTTGCTAAATACATCGGTATGATCGTTCATTAACGTATGGTCAAAACGATTGTGGATAAGTTTTTTTAACTGTTGAAAGTTAATTAAAAAACCGGAATCATCCAGCTCGTCACCGGCAACGGTAATGTTGATAAAATACGTATGTCCGTGCAAGTTCGCACATTGCCCGGCCGCTTCATGTGGAATAAAGTGCGCCGCCGCGATTTGCATATCTTTATTTAGCTCATAGCGAAACGGATGAATGACTTGCGGATAAATTTGTTGGATCATCGCACATTTGCTCCTTTCTTTTCATCAGTTTTAGGCGAAGAGACCTCGATTTCTAAGCGTTAGCGAAAGTCGGGGAGGAATCGCCCTTCCTCCTTTCAATTAGTAATGTACTAGCATACTCAACTCTTTTTAGTTTTTTCCAGCTTGCTGAAGCATGCACTTTTGTGCCATCTAACAGCCGAAGGTCAAAATAACCGCTGCTTCTTCTGCCAAATATGAAACATTCTTTCCCTTCGTACACCACCTTGTCAAACAGTTGAAACCCTTTGACAAATCGTGGAGCTTTGTTTGATTTTCGTTTTCCACCTTTCAAGATGGTTGCCTTATGCAATTGACGGTTGTTTTTGCGAACGAATTTTAGAAGATAAACCGTGCCACTTGGCTTAGCTAGTG
>NZ_FOJQ01000002.1:13295-122448 GCF_900111795.1 Anoxybacillus pushchinoensis | reverse complement strand
TTTCTAGACTTTTTACATCTGTTGAAAGAGAAATATGCGAATCGATTCATCGTGCTTGTGTTGGACAACGCGCGTATTCATTATGCCAAGATGGTGCGAGCATTCCTTGATAGTCAAGAAGGTGCTACTTTTCACTTTATCTTTTTGCCGCCGTATTCCCCACAGTTAAACCCTATTGAACGGCTATGGAAGTGGCTAAAAGATGAAGTCATTGCTAACGTCTTGCATAGAGATCAAAAAGACATCGCCCAGTCGATTACTCGGTTTGAACAGCACGTCTTACAGCACCCAGATGAGGTGTTACGCCGCATCGGGTGTGCTGCGTGAATCAGAGGTTAAAATGTCAATTTGGATGTATATAGTTCGTGACGACATTACTAAGGATTGAACTGTTACTTCAAATAACCGTGTTCTCAGTAAATTTGTTCTATGAAAGAGTATCATTTTTCACTGTTGTTCAAACTTTAAATTAGAGTGATAACATAATTGTCATTCGCTGCAAAGCATATACTGTTCTTGCGCGACAAACATGTTCAATAAATTGAAATAAATTAAAATAAATTAAAATAAATTAAAATAAATTATTTTAACTTAATTTAATATATTTACTGAGGAGGAATATACATGAACTTTACTTTCTTAGAAATTGATCATGTTCAAGTTGCTGCTCCTAAAGGTTGTGAAGAAAAAGCACGTGAGTTTTACGGAAAAATTTTAGGAATGAAAGAGATCCCAAAACCTGAGAACTTACAAAAGCGAGGTGGAGTATGGTTTCAATGTGGGAGTCATCAGCTACATATTGGTGTACAAGATGATTTTCAACCTGCTAAAAAAGCACACCCAGCCTTTCATGTAAAAAATCTTGCTGTATTGCGTGACCACTTAATTGAGAAGGGGATTGCAGTAAAGGAAGATGAACCGCTAGAAGGAGCAAATCGTTTTTATGCCAATGATCCTTTTGGCAACAGACTCGAATTTTTAGAGTGGATTAAATAATAACTGTACTTGAGCAAATTAAGCACCACGTCGCTAATGATAGGATATACAAAACTTCCTAATAACGAAATAAGAAACAAAGAAAATGAAATAATAACCATTTTATTACTTTTCAATTCTCTTCGCTTATTACAATAAAAAGCTCCTAAGCATATAGAACTTAGGAGCTTCCTGCATTTTTATACAATTCCTCCATAACGATATCTTCCAAGGACCTCGCTGTTAAAGACTATACGATATGCTCCCTCTTCGTCACCTAGCTTCTTTGCTAGGTCAGTAGCCATTCTTTTAATAAGAAGGTCATTTTGTGCGAGTTTTTTCATTTTGATGGTGTTGCAAAACTAGAGTAAAAACTCGAAGTTATGCATAAGGATACAACATAACACATGCAGTAAATATCGATGAAATCCATACCATCGAGGCTGTTCCACCCCGTCACTTTTTAACTCATTAAATACCCGTTCAATCTCGCGGCGAAGCCCAAACAGCCATTGGCCAAATCTTGTTTTCAAAAAGACAGAAAGAACCCGACCATAGGCATCTTTCCGTTCCACACTATTGCGGCGGTTGATGGGGGAAAGAAATAAGATTCCTGCTTGTTCGGCAGTTTGTCGAACCTTTTCACTGTCGTATGCGGCATCGCCTAATACCAACTCAATATCCCACTGCTGTAAAGAAACCAGCAGCTCTGGCGCCACTGCCGCATCCTTCCGATTCGCTGTGGTCAATGTAAATTAGCACATTATTTCAGAATCCCTTTTTCAAATTATTTCAGGCGGATTCGGAAATAATGTGCAAAATTTTTGCGGATTGTTCCGGATTTTGCACATTCTTTCGGAACGTTTGCACGCTCTTTCAGATGAAGATTTCCAGCGCGCCTGATGGACCTATGGAAAAGAGAAAGCACAAAAGAGGCCGATTCGGCCCCTTTCGTGCTAATACCCCATTTCCTCTGCGGCCATGCGCACCATTTCTTCGTCAATGACGTCCTTTTTCAGCTGATACCCGTATAACAGGCACGTCGTGGCCAACGTGTTGATCACCCGAGGCCATCCCCGCGACTGCAGGGCAATCGCCTCTAACGCCGATGGGGTGAAGATCGGATGCTTCGCCCCGGCCTGTTTCATCCGATGCTTGATGTAGCCCGCCACCTCTTCCTTCTCCAGCGGCCCCATCCGGTATCGCATGATGATCCGCTGGTCGAGAGGGCGGTGCTGATTGAGCCGCAGCTTCCCCTGTAAATGGGGCAGCCCGGCCAAAATCAAGACAAATGGGTTGGTCGAATCCATCTCAAAGTTGAACAAGATCGCGATGTCCTGTAAAAATGCATCCTTCGCTAAATGCATCTCGTCCAAAATGAACACCGGCGTGATCCGCCGTTCATGATACAATCGCTCGATCGCCTGCTGGATTTGGCGGAAGAGGTCTACCTTGCGGTACTTCGGTTCCTCTCCTAATCCCAAGGCCAAACCACGGTAAAAATCCATCACGCCTCCGGTGGATAACGGAAAGTAGACGACATGATACAATGATGGATTCAATGATTCTTTCAGCGCCCGAAGGGCGAACGTCTTGCCCGCCCCCGGCTCTCCGATCAACAGCCCGATCCCCCGGGTTCGTTTCACGTACTCCAGCGCCCGCAACGCTTCCTGAAACGGCGCCCCTTTATACGCCTCGGACGGGTCTGTTTCTTTCGCAAACGGCTCCCGCGAAAGGAAGTAAAACGATTTATACACCGTGTTCTCCCTCCTTCGCCGGAATCGCCGCAAACGGGGACCGATGGCGTTTTACATAGGCGTTGTCCTCCAAACGAATCCGAACGGCCTCCGCCACCTTCCTTCCATCTTCGTACACATAGACGCCCCGTTCGTCATAGCGGAGTTCAATCGATTGCCCAATGAACCGGGGCGGCACTTCATACAGCTGCTTGTTCAAGGTGATCGTTCCATCGGCTTTGACCTTGCGGTGCTCCCGCTTCAGAAAAATCGCATCCAGCCAATCGCTATCTTCGATGAACGACACGAGATGCACTTGCGATTGAAACACCTCATGCGGCGTTTTTCCGTCCAGCGAGGCGTGCGGTTTTCGATGATACTCCTCTTCAAGCCACCTCCAAAAGCGCTCGTTCAGCTCTTCGAGCGACTTCGGGGGATCCAACTCCAGTAGCGGATAAAACCGCGTCTGTACGGTGCGGAAGAACCGTTCGATTTTCCCTTTGCTTTGCGGGTCATACGGCTGGGTGTGGATGAGCGTAATTCCCATCTCGGCGCACGCATACTGCAGCACCTCGGATCGATAAATTTTCCCGTTGTCCGAGTAAATGCGCTTCGGCTTCCCGCAACGAAGCACCGCTTCCTTCGTGACGATCCGCAGCCCGTCAAACTTCTCCGAAGGGAAAAACTGCGCGTACGGCACAAACCGCGAGCAGTCATCGATATAGGCGATCAAAAACGTTTTCTGGGCTTTCCCATTGACTCGAATCGTTGGTCCATGGGATAAGTCCCCTTGCCAAAGCTCATTGATCTGGTCATACGCAAAGCGCTTTCGCTCCGGCATGGGCAAGATTTCTTTCCCGACAAGGTTGTGTTTTTTCAACAATCGGTATATAGTAAAGTAAGAGGTATGATTTTCTGGGATTTCCCCCTGCTCGATCAGGTGTTCGTAGAACACCGTCACGGGCATGGTGGGATGTTCTTTTCTTAGGGCTAAAATATGATCCTCATCATCGGGCGACAGACGCCTTGAGTGGCCGCGGTCCGAACGGCGCTTCGGCTTTAAGGCGTCAAAGCCCCCTTTTTTGTATCGGGTGCACCAATCGAGGATCGTCTTGGCTGCGATTCGTTTGTCGCCCTGGTGGGGAACATGGTGCACTCGCTCGCTCACCTCTTTCAGATACGTCTTCGGTTCCACCTGCCCATTCACCAACGGAGCGATTAGCCCGTACCGAAACATGCCAGAGCGCCAAATCGGCACACAACCGCTGAAGCGACTGACAGGCGAGCGATCCGTCTCCCCAAGCACATAGCGTCAGAAAGGCTTCCGCTGTTAATGAACGCTGCCGCTGAATGAATCCGACTTTCCGTGCCAGACGGGTCAGTTCTTCAGAGGAGAAGAGTTGACGAATCGTTTTTATCCATGCCTTTATCTTTTTTGCCATCAAAAAACAATCCTTTCCAACGATGATTTTCGTTAGAAAGGATACCATGTTTTTGGCGCTGAAAAAAGATCAAATTCTTAACTTGATGGCTATGGGGATTCTCCCTTTCCATACAGGAGACTGAATATTCAGTCTCCTGTGTGGAGAAAATCAGTCCCCTATCAATTCAAATCCATTTCAGAGAAACCCTACCCCATTTACATTACACAAAATTCTTGACGGTACCAATGAAACGCTTAGTTAAAGCCAATAAAGTTAAAAAAGTTACATTAGATTGTTCTCAATTCTTTTTAGATAAGGAAACAATTTACGAAAAAAGCAGGGTTAGCAATAATGAGTTGCCTTATTTTGCTCCTATATTTGATGTGCCTCAACAATATATTGTTGTCGATGGGAATAAGCGGATTATGGCAAAACTAAAAAACGGGCAACGCACATTTACTGGCTATGCATTTACTCCACAGCAAGTGATAGAGTCTTTTTTCTTTGAGTTAGATGGTTGGTTTTACCGCTTGTTGGCGGAGATGAGTGTTTTTTCTAAAATGATTTTCTTTAAAATTCCCTATAGTGAGATTAAAAAACTCTCAATTATAAATTTCCAAAATAATTGAGATGAGGAGATTTTTCCCCTCATCTCTGTATATGCATTAGTAAAGACTATATTTTCAATTTTTATTGTGTTAATTTTTTGCCTCTCAAATCACCACGGTGAACCGTATCATAAGTAAAGAGGATAGCTTTTCTGCTATCCCCTCACTTGCGATGCATTTTAAACTGTAAAAATAACTCATTGTAATAGGCGAGCATACTTTTGCCAAGATTTTCGTACACTTCAAGCTTATCGGCAAGTTGTTCGCTCGGATAAAAACGCTCGTCTTCCACGATGTCTTTTGGCAAATAGTCGAGCGCTTTTTTATTTGGCGTTGAATAGCCAACGTACTCGGCATTTTGGGCTGCATTTTTCGGATCGAGCATAAAATTAATAAATTGATGCGCTCCTTCAATATTTTTTGCTGTTTTCGGGATAACCATATTATCAAACCATAAGTTTGTTCCTTCCTTCGGGATGACGTAATCAAGGCGTTCATTTTCCCACATTATTTCCGCCGCATCTCCTGACCAAACGACGCCGATGGCTGCTTCTTCATTTGCAAGCAGCATTTTAATCTCATCACCGACGATCGCTTTGACGTTTGGAGTTAGCTTATCGAGTTTTTGTTTTGCTTGTTGTAAATGAGCTTTGTTCGTATCATTTAAGGAATAATGCAAACTATTTAACGCCATTCCTATAATTTCTCGCGCACCATCGACAAGCAAAATTTGATTTTTAAAGGAAGGATCCCATAAGTCGTTCCAGCTCGTTATTTCTTTTCCTCCAAGAAGTGCGCGATTGTAGACAATGCCGACCGTTCCCCAAAAATAAGGAATGGAATATTCATTGCCCGGATCAAACGGTAAATTCAAAAAGCGTTGATCAATATAGCGTAAGTTTGGAAGTTTAGAGTGGTCGATCGGCAACAATAAACCTTCTTCTTTCATCTTGCTAATTGCGTATTCTGAAGGGACAGCGACATCAAATGTCGTGCCACCTTGAGAAATTTTTGTCATCATCGCTTCATTTGAATCAAACGTTTGATAAATGACTTTGAGACCTGTTTCTTTTTCAAACTTTTTAATGAGCGCAGGATCAATATAGTCGCCCCAGTTATAAATCGTTAACGTATTGCCTCCCCTATATCCTTCAGATGATTCGATTATACGTACAACATAAAGCAAACTAAAAGTAATGAGCCAAACGAGCAAAAAAAGTGATAATAACTTTCTCATTTTTGTCCCCCCTTCGCACTCGTCCGTTGTGTAATTATGTAATACACAACAACGAGAAGGAGCGTAAATAAGAAAAGAAGGGTAGATAAAGCGTTGACGGATAACGAAATTCCTTGACGCGCCCGCGAATAAATTTCAACTGATAACGTCGAAAAGCCGTTGCCTGTGACGAAAAATGTTACTGCAAAGTCATCAAGCGAGTATGTGAGCGCCATGAAAAAACCAGCAAAAATGCCTGGTGTCACATACGGAAGAACGACTTTCGTCAGCACGTTCCACTCGTTTGCTCCTAAGTCGCGCGCAGCGTCAATCAACGTCGGACTCATTTCCTGCAGCTTCGGCAACACCATTAAGACGACAATCGGAATGCTGAAGGCAATATGCGACAATAAGACGGACGTAAATCCGAGCTGAATGCCTGCGATCGTAAATAAGATGAGAAACGATGCCCCGATAATAACGTCAGGGCTAACAATTAAGATGTTATTTAACGTAAGCAACGTTTGTTTCCAACGATGCTTCGCATAGTAAATGGCGATCGCTCCGAGGACGCCAATGATTGTCGCAAGCGACGACGATAATAATGCGACGATTACTGTATGCAGAACGATCACAAGCAAACGTGTATCGTCAAATACGTCTTTGTACCAATCAAGCGTAAACGATTCGAAATGATGCATCGTTCCGCCGCTGTTAAATGAGTAGTAAATTAAATAAAAAATAGGCATATATAACACAAAAAATACGAACGCTAAATAGAGGCGAGCAACCTTCATTGTCTCACCCCCCATTTTTTATTCCCTGTTATAGCCATGATGCCTGCCATAGCGATCATTAAAAAGACAGCGATTGTCGCACCCATGCCCCAGTTTTGTGTGACGAGAAAATGTTGCTCGACTGCTGTTCCGAGCGTTATGACGCGGTTTCCGGCAATTAGTCTCGTCAACATAAAGAGCGAGAGAGACGGAATAAATACCGCCTGGCAACCCGCTTTGACCCCATCGAGCGTAAGCGGAAAAATGACGCGACGAAATGTCGTCCATTCGCTTGCCCCTAGATCCCGTGCGGCATCAATTAAGGAATGATTCAATTTTTCAAGCGCATTAAAAATCGGCAAAATCATAAATGGAATGAAAATATAAACGGACACGAAAACAAAACTGAAATCTGTAAACAATAATTGTTTTGTCCCGATTCCGATAGCTTCCAATAGCGCGTTGACCGCACCGTATGTACCGAACAGTCCGAGAAAGGCATACGCTTTTAGTAATAAGTTGACCCATGTCGGTAAAATAATAAGCAACAACCATAACTGCTTATGCTTCGTTTTTGTCAACAAATATGCGGTTGGATAAGCGATAAGAAGCGAGCACGCTGTAATTAAAAACGCGTACCAAAACGAATTAACCGTCATTCGTAAATAAACAGGCGTAAAAAAAGTTTCATAGTTAACGAGCGAAAAGCGCCCTTCAATATCGAAAAACGAATAATAAACGATAAGAATGATCGGTGCAATAACAAACAATGCGATCCATAACCAATACGGGACGGCATAAGCGTAGCGCCGCATGTCATTCACCCCCGCTCCGCTTCATCACATGGATAGCTTCCGGCTCAAAATGAAGGCCGATTTCTTCCCCGATTTCCGCCTTTTTCGTCGAGTGAACGAGCCATTCGTTTCCGTACGCATCATAACAACAAAGCTCATAATGTACGCCGCGAAATAAAACGGAATCGACACGCACGCGCAACTTGCCGAGTTCAGCGGTTGTTAATTCTAAGTCTTCCGGGCGAATAACAATATCGACTTGTTCATTTTTTGAAAATCCGTAATCAACGCACGTAAATTGTTGATTAGCAAATTCGACAACAAAATCATCAATCATCGTTCCGACAATGATGTTTGATTCTCCGATAAAATCAGCAACGAAACGATTGACAGGCTCATCATAAATATCTTTCGGTGTGCCGCGTTGTTCAATTTTTCCTTTGTTCAACACGAAAATTTCATCTGACATGGCAAGTGCTTCTTCTTGGTCGTGAGTGACGAAAATAAACGTAATACCGAGCCTCCGCTGCAATTCACGCAACTCATATTGCATCTCTGTTCGAAGCTTTAAATCGAGCGCAGAAAGCGGTTCATCTAGCAACAGTACGTCCGGTTCGTTGACGATCGCGCGGGCGATGGCGACACGTTGTCGTTGTCCACCTGACATTTCATGAATCGCGCGCTGTTCGTAGCCTTCCAAGTTGACGAAACGGAGCGCCTCTTTCACTTTTCGTTCAATGTCTGCCTTCGGTATTTTTTTAATACGTAAGCCAAAAGCGACGTTTTCAAATACGTTTAAGTGAGGAAAAAGCGCGTAATCTTGAAACACCGTATTCACTCGTCGTTTGTTTGAAGGCACGTGGTTTATCCGTTGACCATGAAAATAAATATCGCCTTTTGTCGGTTCGATAAAACCAGCAATTAAGCGAAGGATAGTTGTTTTCCCACATCCAGAAGGACCAAGAAGCGTATAAAATTTCCCGCGCTCGATGTCAAAACTAACATCATCAAGCACAGGAAGATCATCATCGTATTGTTTTGTAACATGGTTAAAGCGAATGATGACGCGATCGTCCATTTTGTTTTTCCCACCTCATTTATCCATTTTTTAAGTCCATTATGAACGATCACTTTATATTAAGCAACATTTTATTGAAGCACACCGTAGCTAATAATTTCGACTGTTGGGTGAATGTTAATTTCTGTTTTCGCAAATTTAACCAGCTTTTTTGCTTTTGAAATTTTTTGTGTTCGTAAGCGCGAGCGTATAAGCCGAATCCGATCGGATCGACTTCATATGTTTGTAATTTTTTTACGACCGATTCGAGCTGTTTTTGTATTTCCTTTGCGAGCAATTTTTCAACTTTCTCCTTTCATTATACATCCCCTTCAATCCGCTGGAGCGGTTCGATGGCAGGTCCTTCTAAAACTTTTCCGGTAAAACAAAAGCGAGAGCCATGACATGGGCAATCCCAAGAGCGTTCACTGTTGTTCCATTCAAGCTCGCACCCCATATGTGTACAAGTCGTGTCGACGACATAAAGCGTACCTTGTTCGTCGCGATACGCCCCTGCCCGTTTTCCATTTACATTGACCACTGCCCCTTCCCCTTTCGATATGTGGCGCGGAGTGCGCAAGGCATATTCAAGCTTTCCGGTTAAGAAATGTTTAGCGACATCGATTCCTTCTGTCACGAAGTTTTGAAGCGATGGATGAGCGATAAATCGTGACGGCGTAAATAGATGGGCATAGCTGTTCTCTTTTTGCAACGTTAAATCGGTTAAAAGATGGGCTGCGACAGTGCTTGTCGTCATCCCCCACTTTCGATATCCTGTCGCGACAAGCACGTTTGGATGACTAGCACGGACAGGGCCGATGTAAGGAAGATGATCTAACGTTACTAAATCTTGTGCCGACCAACGATATAATACATTTGATAATCCAAACGTGTGGTTACAAAATGACTGTAATGCTTCGTAATGTTGCATCATGTTTGTTCCTTGTCCGACTTTATGCGACTCGCCCCCAATCAAGAGAAGCGGTCTGTTGTTCAGCACGGCATATCGAAGCGAGCGCTTTGGCTCATTTGCGCTTAAATACATGCCTTGCAATCGTTCATGCGCTTCGACTGCAATAACGTATGACCGTTCGGCATGTAAACGAGCAAAATAAAAAGAAGGATCAAAAAATGGAAAGTGAGTACAAATGATGACGGTATCACATGTAATGGTAGAGCCGTTTTTTGTTTGTACAATCGGCCGCGTCGCTGTTTCGATATGTTGTGCAACAGTTTGTTCGTAAAAAGATGCCCCGTGTTTTACTGCAAGATCGACTAATGTTTTGACGTAATGAAGCGGATGAAATTGCGCTTGTTTGCGCATCATAACCGCGCCTTGAACAGAAAAAGGAAGCGGTAGCTCGTCGACATACGCGCCATCAATACCGAGCGTTTCGTAGGCTTTCCACTCTGCTTCGAGCGCATGTAAAGACATGACTTCATTCCTCCATACCCATGTTTTTCTTAATTTACCCCGAACGGAAAAGTTTATGATGAACATTTATAAAGATGATAAAATGGAAATAGACGAGTATTGAAACGTTTTTATAACATAACGTAAGAGGGAGAGTTACAGTGAATAAAGATGCAAGTGTTCGTTTACAAGATAACATCGTATTAGAGCATTACGGACTGAATGAACTGCATTTAGAGTCTGTTCGCCATTATCGCGAGCAGTTTGCGAAAGTAAAGCCAAGCCATCCGTGGAATGGCTTGGAAACAAAAGATTTTTTATATAAAATTGGCGCTTGGGGGAAAATACGAAATACAAGCAAAGAAGGGCTAACATTAGCAGGGCTACTAATGTTCAGCGAAGAGCGAATGATTACAGAAGTTTTACCACAATATTTTTTAGAATATCGCGAATATGATGACGATATGCTTTGGTCAAATCGTTTCACATCCCAAGACGGAACGTGGTCGGGAAATATTTACGATTTTTATTTTAAAGTAATGAACGAGCTGCAAGATGGATTAGAGAAAGAAAAAGGGGCGGTTCATGAGGCGCTTATAAACGCGCTCGTTCATGCTGATTATAACGGAGATGGAGGAATTATTGTTGAGCGCCAACAGTCATCTATACAGTTCTCAAATCCGGGGCTTTTTCGCATTCCTTTAGATCAAGCATATAACGGCGGGATGAGCCATTTGCGAAATCCAAATATATTCAAAATGTTTATTTACATTCATTTTTGCAAACGGGCTGGTTTAGGATTGAAAACGATCGAAACGATTTGCTTGCAACAGCCTGTCATTGATCAATACGATTTCCAGGAGCGGACGGTCATAACATTACCAGTTGTGTCCTTCCCAAAAAGACATAAACAAAACGACGATTTAGAAATGATATGTGATTGGTCAGACAATCTAGAGCTAGCCGACTCCATAAATAATGACGGAAACTCCTATAATAGTGACCAAAACTCCATAAATAGTGAGTTAGAGTCCATAAATAAAGAGTTAGAGTCCGTAAACAAAGAATCTAACTGCGTAAATAGCGGACCTAACTCCGTAATTAGCGAAAATAACTCCTATAATAGCGACCAAAACTCTATAAATAATCTAACCAACTCCGTAAATAATGAAGAAGAAACGAATATCGATCAAGAGCTCTGGAGTATTGCTGAGATTGCGCGTAAGAAAAAAAGGCTTGCACCGGCAAAGATGGAAGAAGTCATTTTGCAATTATGTGCCCGCCGACCATTAATGTTAAAAGAATTGGCCTACTTATTAGAAAGGACGCCAGACGGTTTACGAAACAATTATTTAGGAAAGTTATTAGCGGAAGGGAAAATGCGTTTGAAGTATCCAGAACAACTGAATCACCCGAGACAGGCATATATAACGAATAAGTAATATTCATGATTTGTTCAATGTTTCACAATCTAAAAATAAAAAATCATGTTACAATGATGGTAACAACAGAAAAGTTGAGGTGACAAAAGATGCTTATATGTGAATGGAGAGACTTTTCGACAGATGCAGAAACATATACATTGGAGCTATTCGAAGAGATGATTGGCGATGAATTTGAAGCAATGATGTTTGAAGATGATCAAGAAATTCCTTCTTATATATGGACAGTAAATTATGTCGTCATTGTTAAGCGGAATACGCGTATGTACAACGATATTTCTTTTACAAAAATTCCACGCAATCCAGTATGTGAGTAACCGTCTTCTTCATGAGAAGCGGTTCTCTTATACAATATAATTGCTCAATATTTCACAAAGTTGACACACACAAACAAAGCCTAATTCACTAAAATAAAAATGTGAAAACAATCACATTTTTATTTTCAACTAATTTGTGAAGTTTTTCACAAAAAATTATGGGAGGGGCTTATATGGCTGTGGAGGAAAAAGTATTAGACCAAAAGAAAGAAGTTACAAAAATGATTGATACGCTCGTTGCTAATGCTCAAAAAGCGCTTAAAGCGTTTCGTGATTACGATCAAGAAACGATTGATCATATTGTTAAACAAATGGCGTTAGCTGGGCTTGATAAACATATGTATTTAGCGAAACTAGCCATTGAAGAAACAAAGCGCGGCGTGTATGAAGATAAAATTATTAAAAACATTTTTGCGACAGAATACATTTATCATAATATCAAATATGATAAAACTGTCGGCGTTATTCGCGAAAATGAGCAGGAAGGCATCATTGAAATTGCAGAGCCAGTAGGCGTTATCGCCGGGGTAACCCCAGTCACGAACCCGACTTCAACAACAATGTTTAAAGCGCTCATTTCTATTAAAACGCGCAATCCAATCATTTTTGCGTTCCACCCATCTGCGCAAAAATGTAGCAGTGAAGCAGCACGTATTTTGCGCGATGCAGCCATTGCTGCGGGTGCGCCAGAACATTGTATTCAATGGATTGAAACTCCTTCTGTCGAAGCGACGCAACAATTGATGCATCACCCTGGTGTTTCACTCATTCTTGCGACAGGTGGAGCAGGCATGGTGAAAGCGGCATATAGCTCAGGAAAGCCAGCATTAGGGGTTGGACCTGGTAACGTACCTTGCTATATTGAGAAAACAGCAAATATTAAACGTGCGGTGAACGATCTTATTCTTTCTAAAACGTTTGATAACGGCATGATTTGTGCATCTGAACAGGCGGTCATTATCGATAAGGAAATTTACGATGAAGTAAAAAGAGAAATGATCGCTAACAAATGCTACTTTTTAAACGAAGAAGAAAAGAAAAAAGTTGAAAAGCTTGTTATCAATGAAAATACGTGCGCAGTGAATCCGAATATTGTCGGGAAACGAGCGTATGAAATTGCAAAAATGGCAGGGGTTGATGTACCTGTTGATACGAAAATTCTTGTAGCCGAATTAAAAAGCGTCGGTCCGCAAGAGCCGCTTTCTCGTGAAAAACTAAGTCCTGTATTGGCGTGCTATAAAGTAAACAGCACAGAAGAAGGATTAAAGCGGGCAGAAGAAATGCTTGAATTTGGTGGACTTGGCCACTCCGCTGTCATTCATTCAGAAAATCAAGAAGTCATTCTTGAATTCGGTAAGCGAATGAAAGCAGGACGAATTATTTCGAACGCACCATCTTCACAAGGGGCGATCGGTGATATTTACAACGCATACATTCCGTCATTGACGCTCGGTTGTGGTACATTCGGTGGCAACTCTGTTTCAACAAACGTCGGTGCGACACATTTAATTAACATTAAAAAATTAGCGAGAAGGAATGTAAACATGCAATGGTTTAAAGTTCCGCCAAAAATTTATTTTGAAAAACATGCGACACAATATTTAGCGAAAATGCCAAACATCTCACGCGCCTTTATTGTTACAGACCCAGGTATGGTGAAGCTCGGCTATGTCGATAAAGTGTTGTACTATTTACACAAACGTCCAGATTATGTGCGTTACGAAATTTTCTCAGAAGTTGAACCAGATCCATCGATTGAAACAGTGATGAAAGGTGCCGACATGATGCATGCGTTCCAACCAGACGTCATCATCGCCCTCGGCGGTGGTTCAGCGATGGACGCGGCAAAAGCGATGTGGCTGTTCTATGAACATCCGAATACAGACTTTAACGGCTTAAAACAAAAGTTTTTAGATATTCGTAAACGCGTCTTTAAATATCCAAAACTCGGTCAAAAAGCGCAATTTGTCGCGATTCCAACAACATCTGGTACAGGTTCAGAAGTCACATCATTTGCGGTTATTACAGATAAGAAAAATAATGTGAAATATCCGCTTGCTGATTATGAATTAACACCGGATGTCGCCATCGTTGACCCACAATTTGTGATGACGATGCCAAAACATATTACAGCGGATACAGGTATGGACGTATTGACGCATGCGATTGAAGCGTACGTATCGAACATGGCGAACGACTACACAGACGGATTAGCACTAAAAGCCATTCAACTTGTGTTCGAATACTTGCCACGCGCATACAAAAATGGAAACGATGAAGTCGCGCGCGAAAAAATGCATAACGCGTCAACAATTGCGGGTATGGCATTTGCGAACGCATTTTTAGGAATTAACCATAGTTTAGCGCATAAACTTGGTGCAGAATTCCATATCCCACACGGACGGGCGAATACGATTTTAATGCCGCATGTCATTCGTTACAATGCACAAAAACCGAAGAAGTTTACTGCGTTTCCGAAGTATGAACATTTCGTAGCTGATGAGCGTTATGCTCAAATTGCTCGCCTGCTTGGCTTGCCGGCAAAAACGACAGAAGAAGGTGTCGAAAGCCTTGTTCAAGCAATCATTAAGCTAGCGAAAGAACTCGATATGCCGCTAAGCATCGCAGCTACAGGTGTGAAAAAAGAAGAGTTTGAAAGCAAAGTCGAACAACTCGCTGAATTAGCGTTTGAAGATCAATGTACAACAGCCAATCCAAAATTGCCGTTAGTGAGCGACCTCGCTGACATTTATCGTCAAGCGTATAAGGGAGTGTAAGTGAATGAGGGACGTCCCGTAAAGGATGTCCCTTCTTTTTGTTTATGGTACACTAATAGGGGAAAGCGAGGGACGGATGGTGAAACAAACGAAGACGAATGCTGTGCGCATGCTCGATCGCGCACGTGTGCCATATGAATTGCTCACTTATGACTATGACGATGGGCAAATTGATGGGAGATCGGTTGCGAAAAAAATTGGACAACGTGAAGAGATTGTATATAAAACGCTTGTGACAAAAGGGACGAGCGGACAACTTTATGTGTTCGTCATCCCTGTCGCAGCGGAGTTGCATGTAAAAAAAGCGGCGGCTGTTGTCGGTGAAAAAAGCGTGCATATGTTGCCTGTGGCAGACATTGAAAAAATGACAGGGTATGTGCGCGGCGGTTGTTCACCAATTGGGATGAAAAAATTGTACGATACGTATGTTGACGAGTCAGCTCTTGCGCACGAGCAAATCATTGTGAGCGCAGGAAAAATTGGAATGCAAATGAAGCTTTCTGTTCAAGACTTATTAAAGTTGACAAATGGGAAAACCGCACATGTCATTAAAGAGTAGGAGGGTTGTCGCATGCGAATGGCAAAAGAGGAAGAACAGCAATGGTTAGCACAACGTATAGAAGAAGGATTGTTAACTGACGACAATCGCTTGCTTTGGGAAATGATTTTGCCAAGTCGCTTAAAGCGGATGTACGATGTGTTAAGCGAACGGACGAGGTATATTACCATTTTGACAGAAGCGGTAGACGACCCACACAATCAAGCAGCCGTGTTGCGTTCAGCGGAAGCGTTCGGTATTCAAGACGTTCATGTCGTCACCGGAGCGGCTCCATTTGAACCGAATAAATGGGTGACGCGACATGCGGACAAATGGTTAACCGTGCATAAACATTCATCGATTGAGCGGGCAATTCGCCATCTCCAACAAAACGGCTATCAAGTATATGCGAGCTATTTAGGAGAAGGAACAATTCCGCTTGAACAAATTGACGTAGCGAAGCCGACAGTGCTTTTGTTCGGAAATGAGCATCGTGGCGTATCAGAAGGGGCGCTTGCTTTGGCAGATGGAAAGTTCGTCATTCCGATGAATGGATTTGTGCAAAGTTTCAATATTTCCGTTGCAGCAGCTATTTCCCTTTACGATGTGACGAAGCGGGCGAAACAAGTGGTGAACGAGCGCTATCATCTGTCGCTAGCGGAAAAGAAAGAAATATATGAACAATGGATGAAGCTTTCACTTAGCCCGCGACTAAGAAAAATGGTGGAAAGTCAAATGGGAGGACGCAATGATTAAAGCAGTTATTTTTGATTTAGATGGCGTCATTGCTGATACGGTTGAGCTGTACTATATCGCGACAAAACGCGTCGCCGATGAAATCGGAGTGCCCTTTGATCGACAGCTCAATCAAAAGCTTCAAGGTATGAGCAGACAGGCGATGGTTGAGGCGCTTCTTGGAGAAAAGGCGCGTGAATGGTCGGAAGAAGAAAAGCGCGCTCTTGGCGACCGGCGCGGTCAATATTATCGTGTGTTGATCGAGCAATTGTCGCCAAGTGATGTGTTGCCGGGAATGATAGATCTCCTTCGCGACATTCAGCGCGACGGTGTCCCGATGGCGCTCGCATCGTCAAGTTCAAATGCAAGTGTAGTTGTTGAGCGGCTTGGTGTGCGTTCATTTTTCGACGTCATTGTCGACGTAAAAACAATTACGCGCATGAAGCCCGATCCAGAAATCTTTTTAACGGCCGCTAAACATCTTTATGTCGATCCGCGCTTTTGTGTTGCCATTGAAGATGGTGAGGCAGGAATGAAGGCGATTAAGCAAACAAATATGTTTTCCGTTGGTATCGGGAATCATTTAGCATCTTTATCTCCAGACTGGCTCGTGCAACAGACAACACAATTGACGTGGGACGAGTTAAAAAAACGGTTTATGCAAAAAGCTGGTCAATGACGACCAGCTTATTTTACGCCTAATATTTGTTTTGCTTTTTCAACACTTTCTTCTGATGGTGTCGGGATGCCTTCAAGCGGATACGTCAGTCCGAGCGCTTTCCATTTGTACACGCCGAGTTGATGATAAGGAAGCACCTCAATTTTTTCGACGTTGCGCAACGTACGAATGAAGTCAGCTAAGCGATGCAAATCGTTTTCATCGTCTGTGACGGTTGGAACGAGCACATGACGAATCCAAACGGGTACGTTTCGCTCTGATAGTAGGCGCGCAAACGCTAAAATATGTTCATTCGTTTTTCCTGTTAGTTTACGATGTTTTTTTTCATCGATATGTTTCAAATCAAGCAAAATTAAATCTGTATATTGAAGCAATTTATCAAGCTTTTGTTGGAACGATGCCTCTGTCGTATAACATCCGCCAGACGAATCAATCGTTGTATGGATGCCAAGTTGCTTACAGCGACGAAATAACTCAATTAAAAAGTCGATTTGTAAAAGCGGTTCCCCACCGCTTACTGTAATCCCCCCACCGGATGCTTGCATAAACGGCAAATACGTTTCAGCGTCAGCAATAATTTCCTCGACCGACATTTGTTTTCCTTTGCCGATGTCCCACGTATCTGCGTTATGGCAATATTGGCAGCGCAATAAACAGCCTTGTGTAAAAATGACGTAACGAATACCGGGACCATCCACCGTTCCGCATGACTCGATCGAATGAATAAATCCGTTCATGTTGTTTGCCTCCTAGGTAGAAAGCTCCCACACGATGTGGGAGCTGTCATTACATTGTTTCATGGAACGTCCGATTAATGACATCAATTTGTTGTTCGCGTGTTAATTTAATAAAGTTCACCGCATAGCCTGATACGCGAATGGTGAGCTGCGGATATTTTTCTGGGTGCTCCATCGCATCGAGCAACGTTTCGCGGTTAAAGACGTTGATGTTCAAATGGTGACCGCGTTTTTTAGCATATCCGTCTAAAATTGCCACAAGGTTTTGAACGCGTGTTGCATCATCTTTGCCGAGTGCTTTTGGTACGATTGAGAACGTGTTTGAAATGCCATCTAATGCATATTCATACGGTAATTTTGCGACAGAGCTTAACGACGCAAGCGCACCTTTTGTGTCGCGGCCGTGCAACGGGTTAGCGCCAGGTGCAAACGGTTCGCCTGCGCGACGGCCGTCAGGTGTATTTCCTGTCTTTTTCCCATAGACGACGTTTGACGTGATTGTTAAGATCGATGTTGTATGTTTTGAATCGCGATACGTTTTATGTTTGCGCAATTTTGTCATAAAGCGCTCAACAATATCGACAGCGATCGAATCTACACGATCATCGTTGTTACCGTATTTCGGGAAGTCGCCTTCAATTTCAAAGTCGACAGCTAAGCCGTTTTCGTCGCGAATCGTTTTTACTTTTGCATATTTCATTGCGCTTAATGAGTCAGCGACAACAGAAAGGCCGGCGATTCCCGTTGCCATTGTACGCATGACATGTGTGTCGTGGAGCGCCATTTCAATGCGCTCATAACAATATTTATCGTGCATGTAATGGATGACATTTAATGTATTAATATACAATTCAGCAAGCCATTCCATGACGTTGTCAAATTTGCGCATCACTTCATCGTAATCTAAGTATTCAGATGTGATTGGCGCAAATTCTGGACCGATTTGCACTTTTAATTTTTCATCTACGCCGCCATTAATCGCATATAATAATGCTTTCGCAAGGTTTGCGCGCGCGCCGAAAAATTGCATTTGTTTGCCGATGCGCATCGCGGATACGCAGCACGCAATGCCGTAGTCATCGCCGAACTCAGGGCGCATTAAATCGTCATTTTCATATTGGATAGAGCTTGTTTGAATCGACATTTTCGCGCAATATTTTTTGAACGCTTCTGGCAATTGTGTGGACCAAAGCACCGTTAAGTTTGGTTCCGGTGCAGGCCCTAAGTTGTCGAGCGTATGCAAGAAGCGGAACGAGTTTTTCGTCACAAGCGGACGGCCGTCAATCGCGACACCGCCGATCGACTCGGTTACCCACGTTGGGTCGCCGCTAAATAGCTCATTATATTCTGGTGTTCGCGCGAATTTGACGAGGCGTAACTTCATAACGAAATGGTCAACGAGCTCTTGTGCTTCCCGTTCTGTTAATGTCCCTTCTTGCAAGTCGCGTTCGATATAAATATCTAAAAACGTAGAAACGCGACCTAAACTCATTGCTGCACCGTTTTGTTCTTTAATCGCAGCGAGGTAAGCAAAGTATAGCCATTGAAACGCCTCATGTGCGTTGCGCGCCGGCTTTGAAATATCGTAGCCGTAGCTTGCAGCCATTTCTTTTAGTTCTTGGAGGGCGCGAATTTGCTCTGCTAGTTCTTCGCGGAGACGAATAATGTCTTCGCTCATTGTACGCGCACCTGTATTTCGTAAGTCTTTTTTCTTTTCTTCAATTAAACGATCAACGCCGTATAAAGCAACGCGGCGATAGTCTCCGATAATGCGGCCGCGTCCGTATGAATCAGGGAGTCCCGTAATAATTCCGGCTTTACGTGCCGCTTTCATTTCGTCCGTATACACGTCAAATACGCCTTGGTTATGCGTTTTACGATATTGAGTAAAAATTTTCTTTACGTCATCGCTCACTTCATATCCGTAAGCTTCGCACGCCTGCTCCGCCATGCGAATGCCCCCAAATGGCATAAGTGCCCGTTTAAACGGTTCGTCTGTTTGAAAACCGACAACTTTTTCAAGTTCCCTGTTCAAATAGCCTGGTCCGTGCGACGTGATGGTCGATATAATTTCTGTATCCATGTCGAGAACGCCGCCTTTTTCGCGTTCAAGTTTTGAAAGTTCCATCACTTGTTCCCAAAGTGTTTTTGTCGCTTCAGTTGGACCTTGTAAAAACGATTCATCCCCTGTGTAAACGGTTACGTTATTTAAAATAAAGTCGCGAACGTCAATTTCTTTTTTCCACTTATCGCCTTTGAACGTTCTCCAAGCGTCCATTAAAGCTTCGTTCACAGTAAGTAGCGCCATCATAATCTCCTCCCAATCATTAATCATTAAGGAATAGTAACCCCCCTATATAAAGAATACTACTTTATTACACGCATGGGAGAATAAAGTGTTGAAAAATTTGTGAAAGATTGAGCGAAAACATTTTTAAAATAAAGATTTTTCTAAAAATTATTTTTATAAAACTTGTTGCATAAAAACAAAAAAGTTGATAATATGTGAAACATGAGGAGCACAGCATGTTTATACACAAGTATTTATTATTTTACAGCAAATAGTAAGGGGGAGTAACAATGATAAAAAAAGGAATGATTGCAACACTTGTTTCTATACTTATGTTTGCGCTTGTCGGATGCGGCGGTTCGACAGAAAAAACGGCAACAACAGAAAAGAAAATTACCGTTGTAACAGATGCAGCATTTGCCCCGTTTGAATATATGGATAAAGGAGAAATTGTCGGATTTGATGTCGATTTATTAAAAGCAGTCATGGAAGAAGCAGGGTTAGAATATGAATTAAAAAATATCGGCTGGGATCCACTGTTTGCGGCCATTCAAGGAAAGACAGCAGATATGGCCGTTTCGGGCATTACGATTAACGACGATCGGAAAAAAACATACGACTTCTCTATTCCGTACTTTGAATCGACACATATGATTCTTGTCAAAGAAGGAAGTTCAATTAAAAGCGCGAAAGATTTACAAGGAAAAGTAGTCGGAGTGCAAAATGGTACAACTGGACAAACGGCGGTTGAAAAAATTTTAGGAAAAGAGAATCCAAATATTAAAAAGTTTGAGAATACAGTCGTCGCGATTATGGACTTATTAAACGGCGGTGTCGAAGCGGTTGTGACAGACAATGCTGTCGCAAACGAATATGTAAAAAATAATCCAGATGCAAAAATCGTGGCATTTGAAGACCCAGAACATTTTGAATCCGAATTTTACGGTTTTATGTTCCCGAAAGGTAGCGAGCTCAAACAAAAAGTAGACGAAGCGTTGAAAAAAGTCATTGAAAATGGCACGTATACAGAAATTTATAAAAAGTGGTTTGGCACAGAACCGAATATTGAATCATTACAACAACAGCAATAACATGGACGTAAAAGTTGCGTAACTGTTCCCGGTTACGCAACTTTTTCAAAGGGAAAGGTGAGACATATGGATTTTCGTTTTGATATTGTAGTTGAATATGCGCCGTTCTTTCTTAAAGGGGTATTGTGGACGATCGGCCTATCATTAGTCGGTATCGTCTTTGGTACGGTGCTCGGGTTAGTGATTGGGCTTGGAAAAATGGTTCAAAACCGCTTCATTCGTCTTCCGTTTGATTGGTACGTTCATTTTTTTCGTGGAACACCGCTATTTGTACAGATTTTACTGATTCATTTCGGTGTCATGCCGATGTTTACAGCGCAGCCGAATCCGCTCGTATCAGGAGCGATTTCTTTATCGTTAAACGCAGCTGCGTATATCGCAGAAATTTTTCGGGCCGGCATTCAATCGATCGATCGTGGTCAAATGGAAGCAGCTCGCTCGCTCGGTATGACACATGTACAAGCGATGCGTTACATCATTTTACCGCAAGCGATTAAGCGAATGATCCCACCGCTTGGCAATGAATTTATCGTCCTTATTAAAGACTCGTCACTTGCGGCTATCATTGCAGCACCTGAACTAATGTATTGGGGACGGGCGATGCAAGGTCAATATTATCGCGTTTGGGAGCCTTACTTAACTGTTGCCCTTATTTATTTAATTCTCACTCTTTCGCTAAGCAAGCTGTTACACCGGTTAGAAAGAAGGTATGATGCATGATTCAAGTGACCAACTTAAAAAAATCGTACGGATCGCTACATGTGTTAAAAGGAATTGACGTGCATATTCGTGAAAAAGAAGTTGTTGTTGTCATTGGTCCTTCCGGTTCAGGAAAATCGACATTTTTACGTTGTTTAAACATGCTTGAAGATTTCGATGAAGGCGATATTATCATCGATGGATTTCGTTTAAAAGATCCGAAAACGGATTTAAATAAAGTGCGCGAAGAAGTAGGAATGGTATTTCAACGATTCAATTTATTTCCGCATATGACGGTGCTGGATAACATCACACTTGCTCCGATGAAAGTGCGCAAATGGCCAAAGGAAAAAGCGGCAGAAAAAGCGCTACAATTGCTTGCGAAAGTCGGTTTGCAAGATAAGGCGAACGTATATCCGGACTCTTTATCGGGCGGACAGGCGCAGCGGGTCGCGATCGCTCGTGCGCTTGCGATGGAGCCGAAAGTGATGTTATTTGATGAACCGACATCTGCCCTGGATCCAGAAATGGTCGGTGAGGTGCTTGCGGTTATGAAGCAGTTGGCGAAAGAAGGAATGACGATGGTCGTCGTGACGCATGAGATGGGATTTGCGCGTGAAGTCGGGGATCGTGTTCTCTTTATGGACGGTGGAGTGATCGTAGAGGAAGGAACGCCACAACAAATTTTTGATGCACCACAACATGAGCGAACGAAGTCGTTTTTATCCAAAGTGTTATAGGAAAAAGGTGTCCAGTTTGTCAAGACACCTTTTGTTTTTTTATGCTAATAGTTGCTTTTCCAAAGCTACTTCAACCGGAACGTAGTCGTAACCGAGGTCGCGCGCGACAGCTTCGTATGTGATTTCTCCGTTTGCGACGTTTACACCGAGGCGTAATGCATGGTTGTCGGCAACCGCTTTGTGTACCCCTTTATTTGCGATTTGCAATGCGTACGGCATTGTCACGTTTGTAAGCGCAAGTGTTGATGTGCGCGGAACAGCTCCTGGCATGTTTGCTACCGCGTAGTGAACGACGCCGTGTTTCACATATGTTGGGTTGTCGTGTGTCGTCACATGGTCGCTCGTTTCAACAATGCCGCCTTGGTCAATTGCTACGTCAACGATGACAGAGCCTGGTTGCATCGCTTTTACCATTTCTTCTGTCACAAGTTTTGGCGCTTTCGCCCCAGGAATTAATACGGCACCGATCACAAGGTCGGACTCGGCGACAGCTTGCGCGATGTTCATTGGGTTAGACATAAGCGTATTAATTTGGCTTCCGAAAATATCATCAAGTTCACGTAAACGTTCGGCGCTTAAGTCGATAATTGTTACGTTTGCGCCTAAGCCGATCGCAACTTTCGCAGCGTTTGTTCCAACGACGCCACCGCCGATAATCGTTACTTTTCCGCGGCTAACGCCCGGAACACCGGAAAGAAGAATACCTTTTCCGCCTTTTGTTTTTTCAAGGAATTGGGCACCGATTTGCGCTGCCATACGTCCCGCCACTTCGCTCATCGGAGTTAAGAGCGGTAGCGTGCGACCAACTTGTACCGTTTCATAAGCGATCGCAATGACGCCTTTTTCTTTAAGTGCACGCGCTAACTCAGGTTCAGCAGCAAGGTGTAAATATGTGAATAGTATTAATCCTGGACGGAAGTATTCGTATTCGTTTGGTAGCGGCTCTTTTACTTTCATAACCATATCCGCTTGCGCCCATACATCTGCGGCGTGCTCGACAATTTGTGCCCCTGCGCTCACGTACGCTTCATTTGTGAAACCGCTTCCAATGCCGGCATCTTTCTCAATTAATACAGTATGCCCATTGCTGACGAACGACATGACGCCAGAAGGTGTAATGGCTACGCGATTTTCGTTATTTTTAATTTCCTTTGGAACACCAATAATCATGTGCTGTTTCCCCTTTCAAGTTGTCTTTTCGTATTATCTACAGTATAAATGTTTTTTATCACTTGTTGTTTGTTAAGAAAGGAGAAAGAAAAAACGAGCTTTTGTGGATTTCCACAAAAGCTATGTTGCTCGATATTTGTCTAATTTCATATCAACGTATAGTTTTACTTTTTCACTCATATTGCTTAAATCGATATGTCCAATTTCGCTAATTCGCTTTAGCCGATAAGCAAGCGTATTTGGATGAATATTGAGCGCTTTTGCCGTTTCGTTAACATTGCTGTCGTAATCGAGATACGTTTCGATCGTTTCAACTAAGTTTGTATGATGTTGAGCATCGTACTGTTTCAGTTTGTTGAGCGCAGCGTTGTGGAAATCCCCATGTCGCTTTTTCTCAAAAAGTAAATCGAAAAACTGATACATGCCGAGATGTTGGTAACTTTGAACATCGGCAAGTTGATGAGGAAATGCGCGCTTCATTTTTAATACGGTTTGTGCTTCTTCGTAGCTTTTAGCGATGTTCGTATAACATTCATATACGTTTCCGAAAGCTCCCATTACAATGTCGACGCGAAAACGTTCTTTCATTTGCGCCATGAACGAACGGAAAAACCGTTCAATATGCGCTTCACCGTAGACGTTCGAACTTGGGGCGACAACCACGATGAGCCGTTGATGATCGATCGTATAGAGCGGCACGGCAAGCTGTTGTGTCGTCTTTAATAAGTAATCAATTTGCCTTTCCACTTGCGTTTGAATATGTTGTTGAAATTGAAAAATGCCAACAGCAAAAAACGGATATACGTGTACGTTTAATTCGTTGCATTGTTCAACAATATCGTGCGGAGACGAAAAGTGTCCGGTTAATAGCTTCCAAAAAAATTCTTGAATGCGCTCTTCTTTTTTATGCTTCCGAATTTGCGCTTGCAACAATAAATTCTTTGCCGCTTTTGCCGCCTGTTTTAATACATCGAATTGTTGTTCCGTCCAAGGTTCATCCATTTCAATCGCCCAAATAAATCCGAGCGCCTCTTTATTTTTCCAAATTGAAATGGCGATGCGGTTGCCAAGTCCTATTTCTGAAATTTGTGCCACACGGACAGGCTGTTCGCTTTGCAAAAGCTTTGGGATCACCCCTTCGCGCCATAAGCTATTAATGACGCGTTCCGGCACGCGACGATGGATAATGGTTGCTGTACGGGCAGGATCGGTGTAATGCTCATGTCCGCTATAAGCAATTAAGCGATGGTTTGCATCTTCAATCGTAATCGGACATTGCAATAACTCGCTCACATGATCGGCAAACTCCTCTAAGCTGTCAAAATGAGTGGCAAAAGGGTTCACAAACATCCACTCCGTTTCGTATGTTGTCTTATGATTATTGTAGCATATTGACAAATGAAAGATCTTACTTTAACTTATAAGAAGAAGCTAAATACCGTAGGATTGTGACTGCATAAGCAGGCAAGACCTAAAACGGATGGGAGGGTCGTGTCTTCCTTGCGTTTTAGGTCTTTTGTTTTTATCCAAATAATTCTTTGTAAGGGGGATATTTCAAATGTTTAAATGGCTTCGTAAACGTGAGGAAACGATTGTCGCCCCGTTAACAGGAAATGTACGACCGCTCGATGATGTTCCAGACCCTGTATTTGCCCAAAAGATGATGGGAGAGGGTTTGGCGATCGAGGCAATAGACGGTGTTGTTGTTTCACCAGTCAATGGAGAAGTCGTACAAGTATTCCCGACGAAACATGCAGTAGGTTTGCGTTCAGAGGGAGGATTAGAAATTCTTATACATGTTGGAATCGATACTGTTCATATGCAAGGGGAAGGGTTTGAAGCGTATGTGAAAGCGGGAGAGCGTGTGAAGGCTGGTGACTTGCTTTTGTCGTTTGATGTATCGCTTGTGCAACAAAAGGCGAAAAGCGATCTTACTCCTGTAGTCATAACGAACGGGGATGCGGTGAAAGAGTATGGTTGGGAACATGTGGAACAAGTGGAAAGAGGAAAGACCGTTTTAATGAAAGTACATTTGAAGTAATATAAGTGATATAACGAAATAGATCGCTAAGGGGACGAAGATGACGTTGCGAATTCATAAAATTTTAAATAATAACGCCGTCGTTGTATTGGATGAAGGGCAAGAGAAAATTGTAATGGGTCCAGGTATTGCTTTTCAGAAAAAGAAAAATGACATCATCCCTCGTGCGAAAATCGAAAAAATTTTTGTGATGGAAGAAGAAAATGAAAAATTCCAAGAGTTGTTACGTACCCTTCCAGAAGAGCATATTGACATCGCTGAAGAAATTATTAGCTATGCCGAAAGAGAATTGCAAGCCCCGCTGAATAACCATATTCATATTGCGTTGACTGATCATTTATCTTTTGCGATTGAACGAATCCAGCAAGGGTACCAAATTCAAAATAAGCTGTTAAATGAAATTAAAGTGTTATATAAGAAAGAATATCAAATTGGTCTTTGGGCAAAGCAGCTTATTCGCGAGCGTCTCGGTATTGACATTCCGGATGATGAAGTTGCCCATATTGCGCTTCACATTCATACCGCGAAAATGGACGCAGCCAGTATGAATAAAACGTTACAGCAAACGACTTTAATTCGTGAAATGATTGATTTCATGAAGCAAACGTTACGCATTCATATTGATGAAGAAAGCATATCTTATCAGCGGCTTGTTACCCATTTACGTTTTGCGCTTAATCGAATAGAAAATGGTGAGCTGTTTCATACTATGGACCCAGACATGTTAGCGCTCATTCAAACGAAGTACGAAAAAGAGTTTGCATGTGCTGTTGCGATGGCTGAATATGCGAAAAAGGAATACGGAATTGAATTCCCTGTCACCGAATTAGCTTATATTACGTTGCACATCCAACGTCTAACCATAAAATAATATTTTTGGTATGAGTAAAATGTTTGTGGGAGAAAAGGAAAAAAAAAAGACAGGTTCCCTATTTGTTTGTTATTGACTTAATTTCGACAATAACATAAAATGAAAGCGGATAAAAAATTAGATAAAGCGGGATTGTGACTGCATAAGCAGGCAAGACCTAAAATGTGCGACGATTCCTACAGCATCTGTACGCACGTTTTAGGTCTTTTTGTTTTTCACAACATAATATTTTTGTTTTTCACAATAATAATATTAAGAATATTAAGAGGGAGGAATCTACATGAATTACGAACACGTTGCTAAGCAACTCGTTTCGTTGCTTGGTGGAAAAGAAAATATCATTAGTGCGGTTCATTGTGCAACTCGTCTTCGTCTTGTGCTAAAAGACGAAAAGAAAGTGGACCAACAAGCAATTGAACAACTTGATGGGGTAAAAGGTGCATTTTCTAGTTCCGGTCAGTATCAAATTATTTTTGGTACAGGTGTTGTTAACAAAGTGTATGAGCAATTTGTCAAAGAAGCAGGTTTACAAAACGTAAGTGCTGATGTGCACCAAGAAGCAGTCAAGCAAAAAATGAATCCGCTTGTTCGACTTGCAAAAACATTATCAAATATTTTCGTTCCAATTATTCCAGCAATTGTAGCTAGCGGTTTATTGATGGGATTACTTGGTATGATGAAGGCTTTCAAATGGGTGGCCCCAGATAGTGCTTGGATCGTATTGCTTGACATGTTTTCAAGTGCAGCTTTCATCATTTTGCCAATTTTAATTGGTTATAGTGCAGCCAAAGAATTTGGGGGAAATCCATTTTTAGGAGCAGTTATTGGTGGAATCATGACACACCCTTCGTTGTTAAATCCATGGGGATTAGCAAGTGCTGAACCTGAGTATTTGCATTTTCTCGGTTTTGATATCGCAATGATTGGATATCAAGGAACGGTTATTCCAATTTTACTTGCAACATATGTCATGAGTAAAATCGAAAAAAGCTTGCGTAAAGTTGTTCCACACGCAGTCGACTTACTTGTTACACCGTTTATTACGGTTATTTTAACAGGCTTCACTGCGATCTTAGTCATTGGTCCGCTTGGAAATATTGTCGGAGAAGGAATTACAACAACGTTAAACTTCATATATGACACAGGTGGAGCGCTTGCGGGTCTTATTTTCGGTGGTTTGTATTCGATGATTGTCATTACAGGTGTTCATCATAGTTTCCATGCGATCGAAGCCGGATTGCTTGCGGATATTGGTAAAAACTATTTATTGCCTATTTGGTCAATGGCAAACGTTGCTCAAGGTGGAGCGGGTTTAGCAGTATTTTTAAAATCAAAACGGACGAAAACGAAGGAAATCGCTTTGCCAGCTGCATTTTCCGCCTTTTTAGGTATTACCGAGCCTGTTATTTTTGGGGTGAACTTAAGATATCGAAAACCGTTTATCGCTGCTGCCATTGGTGGGGCGGCTGGTGGAGCGTATGTTGTATTTACAAACGTTGTCGCAAATGCATATGGATTAACGGGCATCCCAATGATTGCGATCGTCGCACCAATGGGGATGGCGAACTTAATAAACTATTTAATCGGCTTTGCAATTGCAGTTGGTACAGCGTTTGTGGCAACATGGATATTAGGATTTAAAGAAGAATAAGGCGAGTGAATGACTCGCCTTTTTTTGTAGGAGGGAACAACGATGAAACGAGGAGTCATTAGTCTTGGTGAAGCGTTAATTGATTTTATTCCGCTCGATGCAACAAATCAGGCTTACCAAAAAAGTCCTGGTGGGGCGCCAGCGAATGTCGCGGTCGGTGTCGCGCGGCTCGGTGTGCCATCGACGTTTCTAGGGAAAGTGGGCCGAGATGTACTCGGTGTCTTTTTAAAAGAAACGCTTGATGAATATGGTGTAAATACGACTTGGCTCCAATTTAGTGATGATGTTCGTACAGGTGTCGTTTTTGTGACGTTAGCGGAAAATGGGGAACGAAGCTTTGATTTTTACATTAACCCAAGCGCAGATCGCTTTTTACGCGAAGAAGAAATTGATGAATCGCTATTTCGGACACATCGCATTCTCCATTTTGGTTCGATCTCACTCATTAGTGAGCCAGCACGAAGCGCGACAAAGCGGGCTGTTATGTTAGCTAAAGAAAACGGCATGATTGTCTCGTATGATCCGAACTTGCGTCTCGGTTTATGGGAAAGTGAACAACAAGCTCGTCAAATGATTATATCAATGTTACCAGAAGCGGATGTACTTAAAATTTCTGAAGAGGAATTGACGTTTATTACAGGGGAGAAAGATATACAAAAAGGTGTAGATGCTCTTGCTTCCTACAACATTCCGCTCATCGTCGTCACGCTAGGGGAAAACGGTAGTTATGCGTTTACGAAAGAAGGATCCGTATTTACGCCAGCGCTTAAAGTAGAGGCGGTTGATACGACAGGGGCAGGAGATGCGTTTGTTTCCGGTATGCTTTATTGCTTGCATGAGCGAGAAGGGGCGATCAACGACTTGTCGCTTGCGGAAGTTGAACAAATGGCGCGTTTTGCGAGTGTTTCAGGGGCGTTAGCTGCATCAACAAAAGGAGCAATGACAGCCTTACCGACGCGTGATGAAGTCGAACGAATTTTACGAGAAGGTTGGTCGAGATGAAATCATTGAACGAAAAAAAACAAATACAGCTCGCGGAAGAAGAAATAAAAAAATATGCTTCAATTGTTGAAAGTGACCCAAATCGTTTGCGTTATCATTTAATGCCTCCTGTCGGATTAATGAACGATCCAAATGGACTGATTTATTGGAAAGGGACGTACCATGTGTTTTATCAGTGGATGCCATTTGCAACGACACATGGAGCAAAATTTTGGGGACATTATACGTCACGTAATCTCATTCATTGGGAAAGACAAGCACCCGCGCTAGCCCCAAGTGAATGGTTTGACAGAAACGGTTGCTACTCTGGAAGCGCCGTGGACAATGATGGTGTACTTACACTTTTTTATACAGGGAATGTCAAAGACGATGACGGAACACGCCATACGTATCAATGTATGGCAATATCAAGTGACGGCCTTCACTTTGAAAAAAAGGGGGTTGTTGTTCATCTCCCAGACGGTTACACGGCTCATTTTCGTGACCCAAAAGTGTGGAAGCATGAAAACAAGTGGTATATGGTGATTGGCGCACAGAGCGAGCAATTAGATGGAAAGGCAGTATTATTTCGCTCTGATGATCTCATGCATTGGGAGCATATCGGTGCTATAGCAGGAGGAGAGGACGGGAACTTTGGGTACATGTGGGAGTGCCCAGATGTATTCCGTTTGGGTGGAAAAGATGTTCTCATCGTCTGTCCACAAGGATTACAACCAGAAGGTATGCATTACCAAAACGTATATCAAGCAGGATATTTTGTTGGACAGTTAAATTATGAAACAGGACAATATGCACATGGCACATTCACTGAATTAGATCGAGGATTTGAATTTTATGCTCCGCAAACGATGGTTGATGAATACGGTCGCCGTATTATGATCGCCTGGATGGGCGTTCCCGACCAAGATGAAGATAAACATCCAACGATTGCTTACCGATGGGTACATGCATTAACGTTGCCTCGCGAACTCGTTTTAGTTGGCGATAAATTATATCAACGACCGATTGAGCAGTTGCAGTTGCTCCGAAGCGACGAAGTTCACTATCCAAATGTATCGTTGCATAAAGAAACGATGCAATTTGATGGAGTGGAAGGAAAAACGGTTGAGCTGTTACTTAAGCATATTGAAGGTCAAGGTGTTTTATCCATTGACATACAAAACGATGTTTCGTTTTCATATGATTTTGAGAAAAGGGTGGCCACGCTACAACGTGAAAGCTTTGCACGGCGAGGTGAAAAAGAAAAAAGACAGTGCGTTTTATCGAATTTGCGAACACTCCATATATTCATCGATACATCGTCCATCGAAATTTTCTTAAATGAAGGTGAAGAAGTGTTTACAGCACGGTTTTTCCCACATGAGAAAAACGAACATATTGTATTTAAAACAAATGGACGAGCCGCGTTTCGCTTATACAAATGGAAATTATGTTAAAACTTTTGCTTGTCAAATGTTCAACTGCTTTCGTATGATGAAAGAAAAGGGAGTATTCCTTCAAATTATGGAAGGTTGCTCCTTTTTCATTCAATGACAAAAGGTGATGAAGCGATGGAGCAAGATAAGTTAAAAAAAGTAGTGGAAGCTGCGAAGTTGTATTATTTGCTAGATTACAACCAAAATGATATTGCCAAAAAGCTCGGCGTGTCGCGACCGACCGTGTCCCGTTTATTGCAGCAAGCGAAAGAGGAAGGAATTGTGGAAATTAAAATTAACGATCCCGCAGAAGATATTCAACGATTAGCGAAGCAACTTGAACAAAAGTTCAATCTCAAGAAAGCAATTGTTGTGTCCGTTCCTGAACATCAAGATGGCATTATTAAAAAATATGTTGGAAAAGAGGCAGCTGAATATTTACGTTCAATCGTAAAAGACGGTGATGTCATTGGCGTGACATGGGGGACGACGCTGTATCATGTTGCGTTACAGCTTAAACATAAGCATGTGAAGGATGTCAAAGTCGTTCAATTAAAAGGTGGCGTCAGTTTGTCGGAAACAAATACGTTCGCTTCTGATATTTTACATTTGTTTGGAAGCGCATTCAATGCAACGGTACATCACTTGCCTCTCCCGGCCATCGTCGATCATGTCGTTGTTAAGCAAGCGATGGAAGCCGACCGCCACATTCGTAAAATTCTCGATCTCGGTCGACAAGCGAATATTGCTGTATTTACGATTGGATCAATTAAATCGGAGTCGCTATTGTTCCAGCTTGGTTATTTTACAGAAGAAGATTTGCAAACGATTTATTCAAAAGCAGTCGGTGACATTTGTTCACGCTTTTTTGATCAAAACGGAAAGCTATGCAGCGAGGAGTTAAATGCCCGCACGCTTGGCATTGAGTTAGAAGAGTTGAAAAATAAGGAATACTCGATTGTGATTGCGGGAGGTATTCATAAAGTGGCAGGCATATATGGCGCGTTAAAAGGCAAGTATGCCAACGTGTTAGTGACAGATCAATTTACTGCGGAATGTTTGTTAGAAAAAGAATAAAAAAACGACAAACGGGGGAAAAGAAGAAAGCCCCCCTTTATTTATGTAAAAAGGAAGAAAGATTTAGCGAAGCCATGAATTTTTCTTTGACATTTGTTCATGTTAACGTTTACATATGTTCATTTTCTTGTTATATTGATTACGTAACTAAAAAACTTGTTAGGAGTGTGCAACATGAATATCGTTTGGGGACTTGTTGGTATCTTTGTTGTTCTTGGGATTGCTTTTCTTTTTTCAAATAACCGCAAGGCGATTAATCCACGAACGATTTTAGGTGGTCTTGCGATTCAAGTGTCTTTTGCGTTTATCGTTTTAAAGTGGGAAGCAGGAAAAGCTGCATTGCAATGGTTAACGAATGGTGTGACGAACATTATTAACTATGCGAGCGAAGGGATTAACTTCTTGTTCGGAGGCATGTTTGCGGCAGAAGGAATCGGATTCGTCTTTGCGTTCCAAGTGTTGCCTGTCGTCATTTTCTTCTCAGCGTTAATTTCCGTTCTTTATTATCTCGGTGTCATGCAGTGGGTTATTAAAATGATCGGGGGTCCGCTTTCGAAATTGCTCGGAACGAGTAAAGCAGAGTCAATGTCAGCGGCAGCGAACATTTTCGTTGGGCAAACAGAAGCTCCGCTTGTTATTCGCCCATATTTGTCAAAAATGACTCAATCTGAGTTGTTTGCAGTTATGACGGGAGGATTAGCGTCTGTTGCTGGTTCTGTTCTTGCCGGTTACGCGCTTTTAGGTGTTCCGCTTGAATATTTGCTTGCGGCAAGCTTCATGGCTGCCCCAGCCGGATTAGTTATGGCGAAAATGATCGTGCCTGAAACGGAGCCGATTAAAGAAGATGAACAGTTTGAAATGGAAAAAGATGAACAATCGACAAACGTCATCGATGCAGCTGCGCGCGGTGCAAGCGACGGTTTAAAGTTAGCATTAAATATCGGTGCGATGTTGTTAGCGTTTATCGCCCTTATTGCTTTAATTAACGGATTGCTCAGCGGAATCGGTAACTTGTTTAATTACGATGGGTTAACGCTTGAGAAAATTTTAGGTTTCTTATTTGCGCCTATTGCATTTGCGATTGGTGTGCCGTGGTCTGAAGCAGTAACAGCTGGTGGGTTTATCGGCCAAAAATTGATTTTAAACGAATTTGTCGCTTACTCATCTTTTGCACCACAAATTCCAGATTTATCAGTGAAAACAGTAGCTGTAGTTAGCTTTGCACTATGTGGATTTGCTAATATTTCTTCGATGGGAATTTTACTTGGTGGTTTAGGAAGCTTAGCGCCAAACCGTCGTAGCGACATTGCGCGCATGGGATTAAAAGCCGTGCTTGCTGGTATGCTCGCTTCATTGTTAAGCGCATCGATTGCCGGTATGTTTATTTAAAAGCGGAGCGCCTCGTGCGCTTCGAACATGTTCAATTTCAAGGAGGAATGAATTGATGAACATTGCTAGCATGATTGATCATACGTTATTAAAGCCAGAAACGACGAAAGCGCAAATTGAAAAGTTGGTAGAAGAAGCGAAAAAGTACGAATTCGCATCAGTATGCGTAAATCCAACGTGGGTAAAATTTGTGGCTGAACGTTTGCAAGGAACAAAAGTAAAAGTATGTACTGTCATTGGCTTCCCGTTAGGAGCAACAACGCCAGAAGTAAAAGCATTTGAGACAAAACAAGCGATCGAAAACGGTGCGCAAGAGGTCGATATGGTCATTAATATTGGTGCGTTAAAAGATGGTGACGATGATCTTGTAGAGCGCGACATTCGTGCTGTTGTCGAGGCTGCAAAAGGAAAAGCGTTAACAAAAGTTATTATTGAAACAGCGTTGTTAACAGATGAGGAAAAAGTGCGCGCATGCGAAATTGCTGTTCGCGCAGGCGCTGATTTTGTGAAAACATCAACGGGATTTGCCAGCGGCGGTGCAACAGTAGAAGACGTCGCATTAATGCGCAAAACAGTTGGTCCAAACGTCGGCGTGAAAGCATCTGGCGGTGTGCGCAGCGCAGCTGATGCTAAAGCGATGATTGATGCGGGGGCAAATCGGATCGGTACAAGTTCTGGACCTGCTATTATGGAAGGAACAACTTCAAACGAAGCATACTAATGGAGGCATTCACATATGAAAGAAGTATTACTAAGCTTACTTGCTGGGCTTGTCGTTGGAATTTTGTTTAAATTTTTACGTTTGCCGTTGCCAGCCCCGCCTGTGTTGGCAGGAGTGATAGGGGTATTTGGCGTATATTTAGGTGGGGTCGTTGCTGACTGGTTAATGAAGACGTTTTTTAACTAAATAGCCCAAGAAGGGATGATCAACAATGAATAAACAACTATTAATTGAAGCGGCAAAACAAGCGAGAGAGCGGGCGTACGTTCCGTATTCAAAGTTTAAAGTTGGGGCAGCGCTATTAACGAAAGATGGGAAAGTGTATGGAGGTTGCAACATCGAAAACGCATCATACGGTTTATGTAACTGTGCTGAACGTACGGCTTTATTTAAAGCGTACTCAGAAGGAGACCTTGAGTATGCGATGTTAGCTGTTGTTGCGGATACGGAGCGTCCTGTTCCGCCATGTGGCGCATGCCGTCAAGTCATTGTTGAATTGTGTGACCCGAATATGCCTGTCATTTTAGCCAATATGAAGGGCGATGTACAGGAAACGACGGTGAAAGAACTTCTCCCTGGAGCTTTTTCAAAAGAAGATTTGCGATAAGCGTCGGCTTTTCCGACGCTTTTTGCATTGATACATAACAAAAAAGGAAATATAATCGTGTAGAGGATAATTTGACAGCTGACAACGGAGGGGTGACATGAGTCAAGATGTATCAAGAAACAAGTTGCTTTGGATCGCGGGGCTTGGATGGTTGTTTGATGCGATGGATGTCGGGATGCTTTCATTCATTCTTGCGGCTTTGCAAAAGGAATGGGGATTAACAGCTGAGCAAATGGGTTGGATTGGGAGCGTGAACTCGATCGGTATGGCCGTCGGTGCTCTCGTGTTCGGATTGTTAGCTGATCGTATCGGTCGAAAGCAAGTATTTATTATTACGCTTTTATTATTTTCGATCGGAAGCGGCTTATCTGCTTTTGCAACAACGTTAACGGTATTTTTAATTTTACGATTTTTTATCGGTATGGGACTTGGCGGTGAACTTCCGGTTGCTTCCACGCTCGTATCGGAAAGCGTACCCGCCCATGAGCGCGGGAAAGTTGTCGTTTTATTAGAAAGCTTTTGGGCAGGTGGCTGGCTATTAGCTGCGCTTATTTCCTTTTTCGTTATTCCTGCATATGGATGGCAAATGGCGCTCATTTTAGGGGCTTTACCTGCGTTATACGCCATTTATTTGCGTATTAACTTGCCTGATTCACAAAAGTTTATTGCGGTAAAAACGGCGGAGCGTCGTTCTGTTTGGCGCAATATCGCAGACGTATGGGCAAAACCTTATGCGAAACAAACGACGATGCTTTGGATTTTATGGTTTGCGGTCGTCTTTTCGTACTACGGCATGTTTTTATGGCTGCCGAGCGTGATGGTGATGAAAGGATTTAGTTTAATTAAAAGTTTTGAATATGTGCTAATTATGACGTTTGCACAGTTGCCGGGCTATTTTAGCGTGGCTTGGTTGATTGAACGCATCGGAAGAAAAGCGGTGCTCATTATTTATTTAGTTGGGACAGCGTTAAGCGCTTATTTCTTCGGAAATGCCGAGTCGGTTGCGATGTTAATGACGTTTGGAGCGCTGTTATCATTCTTTAATCTCGGCGCATGGGGAGCGCTTTATGCCTACACGCCAGAACAATACCCAACGGTTATTCGCGCGACAGGGGCAGGCATGGCAGCTTCATTCGGACGCATTGGGGGCATTTTAGGACCGCTTCTTGTCGGTTATTTAGTTGCACAAAACGTGTCGGTGACGATGATTTTTGCGATTTTTTGCGTCGCCATTTTTATCGGTGTACTCGCCGTTCTTTTTCTCGGGAAAGAAACGAAACAACAAGAACTCGCATAATTGTACAAAAAGAAGCTATAATGGTATCATTGTAGCTTCTTTAATTTTTGAAAGGAGACATGTCATTTGGGTGTTTCTGTAGTCATTGCAACATATAACCGGCTACTTCCATTAGCGGAATTGTTAGAGTCATTAAGTAAACAAACATACAAGCCAACGCAAGTGATTATTGTTAACGATGGAGGTTCATCTGTACAAGCTGCGGTTGATGCATATCCTGAGCTCCCGATCGAACTCATTGAATTGCAAGAAAATGTCGGGCATGTTGAAGCGCGGAATATCGGTGTGCGTGCAGCAACAGAAGATTTTATCATGCTTTGTGATGACGACGACTTATTATTGCCATGTCATACGGAACGAATGATTGCAAATATGAACGACGCGGACTTTGTATATAGCGATGTAGAAATTTTTCATTACCGCATTGAAAACGGGCTGCGCTTACCGACTGATCGCTTTTTATTTGCATATGAATGCGATTTACAGGCGATGCGGTCGTTTTCAACATACGTCCCTTCAGGAAGCATGTATCGCCGCGCCATTCATGATACGATCGGCTATTTCGATCCGTACGTCCATAATTATTGGGATTGGGATTTCTTTTTGCGCGTTGCGAACGAATATCGCGTGAAACGCGTGCCGATCGCGAGCGTCCTGTATGCTTTCTCAAATGAGGGTGATCATTTATCGAAACAAATGAATGAAACGAGACAAATGTATTTAAACCGATTAAGTGAAAAACATGAACTTGGCAACCTACCAACAAAAAACTTTTGGCTTCTTTTATCTGAATCGGAAGTGCAAAAAAGAAGAGCGAAAAGTGAAATCGTATGGAACGGTGAGCCGTTTCGCTCGCGCTTAGCACATATTGTCATGTGTTAGGAGGAGAACAAGTGTATTGGTGGAGCATCCAGCAATTATTTATTTTGCTTTTGTTTTCCCCGCTGCTTGCTCGTCACGTCTTTGACGGATATGGGATACGTTTTTTGCTGTTTGTTTGCTTAACGTTTGCCATTGCTTTATTCGCTGAGCATCAAGTAAAGAAAAATAAAAAAGCGAAGTCGTTTTTTATATCGGCGGTATTATGTAACATACTTATTTTGCTTGGCTTCGCTTTTGTTGCATGACAGAGTCGTTCAGAAGGCTCTGTTTTTGTTTTATAAAAAAGGGATAAAAAGAAAAATGTCGAAAAACTAATTAAACCGACAAGTTTCTACTTGACAAATAAAAATTACTATATGATAATTTATATCGAATTATAATTGTTATAATTTAATTTGTCAGTCATATTTTCTATATGGCTGGACCATACTACTAACATGCAAAAAAATGATGCAGGAGGATGATGAAACATGCCATTAGTAGGAAAACAAGTACAACCATTTAAAGCGATGGCGTACCATAACGGTGAATTTATCGAGGTAACAGAAGAAAACTTAAAAGGAAAATGGAGCGTCGTTTGCTTCTATCCAGCAGACTTTACGTTCGTTTGCCCAACAGAATTAGAAGATTTACAAAACGAATATCCGAAATTAAAAGAGCTTGGTGTTGAAGTATACTCTGTTTCAACGGATACACACTTCACGCATAAAGCATGGCACGATCATTCGCCAGCTATTAGCAAAATTGAATACGTAATGATCGGCGACCCTTCACAAAAATTATCACGCATGTTCGAAGTGCTTGATGAAGAAACAGGTCTTGCGCAACGCGGTACGTTCATTATCGACCCAGATGGCGTTATCCAAGCAGTTGAAATTAACGCTGACGGCATCGGTCGCGACGCAAGCACAATTGTAAACAAAATTAAAGCTGCACAATACGTGCGCAACAACCCTGGCGAAGTATGCCCAGCAAAATGGCAAGAAGGTGGGCAAACATTGAAGCCAAGCCTTGACCTTGTAGGTAAAATTTAAGGAGGCTTACGTCAATGGTATTGGATGCTGAAATTAAAGCACAGCTCGCCCAATATCTACAATTGATGGAAAATGACATTGTGTTAAAAGTGAGCGCGGGAGACGATTCAGTTTCCCGCGATATGCTTGCTTTAGTCGATGAGCTTGCAACAATGTCATCGAAAATCAAAGTAGAAAAAACAACGTTAGAGAGAACGCCAAGCTTTAGCGTCAATCGCGTTGGCGAAGAAACGGGCGTTGTGTTCGCGGGAGTGCCTTTAGGACATGAATTTACTTCCCTCGTGCTTGCGTTGCTTCAAGTGAGTGGACGTCCGCCAAAGGTCGATCAAGCGGTCATTGATCAAATTAAAGGTTTACAAGGAACGTACCGTTTTGAAACATACGTCAGCTTAACGTGCCATAACTGTCCGGACGTCGTTCAAGCATTAAACGTCATGAGCGTACTAAATCCGAATATTTCACATACGATGATTGATGGAGCAGCATTTAAAGAAGAAGTCGAACAAAAAGACGTGATGGCGGTGCCAACTGTCTTTTTAAATGGCGAACCGTTTGCGAGCGGCCGCATGTCGCTTGAAGAAATTCTTGCGAAGTTAGGAAGCACGCCAGATGCTTCAACGTTCGCAAACAAAGACCCGTTCGACGTGCTTGTCATCGGTGGGGGACCTGCTGGTGCGACAGCAGCCATTTATGCTGCGCGTAAAGGCATTCGCACGGGAATTGTCGCTGAACGTTTTGGCGGTCAAATTTTAGATACGCTAGGCATTGAAAACTTTATTAGCGTCAAATATACAGAAGGTCCAAAGCTCGCGGCAAGCCTTGAAGAACATGTGAAACATTACAATGTTGACATTATGAACTTGCAGCGTGCGAAACGGTTGGAAAAGAAAGACCTCATTGAAGTTGAACTTGAAAACGGCGCCGTTTTAAAAAGTAAAGCGGTCATTATCGCGACAGGTGCGCGTTGGCGCAATCTCGGCGTCCCTGGCGAAGCGGAGTTCAAAAATAAAGGGGTTGCTTACTGCCCGCATTGCGATGGTCCGTTGTTCGAAGGAAAGCATGTCGCGGTCATTGGCGGTGGTAACTCTGGGGTCGAAGCGGCAATTGACCTGGCGGGAATTGCTAAGCATGTGACCGTTCTTGAGTTTGCGCCAGAATTAAAGGCGGATGCTGTGTTGCAAGATCGTTTGTACAGCTTACCGAACGTAACAGTCATTAAAAATGCGCAAACGAAAGAAATTACAGGTACAGACAAAGTAAACGGTCTCACGTATATTGATCGCGCAACAGGCGAAGAGCACCATATTGAACTTCAAGGTGTATTTGTTCAAATTGGACTCGTACCGAATACAGAGTGGTTAGAAGGAACGGTCGAGCGCAATCGCTTCGGTGAAATTATCGTCGATAAACGCGGTGCAACAAACGTTCCTGGTGTCTTCGCTGCTGGCGATTGTACAGATAGCGCATATAAACAGATTATCATTTCCATGGGCTCAGGCGCAACAGCTTCTTTAGGTGCGTTTGACTACTTAATTCGGAATTAACCGGTTTCCCTCCCCTTGACGCTCGTATTGTCGTTTGATACAATATTAGCCAAACGAAATACAGGTGCAACGATGAAAGATGGATAGTAGCTAAGATCGTTCTTTTATAGCGAGCTAGGGGGGGTGGAAGCCTAGCAAAGACGCTTAGCGAAACGGCAGTCTGGAGTTGCTTCACGCAAAAAGTGGATGCGTTACGCATCAACTAGGGTGGAACCGCGGGAGTTACGCTCTCGTCCCTAGGCGAAAGGCCTAAGGACGAGAGCGTTTTTTTGTTTACACTTCATAAGAGGAGGATGAAATATGTCGGTAACGATGGATCAAATTGTGGCACATGCGAAACATCGCGGTTTTGTTTTTCCTGGCTCAGAAATTTACGGTGGGTTAGCGAATACGTGGGATTACGGTCCGCTAGGGACAGAATTAAAAAATAATATTAAGCGCGCATGGTGGAAAAAGTTTGTCCAACAATCGCCGTACAATGTCGGATTAGATGCAGCGATTTTAATGAACCCGCGCACGTGGGAAGCGTCAGGTCATTTAGGGAACTTCAACGATCCGATGATTGACTGTAAACAATGTAAAGCGCGTCACCGGGCAGACAAACTTATCGAAAGCGCCCTTGAAGCGAAAGGCATTGAAATGGTTGTCGATGGGCTCCCATTTGAAAAAATGGAGCAGCTCATCCAAGAGCACGACATCGCTTGTCCGGATTGCGGCAGTCGCGACTTTACGAACATTCGCCAATTTAACTTAATGTTTAAAACGTTCCAAGGTGTAACGGAATCGAGCGCGAACGAAATTTATCTTCGTCCTGAAACGGCACAAGGCATTTTTGTAAACTTTAAAAACGTGCAGCGGACAATGCGCAAAAAATTGCCGTTTGGTATTGCGCAAATCGGAAAAAGTTTTCGGAACGAAATTACACCTGGAAACTTCACATTCCGTACGCGCGAATTTGAGCAAATGGAGCTTGAATTTTTCTGCAAGCCGGGCGAGGAATTGCAATGGTTTGATTATTGGAAACAATATTGCGAACAGTGGCTTTTATCGCTTGGCATGAAGCGTGAAAACATTCGTTTGCGCGATCATTCTGAAGATGAACTATCTCACTACAGCAACGCGACAACAGATATTGAATATAAGTTCCCGTTCGGTTGGGGCGAGCTGTGGGGCGTTGCATCGCGCACCGATTACGATTTGCGCCGTCATATGGAATATTCAGGAGAAGATTTCCATTACCTCGATCAAGAGACGAATGAGCGTTTCATTCCGTACTGCATTGAACCTTCACTTGGTGCAGACCGCGTGACGCTTGCCTTTATGATTGATGCATATGAAGAAGAACAACTTGCAGACGGCACGACGCGCACCGTTATGCATCTTCACCCAGCATTAGCGCCGTACAAGGCCGCGATATTGCCGTTGTCGAAAAAGTTATCAGAAGGTGCACGTGCTATTTTTGAACAGCTTTCCCAGCACTTTATGGTCGATTACGACGAGTCTGGTTCGATCGGAAAACGATATCGCCGTCAAGATGAAATCGGAACACCGTTCTGTATTACGTATGATTTCGACTCAGAACAAGATCAAATGGTAACTGTGCGCGATCGCGACACGATGGAACAAACACGCATTCCAATCGCACAATTAAAAGACTTTTTAGAAGAAAAAATTCAATTTTAACGAAAAACAGGCTATCCTATCGTTAGGGTAGCCTTTATGTTAGGAAGGAGTGAAACGATGAGCATATTGAAAAATGATTGGGCGCCTCTATTAGAAGAGGAATTTCAAAAGCCGTATTATTTGAAGTTGCGTCAGTTTTTAAAAGAAGAATATCGCACGAAAACGATTTATCCCGATATGCACGATATTTTCAACGCCCTTCATTACACGCCATATGCCAATGTGAAAGTCGTTATTTTAGGACAAGATCCGTATCATGGACCGAATCAAGCGCACGGATTAAGTTTTTCTGTCAAACCGGGCGTCCCTTTACCTCCGTCGTTATTAAACATTTTTAAAGAGTTACAAGATGACCTTGGGTGCTATATTCCAAACAACGGTTATTTATTAAAATGGGCGAAGCAGGGAGTGTTATTGTTAAATACGGTATTAACGGTGCGAAGAGGGGAAGCGAATTCGCATAAAGGAAAAGGATGGGAGCATTTTACGGACCGTGTCATTGAACTTGTAAATGAAAAGCAAGAACCGGTCGTCTTTATTTTATGGGGGCGTCATGCCCAAGCGAAAAAAGCGCTCATTACAAATGAACATCATTATCTTATTGAAGCCCCGCATCCGAGCCCACTTTCAGCCGCGCGAGGCTTTTTCGGCAGCCGCCCGTTTTCGAAAACGAACGCGTTTTTACAACGAACAGGGAGAGAGACGATTGACTGGCAAATCGAAAACATTTGATACACGAATAAACTGTTATGCATGCAAACATTTTTACGTCACGTGGGACCCGCAGCTGCCGCGCGGTTGTCGTGCGTTCGGTTTTAAAAGTGCTGCGCTCCCTTCCATTGTCGTGAAACAATCGTCTGGTACGCCGTGCATGAAGTTTGCTAAAAAAGAAAATAAGGGGAGAAACGAATGAGTTCATCGCGCTCCATCGTCGTTTCTGTCGTCGCGATGATGGTAGCCATTATCGCAGGCACAGTAGGATTTATGTTCTCAGAACAATTATCTTTTTTTGATGCGCTTTGGCTGACAGTTGTCACCATTTTAACGGTTGGTTACGGGGATACTGTTCCACAAACATTTTACGGAAAACTGTTTGCCCTCATCATTATTCCAGTCGGCATCAGCATCGTCACCTACGCGACAGGGGCAGTCGTTTCTATGATGATGGAAGGCGAATTTTCAAAAACGGTACGGAGGCGAAAAATGAAAAAGAAAATCGAGATGATGGCAAATCATATTATCGTATGCGGATTTGGGCGCGTTGGCGAACAAGTGGTGCGCGAGCTTGTTAAAAACGGGACACCTGTCGTTGTTATTGAGCGAAAGACGGATTGGCTCGAAGAAATGGACGACCCTCCTCCGTACGTCGAAGGGGATGCGACAGAAGATGACGTATTGATCGCGGCAGGCATTGAACGGGCGGCTGGCTTAATTGCCGCGTTGCCATCTGATGCTGATAACGTCTTTATTGCCTTAACAGCAAAAGGAATAAACCGCGACATTCAAGTTGTCGCGCGTGCCGAGCGGCCAGAATCAGAAGAAAAATTGCGGCGCGCCGGTGCGGACAAGGTGATTAACCCTTCGTTTTTGAGCGGCCGGCGCATGGCGATGACGATATTAAAGCCAGTTACTGTCGATTATGTTGATACGATTTTTCACGACCGTACCGGACAATACGCCATTGAGGAAGTAAAGATTGAGCCTCATTCTTCATTTGTTCATACGTCTGTCGGCGATCAAGCGGTAAAGACGCGCTTTCGAGTGACGATTATTGCTATTCAGCGACAGGACGCCATCATTGGGAACCCGTCCCCAGATGAGCGGTTTTGCGCGGGCGACATCGTCATCGTCTTTGGGGAAAAACGAGCGTTAGAAGCGTTTGAACAGGCGGTAAACAAAAAGTAAGCAGCCACATCGGCTGCTTACTGTAATGCATAAATTCTCGCTTCGTGTGGGCGCATATGAAGCGTCGTTCCTTCTTCTTTGACGTCTATATAGTTGCCGAGCAAGAGGCGGCGACTTGCAGAGCTGAGCTCTTCTGGCAATGTATATACGTTGTCGCTGTCGCAATGATTTAAAACGATCAGCCAGCGAACGCCATCGAGCTCGCGTGTATAGGCATAAATGTACGGCTCATTTTCTGAAAGATCGCGGAATGTGCCGTACACCATTACCGGATTTTGTTTGCGTAATTGAATAAGCTTTTTATAGTAATAATATACTGAGTTCGGAGCGGCCAATGCCTGTTTGACGTTAATCTCTTTATAGTTTGGATTTACTTTGAGCCACGGCGTGCCTGTTGTAAATCCTGCATGTTCGCTATCGTCCCATTGCATTGGTGTGCGCGAGTTATCGCGGCTCAATAGCTGCAAGCTTTCGAGTACTTCTTTCGGATCGCGTCCTTTCGCGACTTCCTCGGCATATTTATTTTTCATCGCAATGTCGTTGTAGTCATCGATCGAGTCAAATTTGACGCCCGTCATGCCGATTTCTTCTCCTTGATAAATGTATGGCGTTCCAGGCAACGTATGCACGAGCGTAGCGAGCAATTTCGCTGATTCAACACGGAACTGTTTATCGTTTCCGTAGCGCGTCACTTGTCGCGTATGGTCGTGGTTGTTTAAAAATTGTGAGTTCCATCCTTTCCCCCACAACCCTTCATACCAACGTTTTTGAATTTGTTTAAAGCGAATCGGATCCCATGTCGGCATTTCGTCACATACTTCAAAATGGAACAGTGTATGTAGCTCGTTTCGGTCTTCCTCAACATATTTTAAGCCTTCTTCTGGCGATACGAAAGCAACTTCCCCGACGGTAAAAATGTCATAATGTTTAAGTACTTTGTCGTGCATTTCTTGTAAATACTCGTGCACGCCCGGATTGTTTGTTAAATAGCGAATGTCATACGGATTTTCTGCGTCCGGAAATCCGTCTGGTTTCGCTAATAAAGCAATCGCATCTAAACGGAATCCGTCGATGCCTTTATCTAACCAAAAGCGCATCATTTTATAAATTTCTTCACGAACTTCTTTATTTTCCCAATTCAAATCTGGTTGTTCAACTGCAAAGGAATGGAAGTAGTATTGCCCTGTTTTTTCATCGTATTCCCATGCGGACGGTGTAAAGTACGAACGCCAGTTATTTGGCTTGTCACGCCATATGTACCAATCGCGCTTCGGGTTGTCTTTTGACGAACGCGACTCAATAAACCAAGGATGTTGATCGGATGTATGGTTTACGACAAGGTCCATAATTAATTTCATTCCACGTTGATGCACTTCGTGAAGCAGGCGATCAAACGTCTCCATATCCCCTGCTTTATCCATAATGCGATAATAGTCTGAAATGTCGTATCCGTTATCTTTATCTGGTGACTCGTAGCACGGATTGAGCCAAATGACATCGACCCCTAAATCGTGAATGTAATCGAGCTTTTGAATGAGCCCTTCTAAATCGCCGTATCCATCGCCGTTTGAATCAAAAAAGCTTCGCCAATATACTTGGTATACGACAGCTTCTTTCCACCATGTCCGTTTCATTTGTTGTCACTCCTTTGTCCAATTAAAGCGTTTTCAATTTGAAAAGTTGCTATGTATAAGATACCATTGTTTTAAGGGAAAAAGGAAGACGGGAGTGAAAACGTTTTGAACATATTAGTGACACATGTGTTAACAAAAATGGAAGAAGAAATTGCAAAAGCAAAGCATACGTCGTCACCGCAGGCGTTGCGTGAGCATATGTATGCCGTTCGTGCATTGTGTGACGTTATTTTACAACAGCCGTCAGCGAACACGTCAACGATCGTTGCCACGCAGCCGGCAACAAAAGAACGATTAGACATTGACGGCGATGCGAACGGACCGTCATTACTTGATTTTTAGGAGGGGGAGCATGAAACGATTTACGATCATCGCCTCGGTTAGTGCGGCGTTATGTGTTGCGCTAGGCGCGTTCGGGGCGCACGTGTTGGAAGGAACAATTCCGGATCGATACATAGACACGTGGCAAAAAGCGGTACAATACCAAATGTTCCATACGCTCGGTTTGTTTCTCGTTGCGTTGTTTGCGACAAAATGGCCGAACGTGACGCCAGCTGGTTGGTTTATGGTTGCGGGCATCGTCTTATTTTCAGGAAGTTTGTATATCCTTAGTTTGACACAAATCAAAATACTTGGGGCGATTACCCCGTTTGGAGGCGTATCGTTTATTATCGCTTGGTTACTTTTAGCGTATACTGCGATCAAACATATGTAAAACGAGGCGCGTTGGACGCCTCGTTTTTAACGTGGAGCATATGTGCTTAATCCGACACCTGATGCAAATGGATATTCATAATTAATTTCTTCATCAAATGTCACATAGTCGAGATAAATCATCGGCAATAAATAGCGCATGCCTGTTTGTGGATCACTTAAAATAAGATGGTCGCGTCCAGCTGCTTCAACGACGCCGCGGAAAATTTTCGCATTCCATTCACGATTGTTTTCAAACGTCGCATAAACTGTGGCGATTTTACCTTTGTTTAGGCGCAAAATGTTTTCAATGTACGACTCTTCAATCGGGAGCATCCCCGGTAGCGGTTGGCTTGCGGTCGTTGGTGTTTGCATCGCTCCCGTTTGGGGCGTAAACGTTGGTGTAGGCAACCCAAATGGATATGTTGGCATTTGGTACGGATAGTAGTAAGGATATGCATAATAAGGAACTTGTTGTCTTTCTTCACTCATACTAATCCCTCCCTTAAATTAATATACGCGTGGACAATCCCAGCGAGTTGGCGCGTAAAAACAATGAGATTTGAAGCGACCGGTATTCCATTGATTAAACCATCGTGCTGGACAAGGACCATCTGGTCGGAAAAACCAAAGCGCATGCGTTGCTGGATGAAATCGCTCACCGCGAATGACGCGCCGGGCAAGGCGCATGTCTTCTTCGCGGGCACGTTGATAAAAATACCCCTTTTGTACAGCTTCAAATCCCCCAGGACTTTGGAATACCATTTGTCGAATGGTACGCAGTCCAATAAAATCTAGACAGTCTGCGATGACTCGATTAATTCCTACGTTCCCTACCATAAGCATGCCGAGCTGTCCATCTCCTTCTGCTTCCGCTCGCATTAAACGGGCCAGTAATTTCACATCTTCTTCTGTATGTGCAACAACAGCCATCCCTTCCCCTCCCTTTATGGAAATCGCTATTAGCCTATGATGAAACATGCGAAAATGTGAGGAAAGTCGTCATTGTTATATGTATGAAGCACATCATAAAAAAAGACCTCCAAATCGGAGGCCTATACATGTAAAAACGATTGTATTTTTTCCTTTGGCAAGATGTTCCCAACAAAAAACGAGCCAAACTCACCAAATCGTGCGCTTACTTCATCGAAACGCATTTCGTACACAAGCTTTTTAAACTGAAGGACATCGTTTGAAAAGAGAGTGACGCCCCATTCGTAGTCATCAAAACCGACAGAGCCCGTAATAATTTGTACGACTTTTCCTGCATATTTTCGTCCTGTCATGCCATGTGCGCGCATTAAATTGCGGCGTTCTTCCATCGGAAGCATGTACCAATTATCATTTCCTTGACGACGCTTGTCCATTGGATAGAAGCATACGTGATTTGTTTTCGGTAAAATCGGATATAAACGGCGGCGCACTTCTGGGTTTTCATACGGATCGCCAGCTTCTGCCGGCAAATAGTTGCTTAGCTCAACGACAGAAACGTATGAATACGCAGGGATGAGATATTCAGCTAACTTTGTTTTATTGATTGCTGTTTCGATTTCATGAAGTTCTTCCATCGTCGGACGTAAAAGCATAAACATGACGTCCGCTTTTTGCCCCATAATCGTGTAAATGGCGTGACTTCCCTCTTTAGCCGCTTCCGTTGTTTCCCATTTTTCCACTAGCGTTAAAAACTCATGAATTGCTTCTTGACGCTCATCATTCGAGAGCATTTTCCAAGCTACCCAATCAATTGTGCGAAAATCATGCAGGCAATACCAACCGTCTAACGTTTGTGCTGCTTCGCTCATATGTCACACTCCTTTTGTATGTACTGTTAAAAATTTTATCATATGTGTTTCGTTTATGACAAACCGCACTATTTCAATCGTTTGTAAATGAGGAAAGCGATGACCATGACTATTCCGCCGACGATCGTAATCGTTGTGAAATGTTGTTCGATAAATGATTTCGCTTGAGCGCCTAAGATGAAAATAATGAGCCCTTCGGTGAAAAAGCGCGCTCCGCGGCCGATGAACGACCAAAAAAGCAACGTGCGAATGCTGACGTTTGAAATGCCTGAGAAAATGGTAAATACTTTATACGGAATAGGTGTAAATCCTGCGATGACAATCGCCATCGCTCCGTATTGTTGAAAGTATTGATCGACTTTGTCCATTTTTTCATCAGAAATAAAATAACGCAAAGCCGGTCTGCCAAATTTTTTCCCGATATACCATCCAAGCAAGGCGCCAAGTACGGAAGCGACGGTCGTTAAAAACGAAAACCATAATGCCTTCTCCGGCTGCGCGAGGCTTAACGGAATTAATAACACATCAGGCGGGATAGGGAAAAAAGAAGATTCCGTAAATGAAACGATAACTAAACCAATGACGCCAAACTCAAGCAACCATTGTTCAATGTGATGAATCCATTGTGACATACGTAACGCTCCTTTGTATTGTACATGTTTTTTAACAAATATATCACTTTTTAAGTGATATATCACTCGAAATAAAAAAACAGAATTATTATAAAAAAAAGACTATTTTCGTTTGCGGCGTAATTCATTGCTTTTCGTCTCAATAAGAGTATTCTAATAGATAGACGAATTTTTTTAAACTAAGGAGGAACATTTCGTGAGTGATTTATTTGCAGCCTTAAAACAAAAGGTGGCAGGAAAAAATGTAACGATCGTGTTTCCAGAAGGATTAGATGAGCGTATTTTAACAGCTGTCGGACGTCTAGCGGAAGAAAATGTATTACAGCCGATTGTCATCGGCGATCAAGAAGCTGTCGTTCAAAAGGCGAAAGAGCTCGGCTTGACGTTGGAAAAAGTAGAAATCGTTGATCCGCGCTCATATGAAGGAATGGATGAAATGGTGGCGGCTTTCATTGAACGCCGAAAAGGGAAAGTCACAGAAGAAGATGCTCGCAACATTTTACTTGATGAAAACTATTTTGGCACAATGCTCGTCTATATGGGAAAAGCGCACGGTCTTGTTAGCGGCGCCGCGCATTCGACGGCAGATACTGTACGTCCCGCGCTACAAATTATTAAGACGAAACCGGGCATTCGTAAAACGTCTGGCGTATTCATCATGGTGCGTGGCGATGAAAAGTACGTGTTTGCAGATTGTGCCATTAACATCGCTCCAGATAGTCAAGATTTAGCGGAAATTGCTGTTGAAAGCGCTCAAACAGCGAAAATGTTTGACATTGATCCGCGCGTAGCGATGCTTAGCTTCTCAACGAAAGGGTCAGCCAAATCGCCAGAGACAGAAAAGGTCATTGAAGCGGTGCGCCTTGCAAAAGAAATGGCACCAGATTTAACGCTCGATGGCGAGTTTCAATTTGATGCGGCGTTCGTACCTTCAGTTGCGAAAAAGAAAGCGCCTGATTCTGTCATTCAAGGCGATGCCAACGTTTTTATTTTCCCGAGTTTAGAGGCGGGAAATATCGGCTACAAAATTGCCCAACGTCTCGGCAACTTTGAAGCGGTCGGTCCAATTTTACAAGGATTAAATCAACCGGTAAACGACTTATCGCGCGGATGTAATGCCGAAGATGTGTACAAATTATCGCTTATCACAGCAGCGCAGGCGCTAGCGGCGATGGAATAATGAGCGAATTGTTGCGACAACAAACGTGGCGCATTATCGATCATTCGAGTCTCGGCCCATTGTTTGATGCTAAGCAGTCATTTGCATTTGATGATGCGCTTTGCGAATCGGTCGGTAACGGTCATTCACAACCGATTGTTCGCTTATGGGTGCATCATCATACCGTTGTACTCGGTATTCAAGATACGAAATTACCGCATATTGAGAGAGGACTCGCCTACTTACATGAACAAGGGTGGCATACGATCGTTCGCAACTCCGGTGGGTTGGCGGTCGTACTAGATGAAGGGGTTTTAAACGTTTCACTTATTTTTCCTGATACAAAAAAAGGAATTGATATTGATCGTGGATATGAAGCGATGGCGGCACTTATTGCACGCATGTTGTCAGAAGTGCATGTACAAGCGGGGGAAGTTGTCGGTTCGTACTGCCCGGGAAGCTTTGATTTAAGCATTGATGGAAAAAAGTTTGCAGGTATTTCACAGCGGCGCATTCGAGGTGGTGTCGCGGTGCAAGCGTATATATGTGTAAGTGGAAGCGGCGCCGCAAGAGCGGAGTGGATTCGCCAATTTTATGAGCGCTCGCTAGCAGGAAAACAAACGAAGTTCACGTATCCGACGATCGTTCCGCATACGATGGCGTCGCTTAGTGAATTACTCGGCAAAGAAATGACCGTTTCAACGCTTATCATCCGCCTATATGAAGCGCTCCAATCGTTCGGGAGTAGGCTTGAGCCGTCATCGCTTACCTCGGAAGAATGGGAGCGATATTACATGTATTTTCAGCGCATGATTGACCGTAATGAGATGATGTTGCCGAAATAAAAAAGCTGTCCGATGCGACAGCTTTTTTACTCGGCAATCTTTTCGATTTTTTCTAAATTTCCGTTGCGGTCCATTTTGAAAATAGGGGGCTTAAACTCATCTTCTGAAATTTCCATTTGTCTTGCGCGATTAATAATGCGTGCCATCGTTCCGTAATCTTCGCGTAATTCTTCATTTTCTTTTTGTAGTTTTGTAAATTGTTGTTCTAGTTGTTTATGTTGTTGTTGTAGTTGTTCGAGCTCAAGTTTTAGCTGCTTATTTTCTACTAGCGCTGTTTCTTGACCGATATACGATTGTTTTAAAGAGTGCAAAAAAGCAATGACATGGTCAAGCGTTAACTGACTTGTTTCGACATGTTCATATTCATTCGCCTGCACTTCTAACGGTTCCATTCCTAACTCTTCAAGCGAAGGTACAGGAGGTGTATAAAGCGGCCGTTTTCGCAACGCATGTTTATTTCCAAGTGCGCGTTGCCGTTGTTTACGGAACTTCTTTGCCATTTGTAGCGATTCTTCGTACTGTTGACGCACGACTGCATTCCAGCGAAACCCGCATGCCGCTGACGTGCGGTTTAATTTATCGCCCACTTCTTCAAACGCATTTAACTGCGTGCTCCCTTCGCGCACATGGCGAAGCACTGTTTCAGCTAACAATAAATCCTCTTCTTCAGTCCAAGCATCTTGCCGCTTTTTTGACATATGAAAAACTCCTTTCACATTCTTTTACTTTTATAATCACCAAAAAAGGAAAAAGATATACTATTTTTCAAAGGAAATAGATGCAACTTGCATTGTTTGTATATAAGCGTTAGAATACTCGTTAGCGAAAAGGAGTGAGGACGTTATGCAAAATGAATTTCGCGTCTGTGACGATTGCCAAGCAACAAACTTAAAAACGTTGTTGCCAAGGTTAAAAAAGTTGGATCCGAACGCCACGATTGAAATCGGTTGCCAATCATATTGCGGTCCGGGTCGAAAAAAAGTGTTTGCGTTCGTCAACAATCGTCCTGTATCAGCGATGACGGAAGATGAATTAATTGAAAAAATTGCTGCGAAGTTGAAAAAATAAAAAAATCGCCTTTGTTTAAAAAGGTGATTTTTTCTTTTATTTCAGTAAAAAGGAACCCTTTGTTTTTTACGAAGAACGCTCTATAATAAAGCTATGTTATGGACGGAAGAGAGGGAGAGAGATTGTATCCCAACGAAAAGTTAAGCGAAGAGAAAGTGTTTAAAGATCCGGTGCATCGGTATGTGCACGTGCGTGATAAAGTCATTTGGGATTTAATTGGCACAAAAGAATTTCAACGGCTGCGTCGCATTAAACAGCTCGGCACGACGTATTTGACGTTCCACGGCGCGGAGCATAGCCGCTTTAATCATTCGCTTGGCGTATATGAAATTGTGCGCCGCATCGTTGACGATGTGTTTGCTGGTCGACCGGATTGGGATGAAAATGAGCGTTTGCTTTGTTTATGCGCTGCGCTTTTACATGATTTAGGGCACGGGCCGTTTTCGCATTCGTTTGAAAAAGTGTTTCATCTTAATCACGAACAATTTACGCGCGCAATTATTTTAGGTGATACGGAAGTGAATGCGGTGTTGCGCCGTGTGTCGCTACATTTTCCGAAAAAGGTCGCTGAAGTGATTGAAAAAACGTATGAAAATAAGCTTGTCGTCAGCTTAATTTCTAGCCAAATTGATGCGGATCGCATGGACTATTTATTGCGCGATGCGTACTATACAGGTGTCAGCTATGGACATTTTGATATGGAGCGCATTTTGCGCGTGATGCGTCCGCGTGAAGAACAAGTAGTCATTAAGCGAAGTGGCATGCATGCGGTAGAAGACTACATTATGAGCCGATATCAAATGTATTGGCAAGTATATTTCCATCCTGTTACGCGCAGCGCAGAAGTCATTTTGACGAAAATTTTGCACCGTGCGAAACATTTATATTTATCCGGTTATACATTCCAAACACCTCCAGTTCATTTCCAATCTCTTTTTCATGGAAACATGCAACTAGAAGACTACTTACAACTGGATGAAGCGGTGACGTTATATTATTTTCAACAATGGCAATACGAACGGGATGCGATTTTAAGCGACTTATGCCGTCGCTTTATGAATCGTCATTTATTTAAATACGTTGAGTTTCAACCGACGAATGAAGAAATGAAAAAATTGATGGAATTGACGACGTTATTTAAAAAAGCAGGCATTGATCCGGACTATTATTTAGTTGTTGACTCTTCCTCTGATCTCCCTTATGACTTTTATCGTCCGGGGGAAGAAGAAGAACGGCTTCCGATTTATTTGTTAATGCCGAATGGGGAATTGCGCGAACTATCGCGAGAATCGACAATCGTCGATGCGATTTCCGGGAAACGTCGCACAGACCATAAACTATATTTTCCACAAGATTTTCTCGATGACTTATCGACAAAAAGAAACATAAAGAAAAAAATTAAACAACTTTTATACGAATAGGAGATGGGGACGTTGCTTTTTGAGCATGCGAAAATGTTGAAGGTGCTAGCAGCAGTAGGGGAAATTGTCGGTCGAAAAAAGCTGCAAAAAATGATTTACATTGCGAAAAAGATGAAGTTTCCGTTTTATGAAAAGTTCGATTTCCATTTTTACGGTCCATATTCTGAAGAGTTAACATGGCGTATTGAAGAGCTATGTAACGTTGGCTTTTTACAAGAAATGAAAGAAAAAAAAGGCGGATATTATCAATATCGCTATACGTTGACGGAAGCAGGAGAGCAATTTTTAACGCACTACCAGTTGGACATGCCCGATTTAGACGTTTGTTTGCGCAGTTTAAATGAACAGAGTGCAAGGTTTTTAGAACTCGTTTCGACCATTTTATACTTTGAAGAGTTAAGTAAGGACGAAGTGAAGGAAAAAGTATTTACGTTAAAACGTAAAAAGCGGTATACGGAAGAAGAAATAGAGGAAGCGTACCGTTATATTGAGCAGTTGCGCGAACAAGCGTACATAAAAAGCTGACCCGTTATGGTCAGCTTTCGTCGCTTAATCGCTTTCCGCCGATGGCGTAATGATTTTTTGACATTTCTTCAATAAAAACGACAATTTTCTCTTTCGGTGCACCTGTCGTTTCTGCAACGGCTTCCGTTACTTTTTCAACGAGCGCTCGTTTTTGTTCTTCTGTACGTCCTTCAAGCATTTTTACTGTTACGTATGGCATGTACGACCGTCCCCTTTCTGCTTTGTTCGACAATCGTTATTATACCACTCAGCGACCGTTATCAGTAGTGTTTCGATATGTTTTTCGTGTATAATAATCAAAAAATGAAAAAAGTTTGAAAAGGAGAAGGATCGTGGACCAATTTTTAGCATATCCGCTTCGAGAAATACCGTATGTTGTTTTGGCGCTTGCGATTGCATTTTCAGTCCATGAATTTGCCCATGCCTACGTCGCGTATAAATTTGGTGACCCGACGGCAAAGGAGCAAGGGAGGCTGACGCTGTCGCCGCTCGCCCATTTAGACATTCTCGGAACGTTGCTTATTTTTATTGCCGGATTTGGTTGGGCGCGTCCGGTGCCGGTCAATCGTGGCTATTTCCGTCATCCACGTGTGGCGGGTATTCTCGTTTCTGTCGCTGGCCCGCTCAGCAATTTGTTGCTTGCGGCTATCGGTTTTGCTTTATGGTATGGAATGATTCGCATAGGCATATTTGATTTCATCCCGGTATGGTTTCGGGATGGATTGTATCAGTTTTTTGAAATTTATATCGGGCTTAATATTTTGCTGTTTGTGTTTAACTTGTTGCCGTTTCCTCCGCTCGACGGGTATCGCGTTGTTGAAGATTTAGCACCGATGCATGTGCGCGCAAAAATGACGCAATTCGAAAACTATGGGGTGCTCATTTTTTTAATTCTTATTTTCACGCCATTAGATCAATATACGATTCGACCGATTTTCCATGTAGCCATTCCAGCCGTTGCTCAATGGCTGCAAAGTATATTTTCAACGCTCATTTTGTAATGAAAGGATGAACGATCGTGGAAGAGAAAAAAAAGCCGATGTTTAATATTATAAAAAAAGAACCGAAAGTGCATGGAACATTCGGAGCGGGCGTACTGAGCTTAGCGAACGTTTCCCCTGTTTTAATCGATGTTGAGGCGGGCGAGGCATTTATTGATATGGGAGCGATGCATGCGCGCAGCATCGTGGAAAAAGGGATTAAATTTACGCCGAATCGTGAGGAAGTGCCAAATGGCAAGCCATATTGGCTCGTATGGGTGACGATTGATCATGCAGAAGAAGGGGCGTATTATGCTGGGGTGACAGCGTGTGAAATGACGGTTGATCGCGAGGCGCGCCGCGGGTATAAATCGCTTCCAGAGCATGTGAACCGAATGGATAAATCGTTAAAACGCCATATTATCGTCGACCATATGGACGATCGCTCAAAAGCTGTATTAGCTTCGTTTTTACAACAACATAATCGCGACATGTGGGATCGTTCGAGCGAGGAATTGAAACGACAGCTTCAAAATCATGGATAAAATGTGACGGTTTTGTGAACGAAAACTTGTCCATACTTGCTGTTGAGTGGGAAAAGGAGTAAACTAGAGGTACAGATGTAACACATGATAAAACTAGGACGCATAAACGCCCAAGCATACTCGCTTGGGCGTTTATGTTTAAAACCAGTCGAACAGTCGCTTAAACCATGAATCTTTTTCTTTTTTCTTTTTCTTCTTTTTCTTTTCTGCCGGATGGTCTTTGCAGTAGTCTGTCGGTTCTGTACCGACAACGTAATACGTCAATCTCGTTGTCGGACAAGCTGCAGTAGCGAGCTTACCGCTATGAGGATCGACGTACACCCCGATGACTCCTTCTGGCGGCTCGAATGTCGCAACTTTTCTTCCGCGCAAACTATCTTCCATAAAATTGACCCAAATATGTTTGGCGTATTGTTTTTCGTCTGTGCGATCAATCGTTTCGTCGCGATCATATCCTGTCCAAACTGCCGTAACGAGTTGAGGAGTATAGCCGATCATCCAACTATCTGTTTTCGTCGTCCCAGATTTTCCTGCATACGGACGGGTCATGCGCGAAATAATCGATTGTCCCGTCACAGACGCATAATCGTTAAGCGTTGGATCAAACATGCCTGTCATTAAATGTGTCGTGACGAAAGCGAGCGCTGGATCAAGTATTTGTTCATCATTCGTTCTTTGTTCGTACAATACTTTCCCCTCATAATTCGTCACTTTTGTAATGAACAGCGGCTCGACTTTTTTTCCACCGTTGGCGATTATGCTGTAGGCGCGCGCCATATCAATCACTTTCACGGGTGATGTCCCGAGGGCGAGCGATGGCACTTGCTTTACTTCGCTCGTGATGCCGAGTTGTTTCGCGATGGTGACGAGCTTTTCTTGTCCGAGCAGCAAATGCGTCTTTACAGCATATACGTTATCAGAAAGAGCAATAGCTTGTGCAAGCGTAATCGTATCATTTGCATAATAGTTGTTAAAGTTGCGCGGTGTGTACGTTGAACCGTCTTCAAGTGTAAACGTCGTTGGTTCGCTACGTAACAACGTTGATGGCGTAAACCCATGTTGTAGCGCGACATAATATAAAAACGGCTTGAATGTAGAGCCAGGTTGACGTTTTGCTTGTGTTGCCCGATTAAATGGACTTTTCTCATAGTCGCGTCCCCCGACAAGTGCTTTCACTTTTCCTGTTTTTGGCTCCATGGCGACGAGCGCCACTTGAATGTTTGATTGCGAATGAATCGTTTCTTTTATTTTTGCTTCTGCGATTGCTTGCATGTCGATATCGAGCGTTGTATACACACGCAATCCGCCCATTTCAATCGTTTCTTCATCGAATCCGAGCGTCGTTTTTAACATTTGTTTGACCGCATCTTGAAAATACGGGGCGATCGTTTTTGTTTTCATATGCTCGCCGTTTGAAAAATGAAGCGGTTCATTTGCTGCTTTTTCGGCTTCTTTCTCGGATAAAAATTTTGCCTCGACCATCGAATGTAAGACAATGCGTTGCCGTTTTTTTGCTCGTTCCATATCGACAAGCGGCGAATAGTAGCTCGGGCCTTTTGGAATGCCTGCGAGCATCGCTGCTTCCGCTACGGTTAAATCGCGGGCCGATTTTCCGAAATAAAAGTTGGCGGCTGCCTCAATGCCGTATACACCATGTCCGTAATAAATGGTGTTTAAATATCCTTCTAAAATGTCGTTTTTTTCGTAGTTTGCTTCCAGTTGAATCGTATATAGCGCTTCTTGTATTTTTCGCCACCACGTCTTTTCGTAGCTTAAAAATAAGTTGCGTGCATATTGTTGTGTAATGGTGCTTGCCCCTTGCACTTTCGCCATTGCTTTAATATCTGCGATGATTGCCCCAGCAATTCGTTTAACATCGAACCCGTAATGGTCGAAAAATTTTCGGTCCTCTACCGCAATCGTTGCATCAATCGCGTGTTGAGACATATCGGATAGTTTCACCCAATATCTTTTTCCACCGTAATGATTTTCACCAATTTTCGTGCCGTCTTCTGCATAAAAAATAGTCGATTGCGGAACGGCTAAAGGGGGAGGACCTTTCCATTTCGCAAATATAATAAGCCCGGCGATCGTGAGTGTGCATAACAAGCTAGCAACAAAAGCGAACAAAAGAAAGAGTCGCATATATTTAAACGTTCGTTTCCATCGTTCGATGGCAATCGTCTCCATAGCCATCACCTCATTTTTTACGTTTACAATTTAGTATAAAAACATTTTTATTTTTTTAAACGTTTTCTAGCAATTTTTACTTGAAATTTTGCTAGATTGCTCTATACTTTTTCATGTTTAGCATTTTATTTTTCGGGCATGATAAGCGGTGCATTATTGACGAAAGGGTGTTCAATATGGAACTTTGGTTTACTGAAAAACAGACGGACAACTTTGGGATTACAGCACGAATTAAACGCACTTTACATACAGAGCAAACAGAATTCCAAAAGCTCGATATGGTCGAAACAGAAGAATTCGGGAACATGCTTATTTTAGACGGAATGGTGATGACAACGCAAAAAGATGAGTTCGTCTATCATGAAATGGTGGCGCACGTTCCGTTATTTACGCATCCGAATCCAGAAAACGTTCTTGTTGTTGGTGGCGGAGACGGCGGTGTCATTCGCGAAGTATTAAAGCATCCGAGCGTGAAAAAAGCGACGCTTGTTGAAATTGACGGCAAAGTGATCGAGTATTCGAAAAAATATTTGCCAGAAATCGCCGGTCAATTGGACGACCCACGCGTTGAAGTGAAAGTAGATGACGGATTTATGCATATTGCGCAAAGTGAAAACAAATATGACGTCATTATGGTTGACTCGACAGAACCTGTTGGCCCAGCGGTGAATTTATTTACAAAAGGGTTTTATGCAGGCATTGCGAAAGCGTTAAAAGAAGACGGTATTTTTGTTGCGCAAACAGACAACCCTTGGTTTAAAGCAGATTTAATTCGCACCGTTCAACGTGATGTGCGCGAAATTTTTCCGATTACGCGTTTATATATCGCAAACATTCCGACGTACCCAAGCGGTATGTGGACGTTCACCCTCGGTTCGAAAAAGTATGATCCGCTTGAAGTAAGCGATGACCGTTTCCATGACATTGAAACGAAATATTACACAAAACAGCTTCATAAAGCGTGCTTCGTATTGCCGAAATTCGTTGAAGACTTAGTGAAGTAAGGGGGGAAGACGATGCGGTTTGATGAAGCTTATTCTGGCAACGTATTTATTAAAAGTCATCCGAACTTTGAAGAAAGCCAAGCAGTTATTTACGGGATGCCGATGGACTGGACAGTTAGCTACCGCCCAGGCTCTCGTTTCGGTCCAGCACGCATTCGCGAAGTGTCAATCGGGCTTGAGGAATATAGCCCATATTTAGATCGCGAGCTTGATGAAGTGAAATATTTTGATGCAGGGGATATTCCGTTGCCGTTTGGCAACGCGCAACGCAGTTTAGATATGATTGAACAGTTTGTTGATCGCGTGTTAGAAGCTGGGAAATTTCCGCTCGGTCTTGGCGGTGAGCATTTAGTATCTTGGCCGGTTATGAAAGCTGTATATAAAAAGTACCCAGACTTGGCGATCATTCATATGGATGCCCATACGGATTTACGCGAGCATTATGAAGGCGAACCGTTATCACATTCGACACCCATTCGTAAAATTGCTGAGCTCATTGGGCCGAAAAATGTATATTCTTTCGGTATTCGTTCTGGAATGAAAGAAGAATTTGAATGGGCGAAACAAAACGGCATGTACATTGCGAAATTCGATGTGCTTGAACCGTTAAAAGAGGTGCTCCCAACGCTTGCAGGCCGCCCGGTATATGTAACAATCGACATTGACGTATTAGATCCAGCGCATGCGCCAGGGACGGGCACAGTCGATGCGGGAGGTATTACATCGAAAGAGTTGTTAGCTGCCATTCACACAATCGCTCGTTCCGACGTTCGTGTTGTTGGGGCAGATTTAGTGGAAGTTGCGCCAGTATATGACCATTCTGAACAAACAGCCAACACGGCAAGCAAACTCGTGCGCGAAATACTTCTCGGTTGGGTGAAATAAATGAAAATCCCTGTCTATGAGACGGGGATTTTTTTTCATAAAAGTATTGCCAACGTCATACATTGAAAGTAACATTTACATAGTGCAAATATTTGAAAGGAGGTGAAAAAATGGGCATTCGGCTAATTAAAATTTCTGTTGTGTATTTCGCAATCGGCGTCTGTTTAGGGCTTTACATGTCTATGACGCACGCTTTTACATTTACACCTGTCCACGTTCATATTAATTTGCTCGGTTGGACAGCGTTAACGCTTGCTGGTATTTTATATCATTTATTCCCTCATATTGCGGAAACGAAAACAGCGAAAGCGCATTTTTGGCTTCATAATATTGGATTGCCGGCGATGATGATCGGTTTAGCGTTTGTCGTCTCGGGATATGAAGCATTCATTCCACTAACTGCGCTCGGTGGTACGCTCGTTACTATCGCGGTACTAACGTTTGCATGGAATATATTAAAAAACTTAAAGCAGGCATAACATGGTAGGCGGTCTCTAAAAAGGGGCCGCCTATTGCATGTATGCGTCTCTTTTTCTATACTTATCTACAGTCATAACAACAGCAAGGATGTGGGGAAGGTGAACGGAACGCCTATACAGCTCAAGCACGTAACAGAAATTCGGGACGGGGCACGAAAAGAAATTGTTGTCGTTGAGGCAAATGGTTTATACTACTTAAAAGGAGATGTGACGTATGTGACGTTTGAAGAGATGTACGAAGGGGAGACGATCAAAAACGTCGTGAAAATTATGGCCGATGAAGTGGTCGTCCTTCGCTCTGGAGCCATCTCGATGCGTCACACATTCCGCAAACAGTCGGAGACGATCGGGACGTACGAAAGTCCGATGGCACGCTGGGAAATGAAGACGAAGACGGAACAAGTATTGTATCAGTACAACGAGAAAGCGAAAAAAGGGAAGCTGTTTTTTTCTTACATACTTCACTTATCTGGTAAACATGTCGGCCGTCATGCTGTGACGATGTCGTTTAAGGAGGCAAAGAAATGAACATTGTTGAACAAATGAAACAAAAGTTAAAAGAAGAAATAAAAGAAGCGGTCATTCGCTCGGGGATCGCGACGGAAGAAGACGTGACGAACGTTATTTTAGAGACGCCGAAAGATAAAGCGCACGGCGACTATTCAACAAACGTTGCGATGCAATTGGCGCGCGTAGCGAAGAAAGCACCGCGCATGATTGCGGAAGACATTGTACGCCACTTTAACGGTGAAGCTGTGTTCGTGAAAAAAGTGGACATTGCTGGACCAGGGTTTATTAATTTTTACATGGACAATCGCTATTTAACAGAACTCGTTCCAACCATTTTACAAGCAGGGGACGCATACGGCGAAACAAACGTTGGCAACGGTCAAAAGGTGCAAGTTGAGTTCGTCTCCGCAAACCCGACAGGTAGTTTGCATTTAGGCCATGCTCGTGGAGCAGCGGTTGGTGATTCGTTATGCAACATTTTGAAAAAAGCAGGTTTTGACGTCACGCGAGAATATTACATTAACGATGCCGGCAACCAAATTGCTAACTTAGCCAAGTCGGTCGAAGCGCGCTATTTTCAAGCGCTTGGCATTGATAAAGATATGCCGGAAGACGGCTACTTCGGTGAAGATATTATTGAATTAGGGAAAAAGTTAGCGGAAGAGCATGGCGACAAATTTGTCGCGCTTGATGAACAAGAGCGACTTCAACAGTTCCGCGAGTACGGACTGGCGTTTGAAATGGACAAAATTAAAAAAGACTTAGCGGACTTCCGGGTCACATTTGACGTTTGGTATTCAGAAACGTCGCTTTACTATAACGGAAAAATTAATAAAGCGCTTGAAACGTTGCGCGAAAAAGGACATATTTACGAGCAAGATGGCGCGACGTGGTTCCGCTCTACGACATTTGGTGACGACAAAGACCGCGTGCTTATTAAACAAGATGGGACGTATACGTATTTATTACCAGACATCGCGTACCATCAAGATAAACTCGAGCGCGGATTTGAGAAAATCATTAACATTTGGGGAGCGGACCATCACGGTTACATTCCGCGCATGAAGGCAGCGATTGCTGCGCTCGGCTATGACCCAGACGTATTGGAAGTTGAAATTATCCAGCTCGTCAGCTTATATCAAAACGGCGAGAAAGTGCGCATGAGCAAGCGGACAGGAAAGGCGGTAACGTTGCGCGACTTAATGGAAGAAGTTGGGTTAGATGCGACGCGCTATTTCTTTGCGATGCGCTCATCGGATACGCATTTAGATTTTGATATGGATTTAGCGGTATCGCAATCAAACGAGAACCCTGTATATTATGCGCAATATGCTCATGCGCGCGTATGCAGCATGCTTCGCCAAGGAGAAGAGCAAGGGTTATCTTATGATGGGCAACTCTCTTTCACATACGAATTAGCGGAAAAAGAAATAGACTTATTGAAAAAACTCGGAGAGTTTCCGGCCGCGGTTGCGGAAGCAGCGGTGAAACGTTCGCCGCATCGCATGACGAACTACATTTTCGAGCTCGCTTCCGCGCTGCATAGCTTTTACAATGCGGAAAAAGTGCTTGATGCAACGAACGTGGAAAAAAGTCGTGCCCGCCTCGCGCTCATGAAAGCTGTGCAAATTACGTTAAAAAATGCGTTAGCGCTTGTCGGCGTACACGCACCAGAAAAAATGTAACGAAAAGCCCTTCTCCGCCTGGAGAGGGCTTTTTACAATAACGGGGCCGTCATTGTTGCGGCGATTTCTTTTAGGCGATAAAACCATGGTTGCTGCTGAAAATATTGTTCCGTTAGCAACGTTGATGTGCTAATGTCTCGTTCAATCGTTTGTTTCACATGTTGAATAAACGGTTTGTCATATATATAACAATTCATTTCATAGTTAATGAACAAACTGCGGCGATCGAAATTCGCTGTGCCGATATCGCAAATATCATCATCAATGACGATCACTTTGGCGTGGTAAAACCCGTTGTTAAACTGGTAAATATGAGCTCCGGCACGAAGAAGCTGACGAAAATAAGGGTATGCGGCTTCTTTGACGAGTGGATGATCAGCTTGTGTCGGTGCGACAATAGTCAGTTGGACGCCGCGCTTCATCGCTTCAAGGAGGGCGGTCATGATGTTTTTGCTCGGAATAAAGTACGGTGTGCCAATAATTATTTTTTGTTTCGCTTGTTTAATGAGTTGAATAAATTCTTCCTCTAAATATTTTCCATCTGTCGGAAGAAAGCGATGTTTCATCGCCCCTTTTTGAAGAGGTGGAAAATATCGCTCACTATTTCCAAACGATTGTCCAGTTGCTTTTTTCCAATCTTCTTGAAACTGTCGTTGCAAATCGTGAACCCCTTCCCCGACGATTTTCAAGTGATAGTCGCGCCAGTTGCCGAACTTCGGATCTTGACCGATATATTCTTTTCCGATATTAAATCCACCTAAATAGCCGATTTTCCCATCAATGACTGTTATTTTCCGATGGTTTCGTTCGTTTAACTTGTAGAAAAAAAACGGCAATGTTGGGCGGTTTGCAAAGGCAAATTGTCCGCTTTTTTGTCGGAGGGATGACGGTAGCCCGAAACTGCCAACCCAATCAACAAGTAGACGCACTTCTACTCCTTCATTTACTTTTTGCTCAAGTAGAGAAAAAAATCGTTGCCCGATTTCATCATTGCGTACGATGTAAAATAAAATGTGAATATGATGTTTCGCTCGTTCTAACTCGGCGAAATAGTCATCAAACAGCTCCTCTCCGGCTGTAAATAGCGTCAAGTTGCTTTCGCGCTCGACGCCGATTTTTTTTCGTACAGAAGCTTTTGACACTTTTTCGCCCCATTTATAATCAAGCAAAAGGAGAAACAATAAAATGAGGATAATGGCGAGCCAACGCATGCTTTCACTCCTTTCTTTCTTGTAGTCTTTCCAAAAAGAAAATAAAAAATGAGAAAAAATATTGACTGAACGCTCATTCATTATATAATGAAAGTAAGTTTGTTCAGAAAATTTATTTTATTTTTACAACAAAGGGGGAAGAGTATTGTGCTTTGGTTGAACTGGATCGCTTTTCTACTTGTGACAGCGTACGCCGTTCATTTGTTCGTTTATCTCATCAAAACGCGTATTGCGTATATTAAGCTAGGAAAAAAAGTTGAATTTGATGGAAAGGTAAAAGAACGACTACAAAACATATGGGTGAACGTTTTCGGACAGAAAAAGCTGTTAAAAGATAAAAAAAGCGGGATCATTCACGTCATGTTTTTTTACGGCTTTATTCTCGTTCAGTTTGGTGCCATTGACTTTATTATAAAAGGTCTTATACCGGGGGCGCACTTGCCGCTTGGGGCGCTTTATCCAGCGTTTACGTTTTTCCAAGAAATCGTCACATTGCTTATTTTAGTGGCAGTGTTATGGGCGTTTTATCGTCGCTACATTGAAAAGCTTGTCCGTTTAAAGCGCGATTTGAAAGCAGGGCTTGTGCTCATTTTTATCGGTGGACTTATGCTTTCGGTGTTGTTCGGTAACGGCATGAGCCGCATTTGGCATAACGAAGGGACGTCGTGGAGCGAGCCTGTCGCTTCGGCCATCGCCCTTGCATTTGGTTGGGTAGGGGAAACAGGTGCAGCGGTATTGTTTTTTGTCGCTTGGTGGGTGCACTTGCTTATTTTATTAACGTTTTTAGTGTACGTGCCACAATCGAAACATGCCCATTTAATCGCTGGGCCGATCAACGTCTTTTTCAGTCGATTAACGCGGCCAAAACTTGAAAAAATTAACTTTGAAGACGAAACACAAGAGTCGTTTGGCGTTGGTAAAATCGAAGACTTTAAGCAAACCCAACTGATCGATTTATATGCCTGTGTGGAATGCGGGCGCTGTACAAACATGTGCCCGGCAACAGGAACAGGAAAAATGTTATCGCCGATGGACCTCATTTTAAAATTGCGCGACCATTTAACAGAGAAAGGGGCAGCGATTACATCAAAAGCTCCTTGGGTACCAACGTTTGCGTTTGCTAATACGAAAGGGAACCAGCTCGCTTTCATGGCACAAGGAACGCAAGAACAAGCGGCAACGATCGAACTGCCAAACTTAATTGGCGATGTCATTACCGAGGAAGAAATTTGGGCATGTACGACGTGTCGCAACTGTGAAGATCAATGTCCGGTCATGAATGAACACGTCGATAAAATTATTGATTTGCGTCGCTATCTCGTACTGACAGAAGGAAAGTTAAATCCAGATGCGCAACGGGCGATGACGAATATTGAACGCCAAGGAAATCCGTGGGGACTAAACCGAAAAGAAAAAGAAAACTGGCGCGAATTGCGTGAAGATGTGCGCATTCCGACAGTAAAAGAAATGCAAAAAGCAGGGGAAGAATTCGAATATTTATTTTGGGTTGGTTCGATGGGATCGTTTGATAATCGAAGCCAAAAAATTGCGCTAGCTTTTGCGCGCTTACTAAACGAGGCAGGGGTGAAATTTGCGATTTTAGGCAACAAGGAGAAAAACTCTGGCGATACGCCACGCCGTTTAGGGAATGAATTTTTATTCCAAGAATTAGCGACAGCCAATATCGCCGAGTTTGAAAAAGCAGGTGTGAAAAAAATCGTGACGATTGACCCTCATGCGTATAACACATTTAAAAATGAATACCCAGATTTCGGATTTGAAGCGGAAGTATATCATCATACGGAGCTATTAGCGAAGCTCGTTGCCGAAGGTCGTCTCGTTCCGAAATATGAAGTAAACGAGGTCGTTACATTCCATGACTCGTGTTATTTAGGTAGATACAACGACGTATACGATGCGCCGCGTCAAATATTGAAAGCGATTCCGGGAGTAAAACTCGTCGAAATGGCACGTCATCGCGAGACCGGTATGTGTTGTGGTGCAGGCGGTGGACTAATGTGGATGGAAGAAACGACAGGCACGCGCATTAACGTGGCGCGGACAGAACAAGCGCTTGAGGTGAATCCGACAGTTATTAGCTCCGGCTGTCCGTACTGTTTAACGATGCTTTCGGATGGAACGAAAGCGAAAGAAGTCGAAGAAAAAGTAGGTACGTATGATGTAGCTGAACTGTTAGAAAAAGCTGTATTTGGTCCGGTTCATTAAAAATTCTAAAAAAAATAAATAGTTTTATTTTTAAGATATTTTAAGTATAATGAAGGCAATAGGAAGGTGTACGGTTGCGTGCGCCTTCTTTGCCCGTCCATAATTGAACGAGCGTTCGCTCAACATTTTTGAAAGGGCTTTCTTATTACGAAAAGGGGGAGAAACATGGGGAAAACGGTCATTGTTAGCGGGGTACGCACGCCATTCGGAAAGTTTGGTGGAAGTTTAAGCTCATTTAGCGCAGTACAGCTCGGTGGAAAGGCGATCAAGGAGGCGTTAGCGCGCGCAAACGTTCGTGCAGAAGATGTCGATGAAGTCATTTTCGGCACGGTATTGCAAGGTGGACAAGGGCAGCTCCCATCGCGACAAGCCGCAAGAGAGGCAGGCATTCCGTGGGAGACGAAAACGGAGACGATCAACAAAGTGTGCGCCTCAGGGATGCGTAGCGTCACGCTCGGCGATCAAATTATTCGCGCAGGTGATGCCGACGTGATCGTGGCTGGGGGAATGGAATCGATGAGCAATGCGCCGTATATGTTGCCGAAAGCGCGCTGGGGATTGCGCATGGGCGATTCGACGGTAAAAGATATGATGGTGTATGACGGATTGACATGCAGCTTTACAGGCGTGCATATGGGGATTTACGGAAGCGAAACAGCAAAAGAGTTAGGCATTACGCGCGAAGAGCAAGACCGCTGGGCGTATCGAAGCCATCAATTAGCGATTGCTGCAATGGAAGGCGGCAAACTGGCAGAAGAAATTGTTCCTATTACCGTTCCACAACGAAGAGGAGAACCGATCACGGTAGCGGTTGATGAATCGCCACGAAAAGATACATCGCTTGAAAAATTAGCGCAACTTGCACCAGTTTTTGATCCGACGGGAACGATTACCGCAGGCAATGCACCAGGGGTCAATGACGGGGCTGCCGCGCTCGTATTAATGAGCGAAGAACGGGCGCAAAAAGAAGGTCTTACTCCGCTTGCGACGATTGTTGCACATGCGGCGATTGCGATTGAAGCGAAAGATTTTCCGAAAACGCCCGGCATTGTCATCAATGAATTGTTACGTAAAACAGGAAAAACGGTACATGATATCGACTTATTTGAAATTAACGAAGCGTTTGCTTCCGTCGCTTTAGCGAGCATGAAAATTGCCGACTTGCCGGAAGAAAAAGTGAACGTCAATGGCGGCGCGATCGCGCTTGGGCACCCGATCGGAGCAAGTGGGGCGCGCATCATTATTACGCTTATTCACGAATTAAAACGTCGCGGAGGCGGCACTGGCATCGCAGCGATTTGCAGCGGTGGCGGTCAAGGTGATGCGATCATGATTGAAGTTCATTAACGGGGGATGGGACGATGAAAAAAGTAATGGTTGTTGGTGCTGGTCAAATGGGATCAGGCATTGCCCAAGTGTGCGCCACAGCAGGATATGACGTTATTTTAAACGATGTCAATGAAGAGCGCGTACAATGGGGGCTTAACAATATCGCAAAAAGTATAAACAAATTCGTCGAAAAAGGGGCGCTAAGCGAACAACAGCGCGATGAAGCGATGAGCCGCATTCGCACATCGACCGATTTGCGTGATGGAAGCGACGTCGATGTCGTCATCGAAGCAGTCGTTGAACATATGGATGTGAAAACAGCACTGTTTGCCCAGCTAGACGAAATCACACCTCCGCATGCCATTTTAGCAACAAATACGTCCTCACTACCAATTACAGAAATCGCTGCAGCTACGAAACGACCAGAAAAAGTGATTGGCATGCATTTTATGAACCCTGTACCGATTATGAAACTCGTCGAAATTATTCGCGGTCTCGCAACAGCTCATGAAGTGTATGAAGCGATTGAACAAATGACAAAAACGTTAGGAAAAGTGCCAGTTGAAGTAAACGACTTCCCAGGATTTGTTTCTAACCGCGTATTAATGCCGATGATTAACGAGGCCATTTATTGTTTATACGAAGGTGTCGCGACGAAAGAAGCGATTGACGAAGTGATGAAGCTTGGAATGAATCATCCGATGGGACCGCTCACTTTAGCGGACTTTATCGGCTTAGATACGTGCTTATACATTATGGAAGTACTTCATGATGGACTTGGTGATGACAAATACCGTCCGTGTCCGCTTTTACGTAAATATGTGAAAGCTGGTTGGCTGGGCAGAAAAACAGGGCGAGGATTTTACACGTACGAATAAAGGGGTTGACAGCATGAATGTACATTTTACAGAAGAACAACAAATGATGCGTCAAATGGTGCGCGAATTTGCGGCAAATGAAATTGCACCGTTCGTTGAGCGGATGGAGCGCGGCGAGTTTCCGCGCCCCATTCTCGAAAAAATGGCAGAGCTTGGTTTAATGGGCATTACTGTGCCTGAGCAATATGGCGGCGCAGGGATGGACTTCACGTCATACATTATTGCCATTCATGAAATTTCAAAAGTAAGCGCAACTGTCGGGGTCATTTTATCCGTTCATACATCCGTCGGCACAAACCCGATTTTATACTTCGGAACGGAAGAGCAGAAGCGAAAATATGTGCCAAAGCTCGCTCGGGGCGAATATTTAGGGGCGTTTTGTTTAACAGAGCCAGGATCAGGTTCCGATGCGGCAAGTTTAAAAACGACAGCTATTCGCGACGGTGACCATTACGTATTAAATGGCTCAAAAGTATTTATTACAAACGGAGGCGAAGCGGATACGTATATCGTATTTGCCCGCACAAATCTCGAAGAAAAAGGAAGTAAAGGGGTAAGCGCATTTATCGTTGAAAAGAATACCCCTGGCTTTGTGATCGGAAAAGACGAGAAAAAAATGGGGCTTCACGGGTCGCGCACCGTTCAATTATCGTTTGAAGATATGCGCGTGCCAGCAGAAAACTTGCTCGGGCAAGAAGGTGATGGCTTTAAAATTGCGATGGCTAATTTAGATAGCGGTCGCATCGGTATCGCAGCCCAATCGCTTGGTATTGCCGAAGCTGCGCTTGAACATGCGACGAACTACGCGAAAGAGCGCATCCAGTTTGGCAAGCCAATTGCAGAACAACAAGGTATTGCTTTTAAACTAGCAGATATGGCAACGAACGTCGAAGCTGCTAAATTGCTCGTTTACCGGGCAGCTTTTTTACGCGCAAACGGCATGCCGTGCGGAAAGGAAGCATCGATGGCGAAGCTGTTTGCATCAAAAACAGCGATGGAAAACGCGATTGAAGCGGTGCAAATTTTCGGAGGAAATGGCTATACAGAAGACTATCCGGTTGAGCGGTTATTCCGCGACGCGAAAGTATGTGAAATTTACGAAGGAACGAGCGAAATTCAACGGCTCGTCATTAGTAAACATGTGTTAAGGGGGATGGAGAAATGAATTTTCAGTTAAGTGAAGAGCATGAAATGATTCGAAAAATGGTGCGCGATTTTGCGAAAAATGAAGTCGCGCCGACAGCGGCCGAACGCGACGAAGAAGAGCGATTTGATCGCAGCATTTTTAATAAAATGGCGGAGCTCGGCTTAACAGGCATCCCGTGGCCAGAGGAATACGGCGGCATCGGAAGCGACTATTTAGCATACGTGATTGCTGTTGAGGAACTGTCAAAAGTGTGCGCATCAACAGGAGTAACGCTTTCTGCTCACATTTCGTTAGCGAGTTGGCCAATTTATAAATTTGGGACGGAGCAGCAAAAACAAACGTATTTACGGGCGTTAGCGACGGGAGAAAAGCTCGGAGCATACGGGTTGTCTGAACCGGGGGCTGGTTCTGACGTGTCATCGATGAAAACGCGTGCCGTGCGCGATGGCGACCATTACGTATTAAACGGTTCGAAAGTATGGATTACAAACGGTGGAGAAGCGGAAATTTATATCGTTTTTGCGGTGACAGATCCAGAGAAAAAACATCGCGGCATAAGCGCATTTATTGTTGAAAAAGGAACGCCTGGATTTTCGATCGGAAAAAAAGAGAAAAAGCTCGGCATTCGTTCATCACCAACGACGGAGCTCATTTTTGAAGACTGCCGCATTCCGAAAGAAAATTTGCTCGGTGAAGAAGGAGAAGGATTTAAAATCGCTATGATGACGCTTGATGGCGGTCGAAATGGTATCGCAGCGCAGGCGGTTGGCATCGCGCAAGGCGCGTTAGATGCAGCGGTCGAATACGCAAAAGGGCGCGTTCAATTCGGCAAGCCAATTGCAGAACAACAAGGCATTGCCTTTAAATTAGCGGATATGGCAACTGCCATTGAAGCGGCGCGCTTACTAACATATCAAGCAGCATGGCTTGAATCAAACGGCTTGCCGTACGGAAAAGAATCGGCAATGGCGAAATTGTTCGCGGGTGATACGGCGATGAAAGTTACGGTCGAAGCGGTACAAATTTTCGGCGGTTACGGTTATACGAAAGACTATCCAGTCGAACGGTTTATGCGCGATGCAAAAATTACGCAAATTTATGAAGGAACGCAAGAAATTCAACGTCTCGTCATTTCAAGAATGTTAACGAAATAAGGTGGGATGAGATGAAAAAGCGTGAGGTACCAGCGTCCGTTAAAGACGAGCGGCTTGTGAAAAAAAGGCGCAATCAAATGATAAAAGGGGCGATTTCGCTATTTAAGCAAAAGGGGTTTCATCAAACGACGACGCGCGAAATTGCCCGCGCTTCCGGCTTTAGCATCGGAACGTTATACGAATATATTCGCAAAAAAGAGGATGTCCTTTATTTAGTGTGCGATCGGATTTACGATGAAGTGCGCGATCGTATGGAGCAGGCAATCGATACGACAAAAGGGGATTTAGATAGTTTAAAGCTAGCGATTGGCTACTATTTTCGCGTTGTTGATGAGCTGCAAGATGAAGTGCTCGTTATGTATCAAGAAGCGAAAGCGCTCGGCAAAGAATCGCTTCCGTACGTGCTTAATAAAGAATTGCAAATGGTTGCGATGTTTGAACACATTTTGCGACGCTGTGTCGACAATGGGGTATTTTCATTGACAGAGCAGGAAATTCAATTATTTGCACATAACATTTTCGTTCTCGGTCAAATGTGGGGGTTCCGTCGTTGGGCATTAAAAAAAATGTATACGCTCGATGAATATATTGAATTGCAAACGAAGCTATTGCTTGACGGCATTATAAAGCGGTAGCGAAAGGGGATGGGAGAAAGATGGCGCACATATATCGTCCAAAACATCACGTTCGCTTCGTAACAGCATCTAGTTTGTTTGATGGGCACGATGCGGCAATTAACATTATGCGCCGCATTTTACAAGCGAGCGGAGCAGAGGTCATTCACCTCGGCCATAACCGCTCCGTCGAAGAAATTGTGAACGCTGCCATTCAAGAAGATGTACAAGGAATTGCAGTTTCTTCATATCAAGGCGGTCATATGGAGTTTTTTAAATATATGTACGACTTATTGCAACAGCGCGGCGCTTCACATATTCGCATTTACGGCGGTGGTGGTGGCGTTATTATTCCAAGGGAAATAAAAGAATTGCACGAATATGGGATCGCACGTATTTTCTCGCCAGAAGATGGTCGGCGTTACGGATTGCAAGGAATGATTAATATCATGATGGAGCAATGTGATTTTCCGACCGTAAGGGAAATTACTGATGAAGTCGAGCGACTAGCAAGCGGGGATGTTCAAGCGGTGGCGCGACTCATCACCGTGTGTGAAAATCGCGTAAACGATCATAGTGAAGCAGCCGCTACGACAGAAGCTGCTTTACAACGAGTGAAGGCGATGGCAAAACGCGTTCCGGTAGTCGGTATTACGGGAACGGGTGGTGCTGGGAAAAGCTCGCTTACTGATGAGCTTGTGCGTCGTTTTTTAAACGAAATTCCCGAGAAAAAAGTGGCGATTTTATCGGTTGACCCGACGAAGCAAAAAACGGGCGGTGCGTTGCTTGGCGACCGCATTCGTATGAATGCGATTTCTTCGCCGCGCGTATATATGCGCAGTTTAGCGACGCGCAGTTCCCGTTCGGAATTATCGCTCGCCATTCAAGATGCAATTGAAGTCGTCAAGGCAGCAGGCTTTGATTTAGTCATTGTCGAGACGAGCGGGATCGGGCAAGGTGATGCGGCGATTAAAGATATTTGCGACATTGCGATGTATGTTATGACGAGTGAATTTGGCGCACCATCGCAACTTGAAAAAATCGATATGATCGACTATGCCGATCTCATCGTCATTAATAAATTTGAGCGCAAAGGGTCAGAAGATGCAAAGCGTCAAGTGCAAAAGCAATATCAGCGCAGCCATCAATTGTTTGATCGCGATGTGAGCGACATGCCGGTGTTCGGTACGATCGCTAGCCAATTTAACGATCCAGGAACGAATACGTTGTTTGTCGCATTAATTGATTTAATTAACGAACGAATGGGCACGAATTGGACAACGACGTTACAAAAAGTCGATCATGTCGAAAAACAAAACGTCATTATCCCGAACGAGCGTCGCCATTATTTGCGTGAAATTGCCGATACGATTAGACAATATCATAAACGTGTCAATGAACAATGTGAGATTGCCCGCCGCATATTCCAGCTTGAAGGTGCCATCGAAGCGATGAACGAGCGCCATGATGAACAAGCGTTGTTAGCTTTACAAGAGGCGAAGCGGACATATGAGGAAAAGTTAACGCCGGAGTCAAGAAAGCTATTAGCATCATGGGAAGACGTGAAAAAGAAATATGCCGCAAAGGAGTTTGTGACGAAAGTGCGGGATAAAGAGATCGTCATCCCACTAACGACAAAAAGTTTAGCAGGGTTATATATTCCGAAAGTGGCGTTGCCGAAGTTTAAAGATTACGGAGAAATTTTACGATGGATTTATAAAGAAAACGTTCCGGGCGCGTTTCCGTTTACAGCAGGCGTATTTCCGTTTAAACGGCAAGGGGAAGATCCGAAGCGGCAATTTGCAGGGGAAGGGACGCCAGAGCGGACGAACCGACGTTTCCATTACTTATGTAAAGATGATCGTGCAAAACGGTTGAGCACAGCGTTTGATTCTGTAACGCTATATGGCGAGGATCCAAACGAACGCCCGGACATTTTTGGAAAAATTGGTGAGAGTGGTGTAAGCGTTTGTACGTTAGATGATATGAAAAAGCTATATAAAGGTTTTGATTTGTGCGATCCGCTCACGTCCGTATCGATGACGATTAACGGTCCGGCGCCGATCATTTTAGCGATGTTTATGAACACAGCGATCGATCAACAAGTCGAAAGGAAAGAAGCGGAGCTTGGGCGAAAGCTGACAAAAGAAGAATACGAGCAAGTGAAAGCATGGACGCTGCAAACGGTGCGCGGAACGGTGCAAGCCGATATTTTAAAAGAAGACCAAGGGCAAAATACGTGTATTTTCTCGACGGAATTCGCTTTGCGCATGATGGGGGACATTCAACAATATTTCATTGACAACCGCGCGCGCAACTACTATTCTGTTTCGATCTCAGGCTATCATATTGCCGAGGCGGGAGCGAACCCGATTACGCAATTGGCATTTACGCTCGCCAACGGCTTTACGTACGTGGAATACTATTTAAGCCGGGGGATGCATATTGATGATTTTGCACCAAACTTATCATTTTTCTTCAGCAACGGTCTCGATCCGGAATATACCGTAATCGGCCGGGTCGCACGGCGCATTTGGGCGGTTGCGATGCGCGAAAAATACGGAGCAAATGAACGGAGCCAAAAATTGAAATATCACGTACAAACGTCGGGTCGTTCACTACATGCCCAAGAAATCGACTTTAACGACATTCGCACGACGTTACAAGCGCTTATGGCGCTTCATGACAATTGCAACTCGCTTCATACGAACGCCTATGATGAAGCGATCACAACGCCGACTGAAGAGTCTGTTCGTCGCGCGATGGCCATTCAGCTCATTATTACAAAAGAGCACGGGTTGACGAAAAATGAAAACCCACTGCAAGGTTCATTCATTATTGAGGAGTTAACCGACTTAGTTGAGGAGGCGGTGCTAAAAGAGTTTGAACGCCTCGATGAGCGTGGCGGCGTGCTCGGAGCGATGGAGATGCAATATCAGCGCGGTAAAATCCAAGATGAATCGATGTATTATGAAATGAAAAAACATAGCGGAGAACTGCCGATCATCGGGGTAAACACATATTTAAACCCGAATGCTGCTGTCGAAGAAGAAATTGAAAGCCTACAGCTTGCACGCGCATCATACGAAGAAAAGCAATTACAACTTGAAAACTTACGCAAATTCCATGAAGAACATAAAGACGAAGTGGAAGCGGCGCTCGCTCGTTTAAAACATGTGGCAGTAAGCGGCGGAAACATTTTCGCTGAACTGATGGAGACGGTAAAAGTAGCAAGCTTAGGACAAATTACGAAGGCGTTGTACGAAGTCGGTGGACAATATCGCCGCAATATGTAATGTCGGGGAATGTCCCGACATTTTTTTTGGGAAACGCTCTAGCATAAAGTAAATGAATTTGTTTATAATGAATGGTATGGATTTTTGTTGTTTTCATACGTTTGAGAAAGGGAGTGCGGAAAGTGAGTTTGGAGCAATACTCTCAAGAACAATTGCGAGAGATGTCTTTCGTCGAACTTGCGTATTTGCTATTGTGTGAGAGAAAGCAGACGGTATCATTTCAAGAGATGGTCGAACAGCTCGTCGCGATAAAAGGGTTATCCGAAAGTGAAGTGCGCCCGCGCTTGGCGCAGTTTTATACAGATTTAAATGTTGATGGACGGTTTATTTGTATCGGAGAAACAGCTTGGGGCTTGCGCGCATGGTATCCATACGATCAAACAGAAGACGAAGCGGTACCTGTGGAACGCGTCAAGAAGAACAAGAAGAAAAAAGTGGCCGATGACTTTGATGACTTTGATGACATGGTCGATGAGGACGAATTAGTATATGACGATTTAGATGAGGAATTATTGGACGACGAAGAATTGTTAGACGACGATTTTGAATTAGATGAAGACGAAGAAGTGATTGACGACTTATTAGATGAAGAGCTAGATTTAGACGATGCTCCGATTGACGAAGAATTAGATGTTGTCGATGAAGAGCTTGAGTTAGAAGAAGATGAGGAATTATAACCTTGACTTTTTACATCGATATATGTAGAATTCTGTTTGGGCTCTTTTCATAGAGATACGTTCGCTCCCTTACATATTTGTAAGAGGAGCGTTTTTATTTTTCCCCGAATTCGCACACACTGTAACTATTCCAAATGAATCGAGGGGGAAGGTCATGACAAAATATATTTTTGTAACAGGTGGCGTTGTATCATCGCTTGGGAAAGGAATTACGGCTGCTTCACTTGGTCGCTTACTAAAAAATCGCGGCTTAAAAGTGACGATTCAAAAATTTGATCCGTACATTAACGTTGACCCAGGAACGATGAGTCCGTATCAACACGGAGAAGTATTCGTCACAGATGATGGCGCAGAAACAGACTTAGATTTAGGACATTACGAGCGCTTTATCGACATTAACTTGAACAAATACAGCAACGTAACGACGGGAAAAATTTACTCCATTGTATTGAAAAAAGAACGTCGCGGTGATTATTTAGGCGGTACGGTACAAGTCATTCCGCACATTACAAATGAAATTAAAGAGCGCGTCTTTCGCGCAGGTCGCGAAACGAATGCAGACGTCGTTATTACAGAAATCGGAGGAACAGTTGGTGACATTGAATCTCTTCCGTTTTTAGAAGCGATTCGTCAAATAAAAAGCGACGTTGGCCGCGAAAACGTGATGTACATTCATTGCACGCTTGTCCCATATATTAAGGCGGCAGGTGAGATGAAGACGAAACCGACGCAACATAGCGTCAAAGAATTGCGCAGCCTAGGCATTCAACCAAACGTCATCGTCGTGCGCACAGAAATGCCGATGTCCCAAGATATGAAAGATAAAATCGCCCTATTTTGCGACATCGATCCGAAAGCGGTCATTGAAGCGCGTGACGCTGACACGTTATACGCTGTCCCGCTTATGCTTCAAGAACAAAAGTTAGACCAAATCGTTTGCGAACATTTAAAACTAAACTGCAACGAAGCGGATATGACAGAATGGGTTGCGCTTGTTGAAAAAGTGCGCAACTTATCAAACAAAACAACGATTGCCCTTGTCGGAAAATACGTCGAGCTTCAAGATGCTTACATCTCTGTCGTGGAAGCGTTACGTCATGCGGGATATGCGTTTGATACGGATGTCGATATTCGTTGGATTAACTCCGAACATGTTGATCGGGACAACGTGGCGCAATTGCTGCAAGGAGTAAACGGTATTCTCGTTCCAGGTGGATTTGGCGATCGCGGCATCGAAGGAAAAATTGAAGCGATTCGCTACGCTCGCGAACAGCGCATTCCGTTCTTTGGCATTTGTTTAGGTATGCAGCTAGCATCCGTTGAGTTTGCCCGCCATGTCGTCGGTCTGAAAGGCGCTCACTCGGCAGAAATTGATCCGAATACGCCGCATCCGATTATCGATTTATTGCCGGAACAAAAAGACATTGAAGATTTAGGTGGAACGCTTCGCCTCGGCTTATATCCGTGCAAGCTTGTAGAAGGAACGAAAGCGTATGATGCGTATCAAGATGAAGTCATTTATGAGCGCCATCGTCATCGTTATGAATTTAATAACGAATATCGTACGATGATGGAAGAGAACGGCTTTATGTTTTCAGGTACAAGCCCAGATGGCCGTCTTGTAGAAATTATTGAGTTAAAAGATCATCCGTGGTTTGTTGCGGCGCAATTCCATCCGGAATTTACATCTCGCCCGACACGTCCACAACCTCTTTTCCGCGAATTTATTCGCGCATCGTTGCAAAAATAAAGGAGGATGTCCGATATGGGCATCCTCTTACTCGTATTCTGCGACAATTTCTTGCGTCATGAGCGCTAAACTATGATAAGCGAATAAAGCGGCAATCGCAGAAGGAAAGCCAACGCGTGTACCATCTTCTGTTGGAACGAGCGGCTGTTTTAAACATAAATCAATATGCACATCGACGTAATCAACAAGTGTTTGTGTCGTTTCTTCTATGATGGATGACATACCGATTGTCCATATGTTTTGTTCTTGAAGTTGTTTAGCGATGCGAATTGCTTCTTCATTTGTACAAAAGCATGAAACGATAAGCACGCGATCAGCGGTTGTTACTTCGTTTATATCTAGCCGTTTTACGTTTGGTAGCTTTTCAGCTCCATAAAGCGCCTCCGCAACAACTGCTTCCATTTCATCGATGCCGTAAATAAAAATCGTTCCGCTACTAATGATTGCCTGTGCAAGTAAGCGGGCAGCATCTTCAAACTGCTCTTCTTCTTGCGCGCTTATTCGTTGAAACACCCCAGCAAGCTGTGTCGATAATATTTTTAACATGGTGAATCCCCTTCCCATGCGACGTTGTCTATGGTGTTCATTATATTAAAAAATAAAAAAATGATCAAAATCCGAACATGAAGCAGGATAAATGGTAAAAAATTCGAAATAATGATACGATAATAAAGATAGGAGCTTTACATACGAAAATAGAGAAAATAGAGGTGTTGATATGGCGGGGAAGGTTTTAATTGTGGACGACCAATTTGGCATTCGTATTTTATTAAACGAAGTATTTCAAAAAGAAGGGTACGAAACGTATCAGGCAGCTAATGGTGTTCAGGCGCTTGATTTGTTTGCGAAACATTCCCCCGACTTAGTGTTGTTAGATATGAAAATCCCGGGCATGGATGGGGTTGAAATTTTAAAGAAGATGAAAGAGATGAATGAAAACGTCAAAGTCATCGTGATGACAGCCTACGGCGAACTAGATATGATTCATGAAACGAAAAAGCTCGGTGCGCTGACACATTTTGCGAAACCTTTTGACATAGATGATATGCGTGATGCAGTGAAAAAATATATTCGTTAACCATTGACAGCTTTTTGAACTTTTTTCACAAAGTTTCGTTCGTTTCGGTGAATAATGTTGATGTGTGGAAACAAAGTTTGTTATTCTTATAATGTACATACTATTCGAGGTCGTCTTGTATAAAATTGTCGTATTTTGGTCATTGTACATGTGAAAGGCGCTTTCGGATAGTGAACAATGGCTAATTTAAGGAGGATTTAACGATGCCTTTAGTTTCAATGACGGAAATGCTTAAACAAGCATTGGCAGGCAAGTATGCGGTCGGTCAATTCAACATTAACAACTTAGAATGGACACAAGCGATTTTAGCGGCAGCCGAGGAAGAGAAGTCTCCTGTCATTCTTGGTGTGTCTGAAGGAGCAGCTCGCTATATGGGCGGCTTTAAAACGGTTGTAAACATGGTCAAAGGATTAATGGAAGACATGAACATTACTGTTCCTGTTGCGATTCACCTTGACCACGGTTCTAGCTTTGAAAAATGTAAAGCAGCGATCGACGCTGGATTTACATCTGTTATGATCGACGCATCACATCATCCGTTTGAAGAAAACGTTGAAATTACATCAAAAGTGGTGGAGTACGCTCATGCGCGCGGCGTCTCTGTTGAAGCTGAGCTCGGAACAGTCGGCGGACAAGAAGATGACGTCGTTGCAGAAGGAATCATTTATGCAAATCCAGATGAGTGCGAGGAGCTTGTGAAGCGTACAGGCATCGACTGTCTAGCACCAGCGCTCGGTTCTGTACATGGTCCATATAAAGGAGAGCCAAAACTAGGATTTAAAGAGATGGAAGAAATTCGTGATCGTACAGGTGTACCGCTCGTATTACATGGTGGAACAGGTATCCCGACAGAACAAATTCAACGCGCTATTTCGCTCGGTACATCAAAAATTAACGTCAATACAGAAAACCAAATGGCGTTTACAAAAGTGGTGCGCGAAGTGTTAGCGAAAGACGAAAAAGTGTACGATCCGCGCAAAATTCTTGGCCCTGGCCGCGATGCGATTAAAGAAACAGTCATTGGCAAAATGCGCGAATTCGGTTCTTCCGGCAAAGCATTGTAATACAAGCCGCACCGTTTCAGCGTTTGCTGAAGCGGGCGGTTTTGTTTCATTCCATTTTGAAAGCGTTTAGGAGGTTGAAAATTGTGAAATTTTTTATTGATACAGCGAACATTGATGAAATTCGCCACGCCCATGAACTTGGCATTTTAGCGGGAGTAACGACCAATCCGAGCCTTGTTGCCAAAGAAAACGTATCGTTCCACGATCGTCTTCGTGAAATTACTTCTCTCGTTTCTGGCTCCGTTAGCGCTGAGGTGATTGCAACAGATGCAGAAGGAATGATTGCAGAAGGAGAAGAGTTAGCGAAAATCGCGCCAAACATTACAATTAAAGTGCCAATGACACCAGAGGGACTAAAAGCAGTAAAAGTGTTTAGTGAAAAAGGAATTAAAACGAACGTCACGCTCATCTTTAGTGCAAATCAAGCATTGTTAGCGGCGCGTGCTGGTGCAACGTACGTCTCTCCATTTTTAGGACGCCTCGATGATATCGGGCATAACGGCTTGGATTTAATTGAAACGATCGCGAACATTTTTGCGATTCACGACATCGACACAGAGATTATCGCTGCGTCCATTCGTCATCCACAACATGTGACCGAAGCGGCATTAAAAGGAGCGCACATCGCGACAGTTCCTTACAACGTGTTGATGCAACTGTTTAAGCATCCACTGACAGATCAAGGCATCGAAAAGTTTTTAGCAGACTGGAACAAAGCAAATCAAAAATAATAAAGCAGTTTTCCGTCGCATTTTATGACTTGCTTTGCGAGAAGGGAGACGTATATGGAAAAGTTAAAAATCGTTGGCGGTGACCTCCTTCAAGGTTCCGTGCGCATTAGCGGGGCGAAAAATAGCGCCGTCGCTCTCATTCCAGCCGCTATTTTAGCCAACTCACCTGTAGTCATTGAAGGATTGCCGAACATTTCAGACGTTCATGTGCTCGGACAATTAATCGAAGAAATTGGCGGTGCTTTTCATTTCGATGAAAACGAAGTCGTCATCGATCCGTCACATATCGTTTCTATGCCTTTGCCGAACGGAAAAGTAAAAAAATTACGTGCTTCCTATTACTTGATGGGTGCGATGCTTGGACGGTTTAAAAAAGCGGTCATCGGTCTTCCCGGTGGTTGCCATTTAGGGCCGCGTCCAATTGACCAACACATCAAGGGCTTTGAAGCGCTTGGGGCGAAAGTGACAAACGAACAAGGTGCCATTTATTTACGAGCGGAAGAGCTTCGCGGGGCGCGCATTTATTTGGACGTCGTTAGCGTTGGGGCGACAATTAACATTATGTTAGCTGCCGTCTTGGCGAAAGGGAGAACGATTATTGAAAATGCGGCAAAAGAGCCAGAAATTATTGACGTTGCGACACTATTGACAAACATGGGTGCGCGCATTAAAGGGGCAGGAACAGACGTCATTCGTATTGACGGCGTGGAACAGTTGCACGGTTGCCGCCATTCCATTATTCCGGATCGCATTGAAGCAGGAACGTATATGATTATCGGTGCGGCTATGGGGAAAGAAATGATTATTGACAACGTCATTCCGCAACATTTAGAGGCTGTCATTGCAAAAATGCGTGAAATGGGCGTTGTTGTCGAAACGAGCGATGACCAAATTTTTGTTGCGACGAAAGAACATCTTCGTGCTGTCGATATTAAAACGCTCGTTTACCCCGGTTTTCCGACCGATTTACAACAGCCATTCACTTCACTATTAACGAAAGCGTCTGGGACGAGCATTGTGACAGATACAATTTATAGCGCCCGATTTAAACATATCGATGAGTTGCGGCGCATGAATGCGAACGTAAAAGTCGAAGGGCGTTCAGCGATCATTACAGGTCCATCCCGACTGCAAGGAGCGAAAGTGCGTGCGACCGATTTGCGTGCAGGAGCTGCACTTGTGGTCGCGGGATTAATGGCCGAAGGGATTACAGAAATTACAGGGTTGGAGCATATTGATCGCGGCTATAGCAACTTAGTTGACAAACTGGCCAATCTTGGAGCGACGATTTGGCGCGAACAAATGACCGAGCAAGAAATCGAACAACTAAAGAACACATAATGCAACAAAGGGGAGAGGGAGAAACGATGGAAAGAAGTTTATCGATGGAGCTTGTCCGTGTAACAGAAGCCGCAGCACTAGCTGCAGCGCGCTGGATGGGGCGCGGCAAAAAAGATGAAGCGGATGAGGCGGCCACGTCTGCGATGCGTGATGTATTCGATACAGTCCCGATGAAAGGAACGGTTGTCATCGGCGAGGGGGAAATGGATGAAGCACCGATGTTATACATTGGGGAAAAGCTTGGCAACGGTTACGGTCCGCGCGTCGATGTCGCAGTCGACCCGCTTGAGGGAACAAACATTGTCGCCTCTGGTGGCTGGAATGCGTTAGCGGTCGTCGCTGTGGCGGATCATGGTAACTTGCTTCATGCGCCAGATATGTACATGGATAAAATTGCTGTTGGTCCGGAAGCGGTCGGCATGATTGACATTAATGCTCCCATTATCGATAATTTAAAAGCTGTCGCCAAAGCAAAAAATAAAGATGTGGAAGACGTTGTAGCGATCGTTTTGAACCGTCCGCGCCATGAGCGCATCATTGCCGAGTTGCGCGAAGCGGGGGCGCGCATTAAGCTTATTAATGACGGCGACGTTGCGGCGGCGATCAATACAGCGTTCGATCATACAGGGGTAGACATTTTGTTTGGTTCAGGCGGTGCACCAGAAGGGGTATTAGCCGCTGTTGCGCTCAAATGTCTCGGTGGAGAAATACAAGGAAAACTGTTGCCGCAAAACGATGCTGAAGTAGAACGATGCAAGAGCATGGGCTTAGATATAAACCGTGTGTTGCGCATGGAGGACCTTGTCAAAGGAGATGACGCTATTTTTGCCGCAACGGGCGTTACTGACGGGGAGTTGCTTCGCGGCGTTCAATTTAAAGGGGCGTACGGAGAGACGCATTCAATTGTCATGCGGGCGAAGTCAGGAACCGTTCGTTTCATTGAAGGACGCCATAGCTTGAAGAAAAAGCCGAACCTTGTTATGAAGTGATCGCGAGATGCGCGAACTTTTTGCGCTCTCGCTCTTTTTCTATTGATTGACAATATGAAAAAAGGGTAAAATAGTCGTGTTACGTCCCTTCTCATCGTCTTTTCATCTTCGTTGTTTCCATCCAAAGAGAAATTCAGCAAAATAAATAAAAGAGTGGTGTAAGTATGGAGCTAGGAGATTTAACGATTGCAACACTAGAAAATATGACAATTAAAGAGCTATATGAGTTAGCTCGCCAATACAAAATTTCATATTACAGCAAACTAACAAAAAAAGAATTAATTTTTGCGATTTTAAAAGCGCGCGCCGAGCAAGACGGCCTCTTTTTCATGGAAGGCGTGCTTGAAATTATTCAATCAGAAGGATTCGGCTTTTTGCGTCCGATTAACTATTCCCCGAGTTCGGAAGATATTTATATTTCCGCATCGCAAATTCGTCGTTTTGACTTGCGCAACGGTGATAAAGTTTCAGGAAAAGTGCGGCCGCCAAAAGAAAACGAACGATATTTCGGCTTATTGCACGTCGAGGCTGTAAACGGTGAAGACCCAGAAATCGCGAAAGAACGCGTCCATTTCCCAGCGCTCACACCGCTTTACCCAAGCCGTCAAATGAAGCTGGAAACGACGCCAGACAAGCTATCTACCCGCCTCATCGACTTGATTGCTCCGATCGGATTCGGTCAGCGCGGCTTAATTGTCGCACCGCCAAAAGCAGGAAAAACGATGTTGTTAAAAGAAATCGCCAACAGCATCACAACGAATCACCCTGATGTTGAACTGATTGTCTTGCTCATTGATGAACGCCCAGAGGAAGTGACGGACATTGAACGTTCCGTATCGGCTGATGTCGTGAGCTCAACGTTTGATGAAGTGCCAGAAAATCATATTAAAGTGGCGGAACTTGTGCTTGAACGTGCGATGCGTCTTGTTGAACATAAACGTGACGTTGTCATTTTAATGGACAGTATTACCCGTTTAGCGCGCGCATACAACTTAGTCATTCCTCCAAGCGGACGCACGCTTTCGGGAGGAATTGACCCGGCGGCATTCCACCGTCCGAAGCGGTTTTTCGGGGCGGCGCGCAACATTGAAGAAGGGGGCAGTTTAACGATTTTAGCTACCGCTCTTGTCGACACAGGTTCGCGCATGGATGACGTCATTTACGAGGAATTTAAAGGAACAGGAAACATGGAGCTTCATCTCGACCGATCACTAGCGGAAAAACGTATTTTCCCTGCCATCGACATTCGTCGTTCTGGCACGCGAAAAGAAGAGTTATTAATTCCGGAGGAACATTTAGAAAAATTGTGGGCGATTCGCAAGACGATGTCGGATACGCCAGACTTTATTGAGCGTTTTATTCACCGACTAAAGCAAACGAAAACGAATGAAGAGTTTTTTGCGATGTTAGATGAAGAGTGGAAAGCAAATGGAAATTTAAAACGGTTATAAATGGATAGTTGCAAAACATCGGGACGGTTGTTATAATTTTATCATGTGTGTTTTTCATTGCATATAAACTCTGTTTCGAAAAGATTCAGGGCGGAAGGAGATGAAATGAGATGAAAGCAGGAATCCATCCAAACTATAAAAAAGTGATGGTTAAATGTGCGTGTGGAAACGAGTTTGAGAGCGGTTCTGTTAAAGACGAAGTGCGCGTAGAAATTTGCTCAGCGTGCCATCCATTCTACACAGGACGTCAAAAATTCGCTTCTGCTGCAGGACGTGTTGATAAATTTAACAAAAAATACGGCCTTAAGTAATCCGTATGTCATGAAAACAGGCAAGCGAACATTTTTCACTTGCCTGTTTTTTTCGTGAAAGCTTGAAAGAAAGGGGACGCCCTCATGTATGTTATGAAGCAATCCGGCTGGCTCGAAGTCATTTGCGGCAGCATGTTTTCCGGAAAATCAGAGGAGCTTATTCGCCGCGTACGCCGCGCGCAGTTTGCGAAGCAAGAAGTGAAAGTGTTTAAGCCAGCGATTGATAATCGATATAGCGAAGAAGCAGTCGTTTCCCATAACGGAACGTCTGTTATTGCTATTCCGGTGTCATGTGCATTAGACATTCGCAAGCACATTACTGCGCATACGGACGTTGTGGCAATTGATGAAGTGCAATTTTTTGATGAACATGTCATTGACGTCGTGCAACAGCTTGCTGATGAAGGATATCGCGTCATTGTAGCTGGATTGGATCAAGACTTTCGCGGTGAGCCGTTCGGTCCCGTTCCAACGTTAATGTCCATCGCTGAATCGGTGACAAAGCTACAAGCTGTTTGTACTGTCTGCGGTTCCCCAGCATCGCGCACGCAGCGGCTCATTGACGGACGTCCTGCATCTTATTATGATCCTGTCATTTTAATCGGTGCGAGCGAATCGTACGAGCCACGTTGCCGCCATCATCATGAAGTGCCCGATCATCCGATAAAAACCCAACAATTCCAGATGAACAGCAAGATGAAATAATAGTTCATTGCATGGGAATATAGAAAGATATCCAATTACGACAAAAGGTGCTCTCGTAAAAAATGAGGGCACTTTTTAAAACGATACAATAGACAAAAAATTTAAAAAAGTTATACAATTAATTTAAATTTGTTGTTAAGGAGCGAATATGTATGAATATCCATAAATTCGTCATGCCTGAAGTTATTTTTGGTAACGCTTCCATTCAACAGGTAGGGGAAAGTTGTGTGCGACTTGGGGCAACGAATGTCTTTATCGTTAGTGACCCAGGAGTTATGGAGGCTGGTTGGCTAGATGTAGTTGTAAGAAGTTGTCGGCAAGCGGGGTTAAGCTATACAACATTTCACGACATAACCATTAATCCAAAAGATAAAGAGGTGGAGAAGGGGTGTCGTATATACCTCGAAAACGAATGTGATGCGGTTATCGGGGTTGGCGGTGGAAGTTCCATTGATGTAGCAAAAGCAATCGCCATTCTTGTTACTAACGGTGGGCGGATTCATGATTATGAAGGGGTTGACAAAATTCGTTATCCTCTTCCGCCGCAGGTAATGGTGCCTACAACAGCAGGATCAGGCTCTGAGGTTTCTCAATTTTCTGTAATTGTTGACACAGAGGCAGAGAAAAAGATGACGATCATTTCCCGTTCACTTATTCCTGATATTGCGATCATTGATCCTGAAACATTGTCGACTAAAAGTCCGCATTTAACTGCCTCAACAGGTCTAGATGTGTTAACCCATGGTATTGAAGCTTATGTTAGTCTGGCAGCAACACCTTTGACGGATGTACATGCTAAAAATGCTATTTCACTTGTTGCTGAATATTTGCGGCCTTCGGTAGCTTCAAAAATGAACATAGAGGCTAAAATAAACATGGCAATGGCATGCTTACAGGCTGGTCTAGCTTTTTCTAATGCAATTTTAGGAGCGGTTCATGCAATGTCGCACGCGGTAGGAGGAAAATATAATCTCCTTCACGGAGCAGTGAATTCGATTTTGTTACCACATGTGATGGAATACAACTTGTTAGCAAATCCAAAGAAATTTGCAGATATTGCTCTTTTTCTAGGTGTTGATATTCGGGGAATGTCGAATATGGAGGCTGGAAACAAAGCAATTGAGCACGTGAAACAGCTGACTATGGATATTGGTACGCCACAAAGGCTAGCGGATATAGGTGTTGAGAAAGATCAGTTAAAAAGGATGAGTGTTTCCGCTTTTCACGATACGTGCATGATTACAAATCCACGAGATGTAACTATAGAAGACATTGAGGAACTATTTAGAAAGGCATGGTAAAGGCGATGAGAGATAGGCAACAAATCATCAACTTATTAACAGGGGTACAATCTTCAAAGAAGAGCTACTATACCGAATTAAAAAAAATGGTAAATGAGTTAAAAAAGAAGAATATGCAGTTAGAAATCATCAATGATATTACAAAGAGCTTTAATATCGACATGTCGATCGATGATATGCTGAAAAATACGTTTGACAAACTAAAAGAGATTTTCCCTATAGGGCGAATTAGCTTGTTGCTATATGAACAAGAGCAACTTATATTAACGAACGTATATCCAGAACAAGATTTATATTTTCCAGTTGGATTTGTGGTGCCAAAAGAGCATTCTCTTTACTGGAAAGTAATGCAATCACTTGAGAAAATGTTCTATCAAGTACAAGAAGAGAAAGCATTTTTTGAAAATAAGATATACCAAGCACTAGGAATTCGTAGCATACTACTTATCCCGCTTATGAGAAAGGCGCAAGTTATTGGTTTGCTAAGTATTGGTAGTGAGGAGGTGATTATGTACGACGAATCTGATCTCTCTTTTTTTCAACAGTTTGGTGATCAATTGGCAGTCTGTATTGAAAATGTTCGCCTTTACAATGAAGTGCTGACAAGTAAAAAAGAATGGGAGGAAACGTTTCGGGCAGTCTCCGAAATGATATTCGTTGTTGATTTAGAAGGAAATATTTTGAAATATAATGATGCAGCTAAAGCTTTTTTTTCGATGAATCTATATAACATAAATATTTGTGAGTTACTATCGATAAATTTTAAGGAAAGTCCGATTGTTGAAACGATAGAAACCAAAAAACCTGTCCATCGTCAATTTTATATCCAGCAACGTGTTTGTGAGTTTCATTCTTATCCTGTATGGAACGAACAACAAAAAATGTATGCGATTATTATTTACATCAATGATATTACTGAAAAATTACAAATTGAAGCGCAACTTATTCAGTCTGGGAAACTTGCTGCTATTGGAGAGATGGCAGCTGGCATTGCACATGAACTAAACAATCCACTAACTGCAATTCTTGGTAATGCACAATTGTTGTTACGATCAATTAAGAAAGATGACCGTTCGTATAAATTATTGTATGATATCCATTTATGTGGGAAACGGTGCAAAAGCATTATTCAAAACTTATTGACGTTTTCCAGACAGGATGAATATGTATTTGAATTGTGTTCTATAAATGAAGCTGTTGAGCAAGTTTTAGGGTTAATTGGAGATCAAATTCAAAAACAGAATATTAGGATTCAAAAAAAACTAGATAGTTCGCTGGGTTTGATCGAAGCAAACATTCAGCAAATTGGACAAGTTATTTTAAACTTTTTAATCAATGCAAAAGATGCATTGGAAGAAGTGGAAAGTGATCGAAAGGTAATTGTGATTGAAACGAAACAATTTATCGAGAACGAGAAACAATGGGTCGTTCTATGTGTTAGGGACAATGGAAAAGGAATTGCAGAGCAACATTTACAAGAAATTTTTAATCCATTTTTTACAACTAAGAGACCGGGGAAGGGGACAGGTCTTGGTCTCTCGGTCAGCTTAGGTATTGCAGAAGCACACGGTGGGACCATTGAGGTAGTTAGTAAGCTAGGTAGAGGAAGTGAATTTTGCTTAAAGATTCCTTGCGCAGTGAAGGAGGAAAATGAATGAAAAGTATTTTAGTCATTGATGATGAGCGTGAGGTAGGTACATTTTTTAGTCATTTTTTGGAGGGAAAAGGCTATAGTGTAAAGATTGGATTTAGTGGAAAAGACTTTTCCGAACTTATTAGACAGCATCACTTTGATTTGGCATTAATTGATGTGAAGTTGCCGGATACAAATGGGCTAGATTTGTTAAAGCAACTGAAGGTTTCACTTCCTTTTTGCAAAGTTGTGGTGATGACGGGCTATAGTACTGTAAAAACAGCGGTGGAAGCAATCAAATACGGGGCAAGTGACTATGTGGAAAAACCATTTGACGATATTGATCAACTGGAACAACTAATTGATGGTTTGTTGTATAGCGGTGTTCCTTCGACACAAAATGATATGTATAAGTTAGCTGAAACGCTTGGGTTTATCGTTGGAACGAATAAAGAGATGAATGATTTATTAAGGTTTGCATATAAAATCGCAAAGAAAAATGTAAATGTACTTATCGAAGGAGAAACAGGTACAGGAAAAGAAGTTCTTGCTCATTTTATCCATAGTGCTAGTATGCGATATGATCATCCTTTTGTTGGGGTTAATTGTGGTGCGGTTTCAGAAACATTATTGGAAAGTGAACTGTTTGGCTACGAAAAGGGAGCATTTACGGGAGCAGTAAAAGAAAAAAAGGGAATTTTCGAAATTGCTAACCGTGGTACGTTGTTCTTAGATGAAATCGGTGAAGCTTCGCTTGCTACACAAGTAAAGTTGTTGAGGGTATTAGAGACGGGGGAATATATGCGAGTCGGTGGTGAAACAGTTCGGAAAACAAATGCACGTATTATTGCCGCAACTCATGTAAATCTTGCTAAGGCGGTGGAGGAAAGAAACTTTCGGGAAGATTTGCTCTATCGCCTTGATGTTGTGAAGTTGACTATCCCACCACTTCGTGAACGTCTGGAAGATTTGCCGCTTCTCGTTGAGTACTTTTTGAAAAAGTTAAATATTTCTATGACATTTTCTGAGGATAGTATTGCTTGTATGAGACAATATTATTGGCCCGGAAATGTAAGAGAGTTATTTAATGTCGTCAAACGAGCAGTAACATTAGCAGAAGGAGAAACAGCTGTTATTACTCCTTCATATTTACCTGAAAAATTAAAGGTTTCACTACCTTTGAAGCGAGCGGATGATGAGCAAGACAAGAAAAAGGAATTAGACTTCGAGGTATATTTGCAACAATGGGTAACCCACGTTTTGTCCATGTGGAGAAGCAATGAAAAAGTGGATCTTGAATATGTGCTTTCTTTAGTCAGGGAGATGGAGGTAGAGATGAGTCGTTCGTTTATTATGAAGACGCTAAAAGAAACTATTGGGAACAGAAAAGAAGCAGCGGAGCGCTTAAATATTACAGTCCGAAAGTTAAGGTACTTACTAAAAGAAAAGGGATCAGATTCAAAGTTGTAGATCACTTTTGATCTGATCCCCTCTGTACAATAAGCATAACAACGTCACAAAAGAGTGTGTTCCTAATTAAGTCTCCTCGACCTTGTTAAAAAACGTACTCCTTCGCGCCCTTCAAGTGAAAACATGCCACCGCGGCCAGGTACAACATCAATAATTAGTTGCGTATGTTTCCAATATTCGTATTGAGCAGCATGCATATAAAATGGGCATCCTCCGATTTCGCCAAGCAATACGTCTGAGTCCCCGATGATAAACTCCCCTTGTGGATAACACATCGGTGAGCTTCCATCACAACAACCACCAGATTGATGAAACATAAGCGGACCGTATGTTTCTTTTAATTTTTCGATAAGTTGTAGCGCAGCTTCGGTCGCTACTACTTTCGGTTGCATGCACAATCAGCTCCTTTCAAAAAAGGCAGCGCTTTTGAGACGCTGCCTGAACGATTAGAAAAATCCAAGTTTTTTCGGCGAATAGCTAACAAGTAAGTTTTTCGTTTGTTGATAATGTTCGAGCATCATTTTGTGCGTTTCACGACCGATTCCTGACATTTTATATCCACCAAACGCTGCATGAGCCGGATAAGTGTGATAACAATTCGTCCAAACGCGTCCAGCTTGAATGCCGCGACCAAATCGGTATGCGGTATTTATATCGCGCGTCCATATTCCGGCACCAAGTCCGTATAATGTATCATTGGCAATCGATAACGCTTCATCTTGATCCTTAAACGTTGTGACGGAAACAACGGGACCGAAAATTTCTTCTTGGAAAATACGCATCCGATTATGTCCCTTAAAGACGGTTGGCTTCATATAATAACCACCTTGTAAATCCCCTTCTAACATGTTGCGTTCGCCACCGATGAGAAGTTCAGCTCCTTCTTGTTTACCGATATCAATGTATGACAAAATTTTTTCTAGCTGTTCGGACGAGGCTTGAGCACCGATCATTGTGCTCGTATCGAGCGGGTTGCCTTGTTTAATTTGTTTGACTCGCTCTAATGCTCGTTCCATAAATACATCGTAAATGGATTCTTCGATTAATGCACGCGAAGGGCATGTACAAACTTCCCCTTGGTTTAGAGCGAACATTGTAAATCCTTCAAGCGCTTTATCAAAAAATTCGTCATCTTTCGCAGCGACATCGGCGAAGAAAATGTTTGGTGATTTTCCCCCAAGTTCAAGTGTGACCGGAATTAAGTTTTGAGATGCGTATTGCATAATGAGACGTCCCGTCGTCGTTTCGCCGGTAAAGGCAACTTTTGCGATACGTGGGTTAGAAGCGAGCGGTTTGCCAGCTTCAAGACCAAATCCATTGACGACATTCACAATGCCTTTTGGTAGTAAATCTTGAATGAGTTCGATCAGCACGAGAATCGATGTCGGTGTTTGTTCAGCTGGCTTTAGTACAACGCAGTTGCCAGCAGCTAAAGCAGGTGCGAGTTTCCAAGCCGCCATTAAAATTGGGAAATTCCATGGAATAATTTGTCCGACAACGCCGAGCGGCTCTTTAAAATGATAAGCGACGGTATCCGCGTCAATCTCTGCCAACGTGCCTTCCTCAGCGCGAATGCAGCCGGCAAAATAGCGGAAATGATCAATAGCTAGAGGAATGTCAGCCGCACGTGTTTCACGAATCGGCTTTCCATTTTCCCATGTTTCCGCCACGGCAAGCATGTCTAAGTTTTCTTCCATTCGGTCTGCGATTTTGTTGAGCAGACGCGCCCGTTCAGCAACAGATGTACGTCCCCATGCTTCTTTCGCTGCATGAGCTGCGTCGAGTGCTAATTCAATATCAGCAGCTTTTGAACGAGGGACCTCGCAATATACTTGTCCAGTAACAGGTGAAATGTTTTCAAAATATTCCCCATCTATTGGCGGGATCCATTCCCCACCGATGAAATTTTCATATCTCTTTTTGAATGTAATGAGTGAACCAGGTTGTCCCGGTTGGGCGTAAATCATGTAAATTCCTCCCCTTTTAAACTTTTAGATTGGGGGATGGTGTCCCCGTTCCCTTATGATTTTTACAAAGTTAAAACAACACGTCCGTTGATCTGTCCCTTCTCCATTCTCTCGAATACTTCATTGACCTTATCTAACGGAACCGCTTCCACGATTGGACGAACTTTCCCTCGAGCCGCAAAATCTAATGCTTCCTGCATGTCTTTTCTTGTTCCTACGATCGATCCTTTTACTGTAATACCATTTAAGACAGTATCAAAAATCGGTATTGGTAATTCATCGTTAGGTAAGCCCACAACAACAAGGCACCCCCCACGCTTAACAGACTGATAAGCTTGTTCAAAAGCTTTTTTTGTCACAGCAACACTAATAGCAGCCTGAACCCCGCCCACTTTTTCACGGATTGCCGTTACCGGATCCTCTTTTAGTCCGTTAACAGCAATATCTGCTCCTAATTTTGTTGCGAGTTCTATTTTTTCATCGCTAATGTCTACAGCAACAACATTGAACCCCATGGCTTTAGCATATTGTAAAGCGATATGGCCTAACCCACCAATCCCGTAAATGGCAACCCAGTCACCTGGTTTGGCATTCGATACTTTTAAAGCTTTATATGTGGTCACCCCAGCGCAAAGAATAGGTGCGACTTCTACCGGATCTAGATTTTCAGGTATTCTTGCTACATAGTTTGCTGGGGCCTTGCAATATTCCGCATATCCACCGTCTACTGAGTAGCCGCCATTTAATTGGTGTGGACAAAGTGTTTCTTGTCCACTTAGGCAATATTCACACTCCCCACACGCTGAATATAGCCATGGAACACCAACCCGATCACCAATTTTTATCGTTTTGACTCCCTCTCCTATTTCGACAACGACTCCAACTCCTTCATGACCGGGGATGAGAGGGAGTTTAGGTTTAATTGGCCAGTCCCCATGAGCCGCATGTAAATCGGTGTGGCATACTCCGCAAGCCTCGATTTTGACAAGTACCTCACCGTACCCTAACTTTGGTTTTTCTACCTCTTCGATGCTTAGCTTTTGTTTGAACCCGTGAACGACTGCAGCTTTCATTTCTCCAGCTCCCCTTTTAAAAAATTTTTCGTTCGCATATTATTCAAGCAAAAATCATGCCAACTTTAATTAACTATGAAAATAGGCATAAATTAATATATATTGCCGAATTTTTGTCCATTTTTCCCGAATAAACGATATTTCGTTCACAAAATTGTAACAATTTTAAATGGACTTTCTTATTTCATTAAAATGTAGTACAATTATAAATTAGACTGTGTATGGAACATGGATAGGGGTGAATATTGTGTTTGACCGTTTACAAGCGGTAGAAGCCCGTTATGAAAAATTAAATGAACTATTAATGGATCCAGATGTGTTAAATGATCCGAAAAAGTTGCGTGATTACTCAAAAGAGCAATCCGATTTAGCTGAGACTGTCCAAACGTATCGTGAATATAAAGCGGTGCGTGAGCAGCTTGCGGATGCGAAAGCGATGCTTGAAGAAAAGCTCGATCCAGATATGCGCGAAATGGTGAAAGAAGAAATTAGCGAACTAGAAGAGCGTGAAGAGCAGCTTGTTGAAAAGCTAAAAGTATTGTTGCTTCCGAAAGATCCGAACGATGATAAAAACGTTATTATGGAAATTCGCGGAGCGGCAGGTGGAGAGGAAGCAGCGCTTTTTGCAGGCGATTTATACCGCATGTACACGCGTTATGCCGAGTCGCAAGGATGGAAAACAGAAGTCATTGAAGCACATCCGACAGGACTTGGCGGCTATAAAGAAATCATTTTTATGATTCAAGGAAAAGGAGCGTATTCGAAGCTGAAGTTCGAAAACGGTGCCCATCGCGTCCAGCGCGTACCGGAGACGGAGTCAGGCGGACGTATCCATACGTCGACAGCGACGGTAGCGTGCTTGCCGGAGATGGAAGAAATCGAAATTGAAATTAACGAAAAAGACATTCGTGTCGATACGTTTGCTTCGAGTGGCCCGGGTGGACAGAGCGTCAACACGACGATGTCAGCGGTTCGTTTAACGCACATTCCAACAGGAATTGTCGTCTCGTGCCAAGACGAAAAGTCGCAAATTAAAAATAAAGAAAAAGCGATGAAAGTATTGCGTGCGCGCATTTACGATAAATACCAACAAGAAGCGCGTGCGGAGTATGATCAAACGCGCAAACAAGCCGTTGGAACAGGAGATCGCTCCGAGCGCATTCGCACATACAACTTCCCGCAAAACCGCGTGACCGATCATCGCATCGGCTTGACGATTCAAAAGCTTGATCAAGTGTTAGAAGGAAAGCTAGACGAAATTATTGATGCGCTCATTTTAGACGATCAATCGAAAAAATTGGAGCAAGCGAACAATGAGCAGTAAAATATATGAAGTCCTTCAATGGGCTTCTTCTTTTTTCCGAGAGCACGGCAAAGAAGAAACGGCTGCAGAATGGTTGTTGCGCCACCATTTGCACATGACGCGCGCGCAATTATTTGCTTCGTTGCGTGAGCCAATTGATGAAATGAGCAAGCAAACATTTATCGCCGATGTAAAAAAACATGCGCTTGAACATATACCGATTCAATATTTAATCGGGTATGAACAGTTTTACGGACGAACGTTTATTGTGAATGAACACGTACTCATTCCGCGTCCAGAAACGGAAGAGCTCGTCGCCCACGTACTTGCACGTACGACCGAGCAGCCCCTTCGCCTAGTTGACGTCGGAACAGGGAGCGGGGCGATTGCCATTACGTTGGCGTTAGAGCGGCCAACATGGCAAGTGTATGGCATTGATATTGCCGTCCGCTCGCTCGAAGTGGCTAAACAAAATGCCGAAAAGCTTGGCGCTCACGTGCATTGGCTCGAAGGGGACTTACTTAAGCCGATCATCGAAAAAGGGATAACGGTCGATATCGTCGTTTCCAATCCGCCATACATTCCATCGCACGAAATTTCGACGCTATCGCCCGTCGTACAAAAAGAACCGCTCCGTGCACTTGTCGGTGGCGAAGACGGCTTGTTGTTTTATCGTCGCTTGATGGAACAATTGCCACATGTAGTTACCTCGCAAGCACTTATTGCATTTGAAATCGGTCACGGTCAAGGTCGAGCTGTTCAAGCGATGTTGCAACATGCATTTCCTTCTGCGCGTGTGGATGTGATGTGTGATATAAACGGCAAGGAGCGCATCGTCATCGCTGATCTCGCTTCCGAGTAACATCGGAAGTTTTTTTATATTTTTTTATTTTCATAGTTTATAACGCTTCTCCCCTGGTTACAATGCATAACAAGAAAGGGGAGGTAAACGATGAACAAATACGTTATGATGGTATATATAACAATGGTGATGATTGGTGCGATTGTGACGATATATGGACAACAAACGGAAGGGCAAGGAGATGTTGTCATTCCAAATGAAGCGGTGCGGCTACGCATTTTAGCAAATAGCGATGCACCAGCTGATCAAGCGTTAAAACGTGCCGTTCGCGATGCGGTAAACGATCAAATTACAACATGGGTGAGCGATTTAACGTCATTTGAAGAGGCAAAACGAGTAATTGCCGAACATATACCGGAAATTGAACAAACCGTTGCGCGCATTGTTCGCGAAAAGAAGAGCGACCAATCGTATACAGTAACGTTCGGACGCGTGTCGTTTCCGACAAAAATATATGGATCGTACATGTATCCTGCCGGGGAGTATGATGCAGTATTAATTACACTCGGCAAGGGTGAAGGAGCGAATTGGTGGTGCGTTTTATTTCCGCCGCTCTGTTTTCTCGACTTTTCCACAGGTGAAGCGGTTCGTTCTGTGGAAAAACGAAATGAACAACAAGAAGAAGCTGTACAAACGGACGCAACTCCGCGCGTTGTTGACGATGAACAGGAAGTAGAAGTGAAATTTTTCGTTGCGGAAGTATGGAAAAAGCTGATGCAATAAATATATCCACAAACTTATCAACAAAAAGAAGAAACTTATTCACAATTTGTGGACAATTATTGTGTATGTTGTGACAATTTTTTATACTCAATTGAAGAAACGGTTGTCCAACAAGGATAAAAAACGAACAACTCGAATGTTTATGAGGTGAAAACGTTGAAGACACGCATATTTTTTGTGGATAAAAATGTGGATGATTTAAGCACTTATCCACAGATTATAGAAGCCGCTTCGTATGTGAAGCGAGATGAGCTTGTCGCTTTTCCGACAGAAACCGTATATGGTCTTGGAGCGAACGCCATGTCCACAGCAGCTGTGGAAAACATTTTTGTAGCGAAAGGGAGACCGAGCGATAATCCACTTATTGTCCACATTGCGACGAAGGAACAGCTGCACGATGTTGCTTGTGACATTCCGTCTGTCGCATATACGTTAATGGATCATTTTTGGCCGGGTCCGCTCACGCTCGTTTTGCCGAAAAAAGATGCTGTCTCTCCGCGCGTAACAGCAGGGTTAAATACGGTTGCGGTGCGCATGCCGAACCATCCGATCGCGCTTGCCCTTATCCAAGCGAGCGGTTTGCCTATTGCTGCACCGAGTGCGAATCGTTCAGGAAGGCCGAGTCCGACGACGGCGAAACATGTGCTTGATGATTTAGATGGACGGATTGCAGCTGTTGTCGATGGGGGAGCGACAGGTGTTGGAGTTGAGTCAACGGTTATAGACTGCACGTCAGCCATCCCGACCATTTTAAGGCCGGGCGGTGTGACAAAAGAAGAAATTGAACGGGTGATCGGAGCTGTGGATATCGACCGCGCACTTGTGGAAAAAGAGGCTGTGCCGAAATCTCCAGGGATGAAATATACACATTACGCCCCGAAAGCTCCACTCATTGTTGTGTACGGCTCACCGTCATTTTTACAACAAGTTGTGAATGAAAAACGAGCGAGTGGATTCACTGTAGGAGTGTTGACGACGGAAGAGCAGCGCGATACGTATGAAGCTGATGTCGTTATTGCGTGCGGACGACGGAGCGATTTACGAACGGTTGCAAAACAGCTTTATGACGCGTTACGAGCGTTTGATGAAACACATGTACATTTCATTTATAGCGAGGCGTTTCCGAACGAAGGCATCGGGGTCGCTATTATGAATCGATTGTTAAAGGCAGCTGGCTATCAACAAATGATGGAAAAATGATGTCTAAACTCCTTAGGGTGTGCATATGTTAACGTGAGGGCACGTCCTAAGGAGGCATTCGTATGGTTGGGGAAATGATCACATTAGCGATGATGGCATTTGCGTTGGGGATGGATGCATTTTCAGTCAGCCTCGGCATGGGATTGCTTCAGCTTCGTTTGAAGCAAATTGCCTATATTGGAGCAACGGTAGGCTTTTTTCATGTTGTCATGCCTTTAGCTGGGATGACGATCGGTCGGTTGTTATCTATTCAATTAGGGCATGCAGCGACATATATCGGAGGAGCATTGTTGTTTATTCTCGGTGTGCAAATGGTCATCGCTTCCTTCCATCATGAACAAGAACGTTGGCTGAGGCCTGTTGGCATCGGTTTGTTTTTATTTGCGTTTAGCGTTAGCCTTGACAGTTTTTCCGTCGGGTTGAGTTTAGGGATTTATGGGGTGGAAATGGTGCTCGCTGTGACCGCATTCGGCTTGACGAGCATGGTGTTAACGTGGATAGGGTTGCTTCTTGGGCGTCGCTTTCAACGTTGGCTAGGTACATATAGCGAGGCGTTAGGCGGAGCCATTTTGCTTTTGTTTGCTTGTAAACTATTATTTCCGTTATGAGCTGGGATTTTCCAGTTCTTTTTTCTTTCATTTAGTCTATATTTTGTCCTACTGCTTATTTTATAATAATAGTAAACATGAGGGAAATGATGAGAGGTGTACGTTGTGAGCCAAACGAACGTTTTATTTGTATGTACAGGAAATACATGCCGCAGTCCGATGGCAGAAGCGCTGCTTAAGCATAAGCAGCTACCGCATGTGCAAGTGAGGTCAGCGGGCGTTTTTGCGTTTGACGGAAGCGATGCGTCACAACATGCGAAAGCGGTGCTTGCTGAAAAGGGGATTCATATTCAGCATCAATCGTCGTTATTGACGAAAGAGCATGTTGACTGGGCGACGTACATATTAACGATGACCGAAAGTCATAAACAACATGTGCTGTCGCGCTTTCCAGAAGCAGCAGGAAAAACGTTTACGTTAAACGAATTTCTCGGTGACGCTAAAGATGTCATCGATCCATTCGGCGCTTCGATCGATGTGTACCGTCAAACGCGCGATGAGCTCGAGCAAGCGATTGAAAAGCTACATGAAAAGCTATAACGCAAGGGGGATGTATGATGGGGGGAAAATACACATTTAGCTTACAAAAAAAGTTAGCCATTTTCACAACTGTATTAGCGATCATTACGTACTCAACGAGCGCCTTTTACATTTATGTGCTCTATGACTACGTCAAACAATGGCTTCCGTTTGGGGAAAATACGTTTACCATTTTAACGCTATTGTTCGGTATTTTTTGGTCTGGTGTATTGGCATATTATGCGGCGCGGTTCATTACGAAACCGCTTTCTCAGCTTGAACAAGCGGCGTTAAAAGCAGCAGAAGGTGAAATTGGACAAGATGTACCTGTGCCAAAGTCGGATGATGAAATTCGTTCGCTTGCGCTTGCGTTTAACGACATGTTGCGCAGTTTACGCGACATGGTGCAAAACATTCAACAAAATTTTTCCCACACGAATGAAAAAGTTGTCGAGATGACAAACGTGTCTCGAGTGGCGGCGGAACAAGCGGAAAACATTGCGCGCACGATTGATGAAATTTCAAAAGGAGCGGATAATTCCGCGGTGGCGATGCAAACGACAGCGGAAGCAGTAGAAGATGTATTAGCGATCGCAGGAAACGTGCAACAAAAAGCGATGCAATCGGAAAAACTGTCGACCGAGATGGTTACAAAGCTTGAAGAAAGCCGTCGCGTCATCGGTTCGCTCATCGCTGGCATTCAACAATTAGCGAAAAACAACGAATCGTCGCTCGATGTTGTACGTCGTTTAGAAGATCATGCGAAAGAAGTCGGTCAAATCATTTCCCTCGTCGGAGATATTGCCGGACAAACAAATTTATTGGCGTTAAATGCTTCCATTGAAGCGGCGCGGGCAGGGGAGCACGGAAAAGGATTTGCGGTCGTTGCGGAAGAAGTAAGAAAGCTGGCAGATGAAAGCGCTAAAGCAGTACAAGGTATTTCTGAACTCGTTCAAAACATTCAACATGAAGTAGCAAACGTCGTTCAACAAATTACAGAGCAAGTGAAGAAAGCGAATGACGAAGCGAGAAAAGGAAACGAAACGAATGAAGCGATCTCCCATATGAGCGCATCCATTCATGAAGTCGCAAAAGCCGTAAAACAAATTGCCCAACTTGTAGATGAACAAACGAAATATATTCAACAAACATCTATTCAATCGCAAGAAGTGGCAGCGATCGCCGAACAAACATCGGCTGGTGCGGAAGAAGTGACGGCGGCTACGCAAGAACAAACGGTTGTCATTGAAAGCATGCGCGAGCTGGCGACGGAACTTGGAGAACAAGCAGAAAAATTAAAACAAACGATTGCTCGCTTCCGTTTATAAGTATAATAAATGGTGAAAAGACCGTCTCGAATCGTTAAAATGAAAAGAGACGGTTTTTTCTTTACACAAACAAGGAGGGGTTTAAACATGAAAGTAGCAATCGCATCAGACCATGGAGGCATTCGCATTCGCGAGGAAATTAAAAAACTAATGGATGAAATGGGCATCGAATATACAGACTTCGGTTGTGAATGTGAAACGTCTGTTGATTATCCAGATTATGCGTTGCCAGTAGCAGAGAAAGTGGCGAATGGCGAATTTGACCGCGGCATATTAATTTGCGGAACAGGTATTGGCATGAGCATTGCGGCAAACAAAGTGAAAGGTATCCGTTGCGCGCTCGTTCACGATGTATTTAGCGCAAAGGCAACGCGCGAACATAACGACAGCAATATATTAGCGATGGGCGAACGCGTCATCGGACCGGGATTGGCGCGCGAAATTGCCAAAGTATGGCTGACAACCCCATTTGAAGGAGGTCGTCACGAAAAACGCATTCAAAAAATTTCCGCTTATGAAAACGAGCAATAAAGGTGGGAGTATCGTGACGGACATGGAACAATGGCGTAGTCAATGGCAAAAGGCGCTTGCTGAGTTTCGTGCGCAAGTGCCGCTAACGAATCATGACGTTGTCGTCATTGGTTGCAGCACAAGTGAAGTCATTGGAGAAAAAATCGGAACAGCGGGAACGATGGATGTGGCGGCGATGTTGTTTCAAGAACTGAAACAATGGCGCGATGAAACAGGAGTGCAGCTTGCGTTTCAATGTTGTGAACATTTAAACCGGGCATTAGTAGTGGAACGACAAACCGCTGTGACAAAGCAGCTGGAAATTGTGAGCGTCATTCCTGTTCGCAACGCGGGTGGCGCAATGGCGGCATACGCATATACGCAACTTCATGATCCTGTTGTCGTTGAACATATTCGAGCAGATGCTGGCATTGATATCGGTGCTACATTAATTGGTATGCATTTAAAACATGTGGCGGTTCCTGTCCGCACATCGATTAAGCAAATCGGACATGCGATCGTTACATTTGCGAAAACGAGACCGAAGCTCATCGGAGGCGAACGCGCCGTCTATTCAGAAGAAAAGGCGAACAAATCATGTTCGATCGGTTAAATTTGTTCACTTTTTCATTTGAAAATGTGTTAAGATAAAAAAGAATATTCACACTTTAGGGGAGGATTGTCAATGAGTCGCTTGTCACAGCAAGATCCGCAAGTATTTCAAGCTATTCAAGATGAGTTAAAACGACAACAAACGAAAATTGAATTGATTGCATCGGAAAACTTCGTTAGTGAAGCGGTGATGGAAGCGCAAGGATCAGTATTAACGAACAAGTATGCTGAAGGATATCCAGGCCGTCGCTATTACGGCGGTTGTGAACATGTTGACGTCGTAGAAGAGCTTGCGCGCGAACGTGCAAAACAATTGTTCGGAGCGGAGCATGCAAATGTTCAGCCGCATTCAGGGGCACAGGCGAACATGGCTGTCTATTTTACAGTTTTACAACACGGGGATACAGTGCTTGGCATGAATTTGTCGCACGGAGGGCATTTAACGCACGGAAGCTCGGTGAACTTTAGCGGTATACAGTACAATTTCGTTGAATATGGCGTCGATCCAGAAACGCATCGCATTAACTATGATGACGTTCGCGAAAAAGCATTAAAACATAAACCGAAATTGATCGTTGCTGGGGCAAGCGCATATCCTCGCACGATTGACTTTGCGAAGTTTCGTGAAATTGCGGATGAAGTGGGCGCATATCTCATGGTTGACATGGCGCATATCGCGGGGCTTGTGGCGGCAGGTTTGCACCCGAACCCTGTTCCTTACGCCCATTTTGTGACGACAACGACGCATAAAACGTTACGCGGTCCGCGCGGAGGAATGATTTTGTGCCAAGAGCAGTTTGCGAAACAAATTGATAAAGCGATTTTCCCAGGCATTCAAGGGGGTCCGCTTATGCACGTCATCGCCGCGAAAGCAGTCGCGCTCGGCGAGGCGTTACAAGATGACTTTAAAACATATGCCCAAAATATCGTGAACAATGCTAACCGTCTAGCCGAAGCTTTAACGGCTGAAGGGTTTACGCTCGTCTCTGGCGGCACAGACAATCATTTGTTGTTAATCGACTTACGTTCCATCGGTTTAACAGGAAAAGTCGCTGAAAAAGTTCTCGATGATATTGGCATTACGGTCAATAAAAACACGATTCCGTACGATCCAGAAAGCCCGTTTGTTACTAGCGGCATTCGCATCGGTACAGCAGCGGTGACAAGCCGCGGATTTGGGCTTGAGGAAATGGATGAAATTGCGCGCATCATCTCGCTTGCGCTCAAACATAAAGACGATGAGCAAAAATTAGAAGAGGCGCGCCAACGTGTTGCCGCATTAACTGAAAAATTTCCACTGTACGTATAAGGTGTCCATCGGGGCACCTTTTTCTTTAAATCGTAAGTTGAATCCTCGTTTGTTTTTATGTAAAATTTACAAGAATGCATATGAAAAAAAGGGGCGACTGACATGAGTAAAGTGTACGTATTTGATCATCCGTTAATTCAACATAAGCTTACATACATTCGCGACAAACATACAGGAACGAAAGAGTTCCGAGAGCTTGTCGAAGAAGTGGCGACGCTTATGGCGTTTGAAATTACACGCGATTTGCCGCTTCAAGAAGTTGAAATTGAGACGCCTGTCAGCAAAGCGAGAGCGAAAGTGATCGCAGGGAAAAAATTAGGTATCATCCCGATTTTACGTGCAGGAATCGGAATGGTAGACGGCATTTTAAAGCTCATTCCAGCTGCTAAAGTAGGTCATATCGGATTGTATCGCGACCCAGAGACGTTAAAGCCGGTTGAATATTACGTGAAGCTTCCGACAGACGTCGAAGAGCGCGACTTTATTGTTGTCGACCCGATGCTTGCGACAGGCGGATCGGCTGTCGAAGCAATCCATGCGCTAAAAAAGCGCGGTGCAAAAAACATTAAGTTTATGTGCTTAATTGCTGCACCAGAAGGGGTAGAAGCGGTGCAACAAGCGCATCCAGACGTCGACATTTACATCGCCGCATTAGACGAAAAACTAAATGATCATGGCTACATTGTCCCAGGTCTTGGCGATGCTGGAGACCGTCTGTTTGGGACGAAGTAAGGTGAGCATAATGGGAAAACGAAAAGTAATGACGATTTTTGGGACGAGACCGGAAGCCATCAAAATGGCTCCGCTCGTTTTGCAATTGCAACAATACGAGGACATTGAGTCGATCGTTACCGTCACAGCGCAACATCGTCAAATGCTTGATCAAGTGCTTGATATTTTTGGCATTCAGCCGCATTACGATTTAAACATTATGAAAGAGCGTCAAACGCTTGTCGATATTACGACAAGAGCGCTTGCTGGTTTAGACGACGTCATGAAAAAAGTAAAGCCCGACATCGTGCTCGTCCACGGCGACACGACAACGACATTTGTCGCTAGCCTTGCGGCGTTTTACAACCAAATTGCTGTTGGGCACGTGGAAGCGGGGTTAAGAACGTGGAATAAATACTCGCCGTTTCCAGAAGAAATGAATCGCCAATTAACGGGGGTATTAGCTGATTTGCATTTTGCTCCGACAGCGAAAGCGGCGGAAAATTTACGAGCGGAAAACAAGCGGGACGACGCCATTTTTATTACCGGCAACACCGCGATTGACGCGTTAAAAACGACGGTGCGCGACACGTATACCCACCCGATTTTAGAAAAGGTAGCGGGAAGCCGTATGATTTTACTGACGGCGCATCGCCGCGAAAACCTCGGTGAACCGATGTGTAATATGTTCCGGGCGATTAAACGGCTCGTAGACGATTACCGCGACGTTCAAGTTGTTTATCCCGTTCATTTAAATCCGGTCGTTCGCGAATTGGCGAATGATATATTAGGAGACGATGAACGCATTCATTTAATCGAGCCGTTAGATGTCGTAGATTTCCATAACTTCGCAGCCCGTGCATATATGATTTTAACCGATTCAGGCGGCGTTCAAGAAGAAGCACCTTCTCTCGGTGTTCCTGTCCTCGTGTTGCGCGATACGACAGAGCGTCCGGAAGGGATCGAGGCGGGAACGCTAAAATTAGCTGGAACGGACGAACAAACGATTTACAAGTTAGCTAGCGAGCTACTGACGGACGAAAAAGCATATGACCAAATGGCGAAAGCGTCAAATCCGTACGGTGACGGATGGGCATCAAAGCGGATTGTCGAAGCGATTCGTTATTATTTCGGGCAAAGCGATGTTTTGCCGACGCCATTTCAACACGAAAAAGGGATGTGATGACGCATCCCTTTTTTCTACCAAAAATTTTCCCTACTTTTGTGACCGAACGCATTGACATCGAGTTTTCGCTATTGTATGCTTACAAGGGGATAAGGATAACCTTTTTTAAAATACAGTAAATTCTGAAAATGAAAAGTGAGGCTTTCGTATGCGGCAACGTGAGCGCCATCCGTTTCGGGCAATCGGCTTGATGACGGGGATATCTTCCCAGCTTGTCGGGTCCGTCTTAGTTGGGATTTTTGGAGGACGTTTTGTTGACGAACACTTTGGTACCGAACCGCTCTTTTTAATTGTCGGCTTGTTGCTCGGCTTAGCGGCTGGTGTTTACGCAATGATTCGCCTCATTCGCTCATTTTTTTCAGGAGAGGAAAAATGAACGAACTGCAGCAGCATTGGCGACGTCACAAATCATACATACTATATTTGTTGGCACTTTATGTATTAGGATGGGGTTTTTCGTCATACGAAAAAATATTTTTAAGTTTAATTATAGGAACGATTGTCGGCTTATTTAATACGTGGACGCTCATTAGAAGGGTTGAGCGACTAGGACGAGCTGTTATTCTAGGGAGACGAGTAGTTTCACTTGGCATGCTCTCACGTATGGCGGCCGCTACATTGGGTGCCATTTTTGCGTTGCGTTATCCAGAACACTTGTCGATCGTTTGGATAGTGGTAGGATTAATGACATCTTATGTTGTCATTATGATAGATTTCTTTTTCCAAAAAAACAAAGAGGAAGAGAGGTGAGTAAAGGTGCATCATGAAGCTCCTCTGTATGAATTGTTTGGATTAACCTTTAATTTGTCAAACGTAATGATGATTACGGTCACATCCGTCATTGTGTTTGTCATCGCTTTATTGGCAACGCGCAACTTGTCGATGAAACCAACTGGCATGCAAAATTTTCTTGAGTGGGTTATGGATTTTGTTAAAGGAATTATTAAAAGTAACATGGATTGGCAAACAGGCGGGAGATTCCAAGTTTTAGGTGTTACACTGATTATGTATATTTTTGTAGCCAATATGCTTGGTCTACCTTTTGCGGTCGTCATTAACGACGAACTATGGTGGAAGTCCCCGACCGCTGATCCTGTGATCACACTTACACTAGCTACAATGGTAGTTGGATTGTCTCACTATTACGGCATTAAAATGAAAGGGTTAAAAGGATATGCCGAAGGTTTTGTCAGCCCGATGCCGTTTTTGTTCCCGTTGAAGATTATTGAGGAGTTTGCGAATACCCTGACGCTCGGTCTCCGTTTATACGGAAACATTTTCGCGGGTGAAATTTTGTTAGGATTGTTGGCTGGTAGTCTAGCGACTGGATTTGCTGGCACGGTTGTAGCGATCATTCCTACAATTGTATGGCAAGCGTTTAGTATTTTCGTTGGTGCGATTCAAGCATTTATTTTTACTATGTTAACAATGGTTTATATGTCTCACAAAGTGAGTCATGACCATTAGAATATATTAACAACTTTGTTCTCAAAAAACAGCATTTAAGGAGGAGTTAAATATGGGAGCTTTAGCAGCTGCAATTGCAATCGGTTTAGCAGCACTTGGTGCAGGATTTGGTAACGGTATGATTGTCAGTCGTACAGTAGAGGGAATTGCTCGTCAACCTGAGGCTCGTGGAGCACTTCAAACGACGATGTTCATCGGGGTAGCACTAGTCGAAGCGATTCCGATTATCGCGGTTGTCGTAGCGTTCATGGTTATGGGTATGTAATTGTCAAAGTGAACTTATACGAAACGGTTCAATAATGGCGAAGTCCGTCTCATACGAGAACCTTCGCCATTCCTTTATGTTCGTACGCACACGCTCCGAGCGATATTCGGGCGATTTTTGAAGGGAGTGAAACGCGCGGTGGTAAACATGTTTGTGTTAGGCGCTGGTGGACAAGGGTTCAACGGCGGTGATATCGCATTCCAATTACTCATGTTCCTCTTGCTCATGTTCTTGCTTCGCAAATATGCATTCGGGCCTTTAATGGGCGTCATGAAACAACGTGAAGAGCATATTGCAAACGAAATCGAGCAAGCAGAAAAACATCATCAAGAAGCGAAAAAGCTTGCAGAAGAGCAACGTGAATTAATGAAAAAATCGCGCCAAGAAGCGCAAGCGCTTATCGAAGAAGCACGCAAGCTTGGTGAAGAGCAAAAAGAGCAAATCATTCAAGCGGCGCGCGCCGAAGCGGAGCGCTTAAAAGAAGTCGCGAAACAAGAAATCGCGCAAGAGAAAGAACAAGCGATGGCAGCGTTACGCCAACAAGTTGCTTCCTTATCCGTACTTATTGCATCGAAAGTAATTGAAAAAGAATTGAGCGAACAAGATCAAGCAAAGCTGATTAGCGAATATATTCAAGAGGTAGGAGAACGCCGATGAACAAACAGGTCGTAGCGAAACGATATGCGTCGGCACTTTTTGAAATTGCGAAAGAACAACAGCTTCTTGATCAGCTCGAACAGGAACTTCGCGTCGTTAAACAAGTATTTGCACAAAATGAAGCGCTTCTTTCTGTATTGAACCATCCGAAAGTTGCGCTAGCGAAAAAGAAAGCGCTCATCCAAGAAGCGTTTGCAAGCGTTTCAAATGTACTGCAACATACGTTTATGTTGCTTTTAGATCGTCATCGCATCGACATTGTAGAAGACTTAGTAGATGCTTTCATTACGCTAGCGAATGAGGCGCGCGGTGTAGCTGAAGCGATCGTTTATTCGGCTCGTCCATTAACGGAAGACGAAACGAAGGCGCTTGCAGAAGTATTTGCGAAAAAAGTCGGCGTCGACACGCTTCGCATCACAAACATCATCGATAAAGATGTGATCGGTGGGGTAAAAGTGCGCATCGGCAACCGCATTTTCGACGGAAGCGTCAGCGGAAAATTAGCAAGATTACAGCGACAGTTAACTCGCTAACATTTATAGATAGGGGTGAAATGCATGAGCATCAAAGCGGAAGAAATTAGCGCGCTGATAAAAAAGCAAATCGAAAACTATCAGTCTGAAATCGAAGTGAGCGATGTCGGTACAGTCATTCAAGTCGGTGACGGAATCGCTCGTGCTCATGGCCTCGACAACGTCATGTCAGGAGAGCTTGTTGAGTTTGCCAACGGCGTCATGGGACTGGCGCTAAACTTAGAGGAAAACAACGTCGGTATCGTTATTTTAGGACCGTACACAGGCATTAAAGAAGGCGACGAAGTACGTCGTACAGGTCGTATTATGGAAGTGCCAGTTGGAGAGGCGTTAATCGGTCGCGTCGTAAATCCATTAGGACAACCAGTAGACGGATTAGGTCCAATTGAAACGACTGAAACACGTCCGATTGAAAGCCCAGCACCTGGCGTTATGGATCGTAAATCCGTTCATGAGCCATTACAAACGGGAATTAAGGCGATTGACGCGCTTGTGCCAATCGGTCGCGGCCAACGCGAGTTAATTATCGGAGACCGTCAAACAGGAAAAACGTCCGTTGCAGTAGATACAATCATTAACCAAAAAGGAAAAAACATGATTTGTATTTACGTTGCCATTGGGCAAAAAGAATCAACGGTTCGTAACGTCGTTGAAACGTTGCGCAAATACGGTGCATTAGATTACACAATCGTCGTGACGGCTTCTGCATCACAGCCAGCTCCACTTTTATTCTTAGCGCCATATGCGGGCGTAACGATGGGCGAATACTTCATGTACAAAGGACAACACGTGCTTGTTGTATATGATGACTTATCGAAACAAGCGGCAGCTTACCGTGAGCTTTCGTTATTATTACGCCGTCCGCCAGGTCGTGAAGCGTATCCGGGTGACGTATTCTACTTGCATTCTCGCTTGCTTGAGCGCGCAGCGAAATTAAGCGATGCAAAAGGTGCAGGCTCATTAACAGCGTTACCTTTCGTTGAAACACAAGCGGGCGACATTTCAGCATACATTCCAACAAACGTCATTTCCATTACAGACGGACAAATTTTCTTGCAGTCTGATTTGTTCTTCTCTGGTGTGCGTCCAGCGATTAACGCCGGTCTTTCCGTATCGCGCGTCGGTGGGGCAGCACAAATTAAAGCGATGAAAAAAGTATCAGGTACGTTGCGTCTTGACTTAGCGGCATATCGTGAGCTAGAGGCGTTCGCGCAGTTCGGTTCCGACCTTGATAAAGCGACACAAGCAAAACTTGCTCGCGGTGCGCGCACAGTTGAAGTGTTAAAACAAGGTTTACATGAGCCGCTGCCAGTTGAAAAACAAGTAGCGATCATTTATGCATTAACGCGCGGTTTCTTAGACGATATTCCAGTCGAAGATATTCGCCGCTTTGAAAAAGAGTTCCATGCATGGTTAGATAAGGACGAGAACGGTCAAAAGCTAATGGAGCATATTCGCACAACAGGCGATCTTCCAAACGAAGAAGACTTCAATAAAGCAATTGAAGCGTTCAAAAAGACGTTTGTTGTATCCGAGTAACAAAAGTAAAGTGGAGAGCGGAACAGCATGGCTGTTCCGTCCCTTTCAACAATTGAGCGAAAAAGGTGGTGAAACCTTTGGGAGCATCGTTACGCGATATTAAAGCGCGCATTAATACGACAAAAAAGACGAGCCAAATTACGAAAGCGATGGAAATGGTCTCGGCCTCAAAATTAAACCGTGCTGAACATAATGCGAGATCGTTCACGCCGTACATGGAAAAAATTGAAGAAGTCGTCGCGAGCGTTGCACTTGGCAGCAATGACGCTTCTCATCCGATGCTTGTGAAGCGCCCAGTCAAAAAGACGGGATATTTAGTCATTACGTCTGACCGCGGTTTAGCAGGTGCTTACAACAGCAACGTGCTCCGTACGGTATACCAAACGATTCAAGAGCGTCACCGTTCAACAGAGGAATATGCGATCATCGCAATCGGCCGCGTCGGTTTAAATTTCTTTAAACGACGCAACATCCCGGTAGCTTTACATATTACCGGTTTGCCAGATCAACCGGCGTTTGCGGATATTAAAGAAATTGCGAACAAAACTGTCAATATGTTTGCGGATGGCACGTTTGATGAACTGTATATGTTTTACAACCATTTCGTGAGCCCTATTCAACAAGATGTAACGGAGAAAAAGCTATTGCCGTTAACGGACTTAGCATCCGATAAAAAGTTGACAGCTTACGAATTCGAGCCGTCGCAAGAAGAAATTTTAGAAGTGTTGTTGCCGCAATACGCTGAAAGTTTAATTTACGGTGCTTTGCTAGATGCAAAAGCGAGCGAGCATGCTGCGCGGATGACAGCGATGAAAAACGCAACAGACAATGCAAAAGAATTGATTCGGACGCTTACACTTTCTTACAACCGTGCCCGTCAAGCAGCGATTACGCAAGAAATTACAGAGATTGTGGCCGGAGCGAACGCATTGCAATAAGGTTGATTAGCAGTTAGGAGGGAAAACGATGGCAAAAGGACGCGTTATTCAAGTTATGGGTCCTGTTGTAGACGTCAAGTTCGAAGACGGACACTTACCTGCGATTTACAACGCCCTAAAAATTAAACATAAAGCGCGTAACGAAAAAGAAGTCGATATCGACTTAACGTTAGAAGTAGCCCTTCACCTTGGGGACGATACAGTACGCACAATTGCGATGTCAACGACAGACGGATTAGTGCGTGGCATGGAAGTCATTGATACAGGAGCACCAATTTCTGTTCCTGTTGGTGAAGTGACGCTCGGACGCGTATTTAACGTACTAGGGGAGCCGATTGACTTAGGGGAAGACATCCCGGCAGACGCTCGCCGCGATTCAATTCACCGTCCGGCACCAAAATTCGAACAGCTTTCAACACAAGTTGAAATTCTTGAAACAGGAATTAAAGTCGTTGACTTGCTTGCACCTTATATTAAAGGTGGAAAAATCGGTTTGTTCGGTGGTGCAGGGGTAGGGAAAACGGTTTTAATTCAAGAGTTAATTAACAACATCGCGCAAGAGCACGGTGGTATTTCCGTATTCGCGGGCGTTGGTGAGCGCACGCGCGAAGGAAACGACTTGTACCATGAAATGAAAGACTCTGGCGTTATTAACAAAACAGCGATGGTATTCGGTCAAATGAACGAGCCGCCTGGAGCACGTATGCGCGTCGCATTAACAGGATTGACGATGGCGGAATATTTCCGTGATGAGCAAGGACAAGACGTATTGTTCTTCATCGATAACATTTTCCGCTTCACGCAAGCAGGTTCAGAAGTTTCCGCCCTATTAGGACGCATGCCTTCAGCGGTAGGTTACCAACCAACGCTTGCGACAGAAATGGGTCAATTACAAGAACGTATTACATCAACAGCAGTCGGTTCGGTTACATCGATCCAAGCGATTTACGTACCAGCGGACGACTACACAGACCCAGCGCCAGCGACAACGTTCGCACACTTAGATGCAACGACAAACTTAGAGCGTAAACTATCAGAGATGGGTATTTACCCAGCGGTAGACCCACTCGCATCGACATCTCGTGCGCTTTCGCCTGAAATCGTCGGTGAAGAGCACTATCAAGTTGCGCGCAAAGTACAACAAACGTTACAGCGCTACAAAGAATTGCAAGACATTATCGCGATTCTCGGTATGGATGAGCTTTCAGAAGAAGATAAACTTGTCGTTCATCGCGCTCGTCGCATTCAGTTCTTCTTATCACAAAACTTCCACGTCGCTGAACAGTTTACAGGACAACCAGGTTCATACGTTCCTGTAAAAGAGACAGTTCGTGGCTTTAAAGAAATTTTGGAAGGAAAATATGACCATCTTCCAGAAGATGCGTTCCGCTTAGTCGGCCGTATTGAAGAAGTAATTGAAAAAGCGAGAAAAATGGGCGTAGAAGTTTAATAAGGGACCGAGGAGGATTTTCCATGAAGACGATTAAAGTCAGTGTCGTAACTCCGGACGGCCCAGTATATGAAGCGGATGTGGAAATGGTGAGCGCTAAAGCGCAAAGCGGCGAACTCGGCGTGTTGCCAGGGCACATTCCGATGGTCGCACCGCTAGAGATTGGCGCGGTTCGTTTGAAAAAAGGAAACGCGACAGAGTTTGTCGCGGTGAGCGGCGGCTTTTTAGAAGTTCGCCCTGATCGTGTCACGATTTTGGCGCAAGCAGCGGAACGAGCAGAAGATATTGATGTGGCGCGTGCAAAAGCGGCGAAAGAGCGGGCTGAACGCCGTCTGCAAGCGAAACAAGAAGATATTGATCATAAGCGGGCTGAGCTAGCTTTACGTCGCGCGCTCAACCGTTTAAATGTCGCAAATCGCAACTTTTAACCCTAAGAGCATCGTCTCTTAGGGTTTTTTGTTATTAGAAAGAGGGGGGTGTTTTCTTGTTTTTGGAACAAGTTTTATCGACACATATGTGAAGAAGTGATATAATGTTATCGGTTACAGTCGTAATAGTATGACGTTTTCGAAAAATGTGTATAAAGTCACAAAGGGGTGGGCCATCGTTGAACGTGTATGTAAACAGTTATGTAGTCGTCTTTGTGTTCCTTTGTTTAGGTATTTTGCTTCCGATCGTTGCGCTCACAGCAGGACGTCTTCTTCGTCCACATGCGCCGAATGCAGCGAAGCAAACAACGTACGAGAGCGGATTGGATCCATTCCACGATTCGCGCGTGCAATTTAACGTGAGATATTACATCTTTGCGTTGCTGTTCGTCATTTTTGATGTAGAAACTGTATTTTTATATCCGTGGGCGGTGGCATTTGAAAAGCTCGGTGCATTTGCCATCATCGAAATGCTCATTTTCGTCGTCATGTTGTTGATTGGACTTGTGTATGCTTGGAAGAAGAAGGTGTTAAAATGGATGTAAAATTGTTAAACGTATCAGATCAGGAAATGGAAGAAATGCGCCGTAACGTCTTTTTAACGACATTAGAACAGCTAAAAGCGTGGGCGCGCAGCAACTCGCTATGGCCGCTTACGTTCGGACTTGCCTGTTGCGCCATTGAAATGATGGGAGTCGGCTCTTCCCATTACGACTTAGATCGTTTCGGCTCTTTCTTCCGCACGTCGCCGCGTCAATCAGATGTCATGATCGTTTCAGGTACAGTCACGAAAAAAATGGCGCCAATTGTTCGCCGCTTGTACGATCAAATGCCTGAACCGAAATGGGTCATTGCGATGGGCTCTTGTGCGACAGCAGGCGGGCCATATGTGAAATCGTATTGCGTTGTGAAAGGTGTCGATCAAATTGTACCGGTTGATGTATATATTCCGGGCTGTCCGCCAAACCCAGCTGCCCTTATTTATGGCATTAATAAGTTAAAAGAGAAGATTCGCTATGAAGCAAAAACAGGAAAGAGGGTGCTGTAAATGAGCGATGAAAAAGATTTACAGCAACTAAAAAGAGAAGCGGCCGAACGGGCGAAACAATTAGCAAAAGAGCGTCTTGCTGCCAAACAAGCAGCTGAACAAGCGAAACAAACTGAGCCGACGCTCGAACAGGAAGATGATGTTGCGCTTGCGAAGAAAAAAGCGGCAGC